>CANGUK010000024.1 GCA_947457095.1 Cyclobacteriaceae bacterium
ATACCACGGGAGCGCCTATTTTTTTGACGGGTAAAGCAGGTACAGGGAAAACCACTTTTCTTCGGGAGCTGGCACAACAAACACACAAGCGTTTTGTGATCGTGGCGCCTACGGGCATCGCAGCACTGAATGCAAAGGGAGGGACTGTTCACTCCCAATTTCTGTTTCCATTTGGATCTTTTTTACCTACCCGTGAGCCGGAAGGAAATTTTACGGATCGACAAGGGTTTTTTACCCAGCAAACACTGGCTCGGAAGCATCCGCTCAACCAGCTCAGGAGAAAAGTACTCAAAGCGATTGATCTCTTGGTAATTGACGAAGTAAGTATGCTGCGCGCCGATATGCTGGATGCGATTGACTACCGGATGAGGAGTGTGAAGCGCAACTATCAAGTCCCTTTTGGTGGAGTACAGGTGCTATTGATTGGGGATTTGTACCAATTGCCTCCCATCGTCAAAGACGATGAATGGACTGTCTTGAGTCGATTTTACAACTCCATGCATTTCTTTGAAGCCAAGGCCTTGCAGCAGTCAGGAATGGTCTATTTGGAGTTGGACAAGATCTTTCGGCAGCAGGACGATACTTTTATTCGTATCCTGAATAACCTACGGGACAATAGATCAACTCCAGAGGATGTGCGTCGACTGAATCAACAGTTTAAGACATTGGATGAGATCCAGGACATGATGCCCTGCATCACCTTGACTACACACAATTACAAGGCGGACGAACTGAATTTGCGGGAGCTTCGGAGTTTGGATAGCCCCTCGTTTTTTTACGATGCAGATCTGGACCGTGAATTTCCCGAAAGCATGTTTCCACTGCCTCCCATCTTGGAGTTGAAGGTCGGTGCGCGCGTGATGTTTATTAAGAACGATTCCTCGGGCAATGCCAATTACTTCAATGGTAAGCTAGCGACCGTGATTCAGTTGGCTGCGGATGAGGTAAAAGTTCGCATGGACGACCAGCAGGAGGATTATGTGCTCAGAAAGGAGGATTGGGAGAATAAACGGTACCAGCTCAACGCGGAAACCAAGGAGTTGGAAGAGGAGATCATTGGTACATTTTCCCAGTATCCGATCAAACTAGCCTGGGCAGTGACCGTGCACAAAAGTCAGGGGCTCACCTTTGACAAAGCCATCGTGGATGTGGGGCAGGCTTTTGCTCCAGGGCAGGTGTATGTGGCCTTGAGTAGACTTCGGAGTTTGGAGGGGCTGATTTTACGAACCCGCATCCAAACGGAGGTGATTTTTTCAGATGCCAAGGTGGTGGGTTTTACCCAAGAAAAGTCAACTCAGCAAGATTTAGCAGCCTTACTGAGCATACATCAAGAAAACTACCTCTTCCAATTGGTGGAACGAACCTTCGAGTTTGAGAGTGTGATTGGGGCCTTGATCCAGTTTCAGAATGAGCAGGCCTCCTCCATGGAGTTTGAGGAGCAAGAATTGCGGGAGGACTTGCCTGCGGTGTATCGACTTCTAGAAACTGAGCGAGAAAATACCCGGAAGTTTCGGCAGCAATTGCAGTACTTGATTCAGCAAAAAGAAGTTGAAAAATTGTTGGACCGCTTGGAGAAAGGCTCAGCCTATTACTTGGAACTTTTGTTGGAGGGCATGAAGATTTTACTTCGGCATTTGGTCAAAATTGAGCGGTTTACGCGTGTGAAGGAGTATCAGGAATCGATGGAAGAGTTGGAGTTGGAGTTTCTGAATAAGTATACGGCCATTGCTCGAAGTAAAGTGCTCTTGCAAGCCATTTTACAAGGGCAATCGATCGGATCTTTGGATGCCGTGGATCTGAAAATTAGGCAGGTGAGGCAGCAGCTGGTAGCCCAATTTCGTGAAGCCATGCCTGCTGCTTCGACTACAAAAAATAAGTCAGGAAAGAAGAAAGGTTCGAAAGTCAAACCTGCAAAAGAGAAGAAGGAGGACACGAAGGAACAGACGATACGCCTTTTTTTGGAGGGAAAAACCCTTGAAGAAATTGCATCCGATCGTGGACTAACACCTGGAACCATCCTCAATCACCTGACGCATGGGGTAAAGACGGGGAAAATCCAGGTGGAGGCGCTGGTTCCCCAGGAAGCCATTTGGGAGATTCAGGGGGTAACCGAAAAACTCGGCTCGCTGAAGGCCTATTTTGAATACTTTGAAGGCAAGTACGATTACGATACCTTGAGACTTGTTTTGTATTCGGAGAAATGAGTTTATCCTCTAGAATAAATTGATTGGTTGAATTTTAGTTTTATAGACTTTTCCTTAAGCTATCTTTGCATTCATAAAGAAAGCGCAACAAATGGCGATGAAGCAGATTTGGTGGTTTACTACCCTCATTTTTTTACTAGTTATAAGTACTCCAGTGTTTGGTCAGCAAGACAGTCTTCCAACTTCCAATGAGTTCAAAGGGGTTGTATCTGGAGTGGTAGATTTCTTTTATGGCTATGATTTTAACCAGCCTGAAGGCAAAACGAGACTGCCTTTTCTTTGCAACCACAATCGACACAATCAGGTAGCACTCAATTTGGGCTTGATTAAAATTGCAATGACTAAAGGGCAGTTTCGAGGCAATGTCGCGTTACACGCGGGAGCCTATTCGGTAGACAATTATGCGGATGAACCGGGGATCCTGAAACATGTATTTGAGGCAAATGCAGGGGTTTTGCTTTCGAAAAAAGGCAATGTGTGGTTAGATGCTGGCGTACTGCCTTCCCATATTGGATTTGAAAGTGCTATTTCTACGGACAATTTAACGTTGACGCGTTCCATTTTAGCGGAAAACACGCCCTATTTTTTGACGGGTGGGAAGGTGAGTTTTCAGCCCTCTGAAAAGTGGTTTTTTTCTGGTTTAGTCTTCAATGGTTGGCAACGAATTACGAACGTGGAAGGCAGTACCAAACCTTCCTTTGGAACGCAAGTATCCTATAGGCCCAAGGAAGGTGTATTTCTCAATTGGAGTACCTTCTTGGGGTCTGATGATCCAGACGCCACGCGGAGAAGGCGTTATTTTTCCAATTTATATGGTCAGTTTCAAGTAAACGATGCTTTGGCATTGACTGTGGGTATGGACATGGGAGTGCAACAGCAAAAGCGGGGAAGTACTGCGTACGATCCCTGGTTTAGTCCAATTGTGATTGGTCAAGTGAAGTGGAATCAGCGAATCAAATCAGCTGTACGGGTGGAGTATTACCAAGATCGAACAGGTATCCGGGTAAAGAATGCCCACCCCAATGGCTTTGCCACCACAGCGGTTTCGGTTAATGTGGATTACACCCTTTGGAAAGGTTTGTTGTGGAGAGTAGAAGCAAGTAATTACCGGAGCAGAGACCAAGTATTTTTATACCCCGAGTCACCCACAGCCACCAATTTTTTCCTAATTAGTTCTCTAGCGTATCGATTTTGAAACCATCCGAAAAGAACGGATAAACTGTCTTGACGAAAGATTTTTTTAAAGAATCAGGATCAATACATCTTCTCAGTCAAAACACTCATAATCGTACGAATACCCTCCTTGTAGTTTCCTAGGCGGAGGTTTTCGTTCGGGCTATGTTGATTGTTGTCTGCATTCACGGTAGGAATGGTAACTGCTGGAATACCCAATGCATCCACGAATGGAGAAATGGGAATGGAACCACCAGAAATTCGAATCTGTACTGGATCTGCTCCAAAGGAACGGTTCATCGCTTTTCTCAGCCATGCGCCCACTGGAGAATCCATAGGTGTACGGAAAGCCTGGTAGGAGATGGAAGTACCGACCTTGACGATTTTGGGATGCGTCATTCGCTCGGCATCGGTAGGGTCTTTTTCCGTGATGTAAAATCCTTGCTTTCGGATGTGGTCTTTGATCAGTTCAAACAAGCGTACGGGATCCGACTCGGGTACTAGGCGCATGTCTAGTTCTGCTATCGCAATGGCTGGGATGATGGTAGTCGCTTGAGCGCCGGTATATCCTGCCGATAGCCCTTTGATATTCAAGGAAGGGTAGTTGATGCTTTCTTGGTAGCTCTGTCCCACCTGATCGGTTCGGCCAAGGCCAAGGCGTTTTTTAACTGCGGGCTCATTGTCCGGTACGGCAGCGAAGATCTTACGCTCTGCTTCAGTAAAGGTAATTCCATCGTAAAATCCCGGAATCACTACGCGGCCGTTTTCATTTTTCATGGAAGAAAGCAGTTGAGACATCAGCAGGGCAGGGTTGGGGGCATAGTTGCCGTAGTGCCCACTGTGCTGTGGGAGCTTGGGTCCGTAGGTGGTCAAAAAGAGTTCGGAGATGCCTCTGGCACCATAACTAAGCGTTGGCAGGTTGGAGGTGTGACGCGGTCCATCCATGATGAGCATCAGGTCAGCAGCGAGTTTTTCCTTGTATTTGACTACGGCTGCTGGAAGTCGGGGTGAACCTTGTTCTTCCTCAAAGTCAAGAATGATTTTCACTGAATAATCTGGAGAGATCCCTGCTGCTGTAAGCGCATCCCAGGCGGTAATGAGCATAGCCAAAGGACCTTTGTCATCGGAAGTAGAGCGGCCAAAGATTCTCCAATCAGGATTGTATTCGGTTTGTAATCTTTCCATAGGGAGAGCCTCCCAAGTGCCTGTTGAACTTTGTGCCTTCAGGACAGGCTGGTAGGCATCTTTCTGATCCCATTTGCTGATATCCACCGCTTGTCCATCTACGTGAAAGTAGAAAAGTGCTGTTTTTTTAGCATTCGGTTGTTTCTTTTCTACAAGAAGCAGCGGAATTCCGCCTGTTTCCAATCTCTCTACAGACCAATCTCGTTGAGAAAAGGCGTTTTCGCACCAAGCGATATTCACTGCGATTTGCTCGGGAAATACGGCGTCATTGGGCATGGAAACAAGTTCGTTCAACAGACGAAGTCCGGATTGCCATTGCTTTTCAGTGAGCGCTTTTAATCGCGCTTGATCGATGGTTTGTGCGGAAAGGCTGATGCCAATCAAAAGAAACAGGGAAGTGAATAAGTAGCTTCGCATGGGAGAATGGTTTTTCGAAAAGTAAGCAAAAGGGATGGCTTCAGCAATCCCGCCAAGGAAAAGGTGTAGTTGCCATTCCTACCATCGGAAAATCAGATTTACGAAGATTTTATTTGGGAGGGTTGGGTACTTCGAAAAGTGCAGTCAATGTTGTATTTTCAAGCCATGCATAGACGCCCTTTTCTCCAGAAACTCAGTTTGATCAGCACAGGTTTGATAACTCTGCCTTTTGCTACTTACGGACAGGTAAGCCTACCTAAAGCCACACGTCTCAAGTTTATCACCGCATCAGACGGGCACTGGGGACAGGGCAATACTGATTTTGCAGGATCTCACCAGCAACTGATTGATGCGATTAACCGCGAGAAAGGGGTGGATTTTGTGGTTTTTAATGGGGACTTGATTCACGATACGCCTAGCTTTCTTCCGGAGGTAAAGGCCGTTTATGAGCAATTACAGGTACCAAATTTTGCAACTCGAGGCAATCACGATCGGGTGGATGCCGATACTTTTCTTCGAATCATGGGGCATCCCACCAACCATTCCTTTGTGGTAAAGGATAGCTATGGGGTTGTATTACTTGACTCCTCCAATGTAGCGGGTGACTACCTCTGTGCGGATTTGAATTACCTAAAGGGAATGTTGACTTCCTATGAAAAGCTAGATCAGGTGTATGTATTCATCCACATCTCCCAGCAGGATTGGACTCGAAATGGAGTCCCTTGCCAAGAGTTTATGGACTTGATCGCTTCTTACCCAAATGTGAAAGCCACTTTTCATGGACACGATCATGACTTGGATGGTCTGATGGTGTATAAAAAGAAGCCTTTTTTATGGGCGGGACACTTTGGAGGGTCTTGGGGCAATCCTTTCCCTAGTTACCGTGTCTGTGAGGTAGGGGAAGAAGGCAGAGCAATGACCTACCTTAAGAGGGTCAATGATGGATTGCTGCTTAACAGCCACCCTTTATAAACTTTAGAAAATCAACTAAGCAGCAGCAGCCTAGTTGATTTGAGCTTCTACCCAGCGTCTTGCATTGACGAAAGCTTCCATCCAAGGGGTAAATTCATCGTGTCGCTCACTTGGGTAATGGGCCCAGTTCCAAGGCTTCAAGCTGCGCTCAATATGTGGCATGATGGCTAAGTGTCTTCCGTCTTCGGAAGCGATACCAGCTGTCGCAAAGTCTGAACCATTTGGATTACCTGGGTAACTGCTGTAGCTGTACCTCATGGCAAAGTGGTAGCCATTTTCACCTTTAGGTAAATTGAACTTTCCTTCTCCATGCGCCAACCAAACGCCTAGGCGCTGTCCACTTAGGCTTCCTAGCATCACGGAAGTGTTTTCAGGAATGGTTACATTGACGAAACTAGACTCAAATTTATGGCTTGCGTTATGCAGCATTTTAGGTTTTTCAGCGTGATCTGGAGTAATCAGACCTAATTCGATCATCAGCTGGCAGCCATTACAAACTCCCAAGGAAAGGGTGTCCCGTCGTGCATAAAATGCATCCAAGGCTTGCTTGGCTTTCGGGTTGTACAAGAATGCACCCGCCCAACCTTTTGCAGAGCCCAACACATCGGAATTGGAGAATCCACCCACAAATACAATCATTTGGACATCAGTCAAATCTTCTCGACCAGAAATCAGGTCTGTCATGTGAATATCTTTGACCTCAAAGCCAGCTAACCACAGCGAATAAGCCATTTCTCGGTCTCCATTGACCCCTTTTTCGCGAATAATCGCAGCAGTCGCTTTTCCTTTTTTGGTACGGAATGGATCGAGTCCCAAGTTTGCAAACTTTCCTTCCCAACCTGAAGCGAAGCTGTACTGAAGCGGTTGATTTTTGTAATTGGTAAATCGCTCGAGTGCTAACTTTTCTCCGCTTTGTTTTTTGTCAAGCAAGTACGAGGAACGGAACCAGATATCTCTCCATTCGGAGACCACTAAGGTTTGGGAAGCAAGTTCAATTTTCCCGTTTCCGGTAACTGTTCCAAGGGTTTTAAATCCAATCTGTGCGGCAGCAAGGTGTTTTTCTACTTGTCCATTTGCTTCCACTTGAATGAGGATGCCTGGATTTTCGGAGAACAAGGCTTTCACCAAGTCCTTTTCTTCAAGTTGCGTCACATCCACTTGCATGCCAACTGATTGGCTTGGAAAGCACATTTCCAAAAGAGCGGTCAGCATACCTCCAGAAGAAATATCGTGTCCAGCAAGGATTAATCCTTGAGAGATGAGTTGCTGTACGGTTTCAAAAGTGCTAGCAAAATAGGCTGCATCGACAACCGTTGGTGGTTCATGACCTATTTTATTGAGGGCCTGATAAAGTGAGGAGCCGGCGAGTTTGGCTACATCCTTTGTGAAGTCGAGGTATAGAACCTTGGTGCCAACTTGAGGGATTAGAGCCGTTTTAACCGTTTTGGTGATGTCTTCGCATTCTCCAATCGCCGAAATAATCACGGTACCTGGGGAGTAAACCACCTTGCCACCAGGGTACTTTTGTGTCATGGAAAGAGAATCTTTTCCAGTTGGGATATTGACTCCTAGTGCAATGGCAAATTCTGAAACTTCCTGAACTGCTCGGTATAGGCGGTCGTTTTCTCCCTTATTTTTTGCAGGCCACATCCAGTTGGCAGAGAGGGAAATCCCCTTCAATCCATCTGCGATAGGAGCAAAGATTAAGTTGGTCAGTGCTTCTGCGATGGCCAAGCGGCTTCCTGCCTCTGGGTTGGCTAGAGCGGCCACTGGAGCATGTCCGATGGAGGTGGCAATTCCTTTTTGTCCTGTGAAGTCTAGGGCCATTACGCCCACATTGTTGAGCGGCAACTGGATTTCACCGATTGTTTGCTGGGTAGCTACGCGACCTGTGACGGAGCGGTCCACTTTGTTGGTCAACCAATCCTTACAGGCCACTGCCTCGAGTTGAAGGACTTCCTTGAGGTAGGTGGTTAGCAATTCTTGTTGGTAATTTGCTTCAGTGAAGTTTGATCCTTGTTGGCTTACATCTTCTAGGATGGTTTTGGGAGAGGAGCCAAATAGGTAACTCAAGTTCCAGTCTACCGGCTTTTCTCCTGTTTTTTGGTTTTCAAACTTGAAGTGCATGTCTCCGGTGGTTTCGCCCACTACGTAAAAAGGGGCGCGTTCCCGTTCGGATAGTTGTTGCAGGAGCGGAATGTCTTTTTTGCCAACTACCAATCCCATTCGTTCTTGGGATTCGTTGCCGATGATTTCCTTGGCGGATAGAGTAGGGTCTCCCACAGGGAGTTGGTCGATGTGAATGGTACCACCTGTGCTTTCGACCAATTCAGAGAGGCAGTTGAGGTGCCCACCTGCGCCGTGGTCGTGGATGGAGACGATGGGATTGTTTTCGCTTTCCGCCATGGCACGAATCACGTTGGAAACGCGCTTTTGCATCTCTGGATTGGAACGCTGTATGGCATTCAGTTCGATGGCATTGGAGAGTTCACCCGTATTCAAGGAAGATACAGCCGATCCACCCATACCGATGCGGTAGTTGTCCCCGCCCATGATGACGATCTGATCACCGGCTTTGGGCTCCGCTTTCTTGGTGTACTTGGCGTTGGTAAATCCTACGCCTCCAGCAAGCATGATGACCTTGTCGAAGCCATGCTGCTTCTCATTCTCCTCGTGTTCGAAGGTGAGTAATGATCCCGCGATGAGGGGCTGTCCAAACTTATTTCCAAAATCAGAGGCTCCGTTTGAGGCTTTAATCAGGATGTCCATGGGGCTTTGGTAGAGCCATGGGCGTGCAGGTAGGTTTTTTTCCCAGCTTCGTCCTGCTTCTGACCTGGAGTAGGAAGTCATGTATACTGCAGTACCTGCCAAGGGGATAGAGGCTGTACCACCAGCAAGGCGGTCACGGATTTCACCACCGGCACCAGTAGCGGCCCCGTTAAATGGTTCCACTGTGGTTGGGAAGTTGTGCGTTTCTGCTTTGAGAGAGAGAACTGTTTCTATTTGACGAGGCTCAAAAAAATCTGCTTGGTGCTGCGTTTTAGGAGCAAATTGCTGGATCGATGGGCCTTTGACAAAAGCCACATTGTCTTTGTAGGCAGAGGCGATTCGATTGGGATGACGCTTGGAGGTTTCTTTGATCAATTGAAAAAGTGTCATCGGTTTTTCAACACCATCAATGATAAAGGTGCCGTTGAAGATCTTGTGTCGGCAATGCTCGGAGTTGACTTGTGAAAACCCGAATACTTCCGAATCTGTCAATGATCGTCCCAATTGGGAGGATACTTGGTTGAGGTAATCCACTTCTTCTTGACTCAATGCAAGTCCTTCAGAAGCATTGTATGCTGCGATGTCGGTGATCGATTGAATGGGTTCAGGCTGGAGTTGGATGGTAAAAATTTCCTGATCTAGTCCTTCATACGCCTTTTGGAGCATGGGATCGATCGCTTCTCCAGGTTGTAGGGGGGTAAATTCTTCAATGCGCTGAATCCCGTGAATCCCCATGTTGCCCGTGATTTCTACTGCATTGGTAGACCAAGGAGTGATCATTTCTTTACGTGGACCGGCATAATTGCCCGGTACTTTCTCTCCCATTAGGGGTTTTGCTTCGCCAAAAAGCCATGCGAGTTTTTGGAGGTCTTCTGAGGGGAGAGGTTGTGGGGTTTGAACTCCGTAAATGAGTTTTTGAGGGGATTCAAAGAAGAAAATCATGTCCTTGGGCGGTAAGGTACAAAAGTAAGCAATTGGGTTTTAGAATCTGAAAACTTGAGGGGAAGATTTCAGGGGTAGTTCTATATTTTTTTAGAAAAGGGCCAGAGATTTTTTATCCTTTTTTACGGCATCCATTTTTATCTTAAAAAAGTAGGGTGGTAGCATTAATTAGTACAAAAAAAGGTTTGGCTTTGGATTAATTTGGAGAATTATTGTTTGTGTAAAATCCTTAAAAACAAATAATAATTTTAAAATTATTTCTAAAACAAAATAATACATTTAAATAGGTTTGAAAAAATAACTTTTTTAGTGATTTATTTTTAAATAAAACCAAGGAAACTATAAACAAATAAATAGTTTCCGTAGTTTTGTCTTCCTAATTAAGATAGCTGTGGAGACAAGGCAACGAATTTTAGAGATAGCTACGGAGCAGTTTGCGCGCTTTGGAGTGCGTACAGTTACAATGGAAGACCTGGCGAGACAGGCCGGCATTTCAAAGAAGACCATTTATCAAGAGTTTGAAGACAAGAAGGATTTGGTTAAAGCTGTCTTTGCTGCCATTTTGGAAGAGGATCAGCGCAAGCTTTCCTTAATTCTAGAACAAGGGGATGGAGTCATCGA
Source organism: Cyclobacteriaceae bacterium (assembly GCA_947457095.1). Lineage (GTDB taxonomy): Bacteria > Bacteroidota > Bacteroidia > Cytophagales > Cyclobacteriaceae > Algoriphagus. Next base: position 10,284 of record CANGUK010000024.1, read on the forward strand.
GCACCTGGTGCAGACCTCCAGAATGATGCGTGACCGTCTGACTTCTATCAATCCACTGGTGATCATGGAGGTACAGAAATATTTTCCAGAGGCCTGGAAGCTTTTTGAATCTTTCAAGGATCAAACCATTCAAAAAGACTTGGTCAATGTCTTGGAACTCGGAAAACAGCTGGGGTATTTCCGAGAGGAAATTGATTCTCGTATACTGGCCAAGGTGAGATTGAACCAAATCACTACTGCCTTTGATGCGAAGAATTTTTCGGACCCCGAATACAATGTACTTGAAGAGCAATTGGTGATTATGGACCACTTTCTTCATGGCATTTTTACAGATAAAGGACGACAAGCCTTTTTTGAACAAAAAGACCTTTTGAATTAAACCAACTAGTATATGAAAAAATACCTCCTCCTACTTGCTTTGGTAGGGCTTAGTGCTTCCCAACTCGCTGCCCAACAGCTCGTGGAATTGAAGCTTGCTGATGCCCTTACCTATGCCTTGGAAAACAATCCTAGCACCAAAAATGCCCGCTTGGAACTTCTGATTTCGAAGGCAACAATTAAGGAAACAACCTCCCGAGGCCTTCCTCAGATCAATGGGGCTTACAACTTGGATTACAACCCAAGAATTCCTGTAGTCTTTTTACCGAACCAACCTCCATTTGGAGATCCCTCCAATCCAAGCGACGTGATCCCTGCTCGTTTTGGTGTGAGTTATTCCTCGGGTTTGGGGGTTACTGTATCTCAAATGATTTTTGACGGTTCATTTTTTGTAGGACTTCGTGCAGCGAGAACGCTTCTTGACCTAACTAATAAAGACTTGAAAAAGGCCGAGATCGATGTGGTTGAAAATGTGAAGAAAGCCTATTTTGGGGTTTTGGTCAATCAGCAGCGCATTCGACTTGCCGAGGCCAACTTGTCTCGAATAGATACGCTTCTAAAAGAAACTATTGCACTTCAGGAGGCAGGTTTTGTAGAAAAGCTAGATGTTTCCCGTGTTCAGGTGCAGCGTAACAATGTGTATACGCAAGTGCAGCGAAGCCAAACAGGTTTGGATATCAGCAAGCAAATTCTAAAGCTGCAGCTGGGCATGCCCATGGAATATGAAGTAGTTCTAGCTGAGTCGTTGGAGGAATTGTCCCCTAAAGAAGAAATCCTTGCTCTGCTAGGTGAAGAAGGAGCTGAGCGTATTGAATTGGAACAGGTGTCCACACAGCTTACACTTGTTGGGTTAGATTTGAAAAATAACTTGAGCCAGTACATGCCCAAAATTGATTTTATTGGTAATACTCGTCGAAGCGGAGCAGGAAATGAATTGGATCGGGTATTTAATAAATCCAACTGGTTTGGAAGCTCCTTAGTAGGCGTAAGCATGTCCGTTCCCATTTTTGATGGATTTGGTAAAGCGGCACGAATCCAAAAGAATCGGGTTCAAATTAACCAGCTTGAAAACCAGCGTACCTTCTTGAAGGAATCCTTCAAGAACGAATTGTATGTCGCCAAGGCCAACCTTCGAAACGATCTCAGCCTCCTAGAAGTGCAGGAAACTAATTTGCAGCTCGCCACAGAGGTCTACCAAATTGCCCGTATTAAATACAAAGAAGGGGTAGGATCCAATCTTGAAGTAGTGGAAGCAGATGCCGCCTTAATTCAAGCAGAAATCAATTACCTCGGCGCCATATACGATGGCCTTATTTCGAAAATAAATCTTGAAAAAGCCCTAGGCTTATTAAAGCCTGATTTGACAAACTAAACCAACTCTTCCACCTCTATTTTATACCCATGAAATCAATCCTAAACTTTGCCACTTTGCTTGTCCTTTCTCTTGGGATAGCCTCCTGTGCAGGAGATGGCCTAGAAGCAAAAAAAGCTGAATTGGAAGCTTTAAAAAGCCAACTTTCTGAGTTGACTACACAAATCAAAACCTTGGAAGCTGAATTGATTGCTGCAGATCCTGAATTTGCTGCCGCAGCTAAAAAGCCGCTATTGATCACTACTGTGCCTGCAAGAAAAGGGGAATTTACCCACTTTGTGGAGGTAACTGGATCGGTACTTTCTAAGAAAAACGTGAATATCAGTTCCGAGACACTTGGAAGAATTCTTGACATCCCTGCCATTGAAGGCATGCGTGTATCCAAAGGACAGGTGTTGGCAAAGGTGGACTCCGAAGCCATTCAGCGCAGTATCGAAGAATTGGAAAATAGTCTTTCTTTAGCCCGAACTGTGTTTGAAAAGCAAGAGCGTCTTTGGAATCAAAAGATCGGAACAGAAATCCAGTACTTGGAAGCAAAAAGCAGAAAAGAAGGTTTGGAGAAAAGCCTAGCTTCTCTAAAGACTCAATTGTCTAAATCTACCATTCGTGCTCCATTCAATGGAACGGTAGAAACCGTTCGAGTGCGAGTAGGGGAGTTGGTGCAACCAGGTTCTCAGCTATTCCAGTTTGTGGGTGAAAGTGACCTATTTATCGAGGCTGATATTTCCGAGAGCTATATCGGTGCTTTGGCTAAGGGAGATTCAGTAGAAATTAATTTCCCATCCATAAACAAGACCATCACTACCAAGGTGTCTGCTACTGGTTCAATCATCAATCCAAACAACCGTACGTTTAAGGTAGAAGTTTTCCTTCCTAGCCTTCCTGAGGTGAAGCCGAATATGATTTCGGTCTTGAAGATTCAGGATTACAGCAATAAGGAAAGCGTGATTGTTCCATCCCACTTGATCATGGCGGATACCAAAGGAGACTACCTGTTTGCAGTAGAAAATGGGCTAGCAAAGAAAAAATATGTGACCCGTGGCTATACCTCAGGAGATCAAACTGAAATCGTGGGAGGCCTTACAGGTACCGAAATACTGGTAGACAAAGGATTCCGTGAAGTGGGTGATAATTTCAGTGTAAACGTAGCTAAGCAGTAAACATGGATACCCCTCAAAAATCCAAAACGATCCGTGAGTTTGGATTGTCCACCTTTAGTGTGGACAATTCTACTTCGGTAATCATTCTGACCCTCATCATTACAGTATTGGGTTTGGGTGCTTACCGCACCATGCCCAAGGAAAGTTTCCCTGAAATCGTCATCCCGACAGTCTATGTAGGTACCCCTTATCCAGGCAACTCGCCTGTGGATATGGAGAACCTAATCACTCGACCGATTGAAAAACAATTGAAGTCCTTGAACAATGTGAAGGACATCAAGTCGACTTCAGTGCAGGACTTTTCTTCCATTGTAATTGAGTTTACTCCTGGAGTAGAACTTGCAAAAGCCATCCAAGATGTAAAAGATGCAGTAGACAAGTCAAAAAGTGAATTGCCCACTGATCTCGATCAGGAGCCCAATGTCTTGGAAGTAAATACTTCCGATTTCCCAATCATGAACGTCAATATTTCGGGCCCTTATTCGGAGCAGGAATTGAAGCGCTATGGGGAATATCTTGAAGATGCGATTGAGAAGCTACCGGAAATCTCTAAGGCTGACCTTGCAGGAACCATCGAGCGAGAGATTCAAATCAATGTGGATCCCTACAAAATGGAGTCTGTTGGCGTAAGTTTTAACGATATATCGGGAGCAATCCAAACAGAAAACATGACTGTTTCTGGAGGTAGCATAAAAACCGGTGATTTCGAACGCACATTACGCGTAGATGGTGAATTTACCAATCCAGAAGATCTGCTTAACATTATCGTCAAAACGGATCAGCAGAAGATTGTGTACCTGAAAGATGTGGCCGAGATCAAGGATACCTTTAAAGATAGAACTTCTTATGCTCGTAGTAAAAACCTGCCTGTAATCACGATCAACGTGACCAAGCGAAGCGGTGAAAACCTATTGGATGCTGCGGACAAAATCAAGGAAATTATTGAGACCACAAAGGCGAATCGATTTCCAGAAAATGTAGAGATTTCCATCACCAACGACCAGAGTAAGCAAACTCGCATTCAAGTGAGTGACCTGGAAAACTCCATCATTTTTGGTATTATCCTGGTAGTCTTGGTATTGATGTTTTTCATGGGCTTCCGAAATGCACTTTTTGTGGGTTCGGCGATTCCTTTGTCCATGTTTATTTCCTTCTTGGTGCTAGATTCCTTTGGAATCACACTCAACCTGATGGTGCTCTTTTCACTTATTCTGGCTCTGGGTATGTTGGTGGACAATGGCATTGTGGTGGTAGAAAATATTTACCGCATGATGCAGGAAGGCAAGCCGGCTGGTCAAGCAGCTAAAGAAGGGGTTGGAGAAGTAGCTTGGCCAATCATCACCTCTACACTCACCACCTTGGCGGCATTTCTTCCGCTAGCTTTTTGGGATGATCTAGTAGGGGAGTTTATGAAATACCTGCCGATTACCCTCATTATCGTTCTATCCGCTTCCTTGTTTGTAGCCTTGGTCATCAATCCAGTGATGACTGCTATGTTCATGAAAATTGAGGACATGACCCAAGACAAACCTAAAAAAGGATCGGTTCGAGCGGCTGGATTTTTGGGGCTCTTGGCGCTTATTTGTTACCTAGTTGGATGGAATACCATAGGTTCTCTTGCCATAGTGTCCTCTTTGCTGACTTTGGTGTATGTGTTCTTTTTGAGAAAAGCAGTGGGCTGGTTCCAGTCTGTCTTCTTGGTTAAGATGGAGAATGGATATGAATCCTTACTTACCTTTTCCTTGAAAGGGAAAAACCCCATCAAAATATTAGTAGGCACCTTTTTGCTGTTGATTTTCTCCATTGTTTTACTTGGAATTAGTTCTCCAAAGGTCCTTTTCTTTCCGGACAATCAACCTCAGTTGGTCAACGTGTTCGTTGAATTTCCGATTGGAACAAGTATCGAAGCTACCAATGCTTTTGTAGATAAGATGGAGGATGAGATGATGACCAAATTGGAGCCTTATGGAGGTATTCTGGAGTCTGTTATCACGCAAGTGGGAGAAGGTACGGGTGACCCTACGCAAGGGCCAAGTATTCAGTCTACCCCACATAAAGCAAAAATTACGATTGGATTTGTGGATTACATCGACCGTCAAGGGATTGATACCAATGAGGCAATGGAAGTGATTCGTGAGTTGGCAAAAGTGTACCCAGGGGTGTTAATTACGGTAGACAAGCAGCAAAACGGACCTCCTGTTGGGAATCCGGTCAACATTGAATTTGTTGGGGAAAATTACGAGGAATTGATTGCTTATGTGGAGGAGACCAAGGCTTATTTGGAATCCAATTCCATTCCAGGTCTTGAAGAATTGAAGACTGATCTTTCTTTGGGAAGTCCTGAAGTAGTCGTTCGTATTGATCGCGAAAAGGCAAGAAGATTTGGATTGTCTACTTCCAGTATAGCGATGGAGTTAAGAACATCTCTATTTGGTCTTGAGGTATCCAAGTACAAAGAAGGAGAAGAGGACTATCCTATCTTCCTTCGCTTGGATGAAAATTCACGTTACGACATCAATACGCTTGTGAACAAGAAAATTGGTTTCCGAGATAAGTTTGGAGATAAAAGAGAAGTTCCAATTTCTGCGGTAGCCGACATTCAGTATGGTTCTACTTATGGGTCAGTGAAAAGAAAAGACTCCGAAAAAGTGGTGAGTATGTTCTCCAATGTACTAGATGGATACAACCCTACAGAAATCAATGGCCAAATCAAGGATTTGATGGGGGCATATCCAGTTCCTGAGGGAATTACGGTGAAGTATACTGGTGAGCAGGAGGAGCAAGCCAAGTCACAGGCTTTCTTGTTGCGCGCATTAGGGATTGCGGTATCTCTTATTTTCTTGATTATCGTCGCACAGTTCAATTCGGTGATTAGCCCTTTCATTATCATGACATCCGTTCTTTTCAGTACGATAGGTGTATTCTTGGGCTTGGTGATTTTCAATATGGATTTTGTGGTGATCATGACCGGTATCGGAATTATTTCCTTGGCTGGCGTGGTCGTAAACAATGCGATTGTATTGATTGATTACACGGATCTAGTGCGGGTAAGAAAGCGTGAGGAATTGGGGATTCAAAAGGGAAGTTATTTGGCTCTTCCTGATTTGCTGGCAAGCATTGTGGAAGCAGGTAAAACCCGTCTTCGTCCGGTACTCTTGACAGCTATTACGACGGTCCTTGGATTGATTCCATTGGCGATCGGGATGAACATAAATTTTGCAACGCTATTGAGTGAATTTGACCCTCAGTTCTATGTAGGAGGCGATAACGCAGCCTTCTGGGGCCCCATGGCTTGGACTGTAATATTTGGGTTAACCTTTGCAACGATCATTACGTTAGTACTCGTACCAGTGATGTATTTGCTTACCGACAAGCTTGCAATCAAGCTTCGTAGAAACTAAACATCACTTTTTAAGGTTGGTGGTTTTTTTGATCAAACCCTTGGAACTTTGTTCCAGGGGTTTTTTCGTTTTTCTCCGAAAAATTGAGCTATTTTTTTAGATTTGTGACCCCATAGACCCAAGAGAGATGCAAGAATTAAAATGGTATGTGATGTACACCCGTTCTCGGGCGGAAAAAAAAGTTGCCGACATGCTGAAAGAGGAAGGGGTAGTAGTATACTTACCCATGGTGGAGGAGTTGAGGCAGTGGTCTGACCGTAAAAAAAAGGTACAGAAGGCGCTATTTAATGGCTATGTATTCGTAAAAACCCATCGCAATAACCTTTGGAACTGTCTCAAAGTGCCAGGGGCGGTGAAGTTTGTTCACTTTTCTGGGGAGCATGCGATCGTTCGTGACGAGGATGTGGAAACTATTCAGCGGGTAGTGGCAACCGGAGTAGCAATCGAAACGGATGGCTCGGATATTGGCCCAGGAGAAAAAGTCAAGGTGATCGGCGGATCACTGGAAGATATGATTGGGGAGTGTATCGAAAAAGGGAATAAAGATTATTTCCTTATTCGAATTCCAGGCATTTACCAAAACATGCTGGTGAGTATTCCTCGAAAGTTTTTGCAGGTGCTAGAAAGTGCACCAAGCCTTTAACCCCTTTTTTTGGAAGAGCCTTGGATTACAATCCTTCAAAAGCCTTTTGAACTTCCTCTTCGGTAGTTCGAAGTTTTTCGCGGCAAAAGGCAACAAGCGCTGCTGCTTCTTTGACCAATTCTGACAGGGTGTCCACAGAGGCAGATCCTTCTTCCAATTGAGCAAGAATTGCCTCCAGTCGTTGCATGGCTTGGGTGTACGTGTAATCTTTCATTTGCTTTCGATGGTTTGAATGGTACTGCTGATTTTTTGGGTAGAAGTGTAGGTAAGGATTTGGTCCCCAGAAGCCAGAGTAAGTTGATGAATTGGCTTTCCCTTGGATTCGGTGCGGGTATATCCTTTTTGCAATAGGGCATTTGGATCCAATTGCCGGCTACCTGTTTCAAGTCTTTGCAGGCTGTCCTGTTGACCTTTGAAAAAGTGCTGACTACTCTTTATTAATTGGTCCTTTCGCTGTTCCAGTTTACTTTTTTCTTGCTTGGTACCATTTTTAATGGAATTCAGAATTCGCAGCGTAGTAGTTCTTACCTTTTCCCCTTCTCGGGAAAGAAGTTGCTTCCCTTCCCCCTGTATGCGCAAGTGGCATGCCTGAAGTTTGCGTTCCTCTTCATTGAATTTGCTACGTGTGATCCAATCCAACCGTTGGGCTGCAAGTGCCAAATTCTCTTCGTATTCACGAAAACTGGAGAGAATAAATTCAGCTACGGCAGTTGGTGTTTTTAGTCGCGTATGCGCTACTAAATCGGCGATAGTTTCATCGCGTTCGTGCCCAATACCGGTAAGGACAGGCAGTGAAAAATCTGCAATTTTTAAGGCAAGTCGGTAATCGTCAAAGCAATCCAAATCCAGTTGCGCACCTCCGCCTCGAATGAGAACCACGGCATCCAATTGAAGTTTTTCCGCTACCGCTGCAACCTGGTCCAAGGCAGAAAGCAGACTGTCCACTGCTTCGTTGCCTTGCATCAAGGAAGGAAAAAGTTGATGGTATACCTTGTACCCTTGAGGGTTGCCTGCTAGCTGGTCGATGAAGTCGCCGTATCCAGCGGCAGTGGCACTGGATATAATTGCAATCCGCTGAAAAACTAGGGGTAGCGGTAATCGTGCATTGTGTCCCATCCAACCTTCTTGAGTGAGTTTGGTAATGGTCTCTTGACGAATACGTGCGCGTTCCCCCAAAGAAAAGGAGGGATCGATGTCTTTTACATTGAGGCTAAGGCCAAAGACGGGATGGTAGGTCACGCTCACCTGAGCCAGAACCTTCATGCCATTTTTGAGGGAGGTGCCGGTAACGGCTTCAAATTTGGTAGCGACACTGCGGTAGGTAAACTGCCAAAGATTGGCTCGGATCTTTGCTTGAACCTGATTTGCTTGTTTCTCCACCAACTCAAAGTACACATGTCCTTGAGGGGCTTGTCTAAAATCCGCTAGTTCACCCACCACCCACACCAAGGGTTCAAGCTCTTTTTCAAGTACTTGCTGGATAGAAGTAGTGAGTTGTAATACGGATAAGGGGGTCATGGATTACTGGGGCTTTGCCAAACGGATTTTTTCACTCAGCCCTTTACTCGCGCGCAAAAGTGGAAGTCGTACTTGGTCCGTTTGGATAATGCCTAGGTGCAGCAGTAGATTTTTAATTCCCACGGGATTTCCTTCTTCGTACATCAATCCATTCAGTTTTAAAACTGAATTAGCTGCTTGTTGAGAAGAAGCAACATCACCTTCGATCAGGGTTTTGAAGGTGGCCGGTAGGGCATTGGCTAGTACAGAGATCACTCCGGATCCTCCTATGCTTTGCATGGGTTTGGTCAAAAGGTCGTCTCCCGATAAGAGTAAAAAGTCTTTTGGCATGGAGGCGGCTATCTGCATGCATTGCTCCAGATTTCCACTTGCTTCCTTGATGCCAATGATATTGGGATGGTGCGATAGCGCGAGTGTAGTCGCTGCAGTAAGGTTGGACATGGTTCGTCCTGGAATATTGTACAACATCAGGGGTACAGGAGATGCATCCGCTAATGCCTGGTAATGTGCAATGATTCCTTCCTGCGTAGGTTTATTGTAGTAGGGGCTTACGGATAAAATCCCTGCGACACCATAAAAATCGGTTTGTTCGATTTCTTCAATAAGTTTTTGCGTGGCATTTCCGCCTAAGCCGAGCATCAAGGGTACTCTCCCCTTGTTGTACTCCACAGATGCTTTAAGTAGTAGTGCTTTTTCCGATGCGGTGAGGGTTGCTGATTCACCCGTAGTACCGAGTACGACTAGGTAGTCGACTCCTCCAGCGATGACATGATTGATCAGGCGCTCCAGACTTGGATAGTCCACCTGTTGATCCTCGAGAAAAGGGGTTACTAGTGCAACTCCGGTACCTTTGAATGCGTTCATTGGAAAGTTTTAATGCCAAAACAAATATAGGGTCTTGGCGGGTTTTTTTGTAAAAAGGGATAGTTAATACGGCTGCTTTGAAGATCAAAGTAATCTTTACTAACTTGAAATTGTGCCTGCTTGTTTGACTTTAGCGGGCTGCGGTTAGAATTGGAAAGGAAGGATTGGTTTGGAGAGATTGCAAATCCTATTTTGTGCTGTGTGGTCTAAAAATGTGGCAACAAGTGAAATAAGAAGTAATTTAAGTTAAATTTATATCCGTATAGTCTCTTTTTCTTGTTGTGGAAATTCTAATTATTCTTTTGCTCGTGTTGTTGAATGGCGTCTTTGCCATGGCCGAGTTATCCCTTGTTTCTTCGAGAAAGTTCAAGTTAGAAAGTTTAAAAAAGCAGCGAAAGTTGGGGGCAAAAGAGGCTTTAGCCCTATCGGAGAACCCTACCAAGTTCATGTCCACGGTGCAAATAGGCATCACGCTCATAGGTGTATTATTGGGGGTATATGGGGGTAAAAACATCACGGATGACCTGGAATCCTTGTTGCAACAAATTCCTTTTTTTCAGCCTTATGCAAATACCTTAGCTGTAGGGTTGGTAGTAGTGTTGATTACTTACCTGTCTATAGTTCTGGGTGAGTTGTTTCCCAAAAGACTGGGAATGACCTTTCCGGAACAGATTGCATTGCGTGTGGCAAAGCCCATGGTCTGGCTATCCAAGTTGACTAGTCCCTTTGTTTGGCTATTGACAATTTCCAACGATTTTTTACTCTGGATTTTTCAAATCAAGCGAACTTCCGATAGTAAAATATCAGAAGAAGAATTGAAGGCCCTTATCAAGGAAAGTGCAGAGGGAGGAGAAATTATGGATATCGAACAGGATATCGTGGAGCGCGTGTTTGAATTGGGAGATCGTCGGATCAACACACTGCTCACCCATCGAAACGAGTTGGTTTTTTTCAATGTCAGCGATACCGAGGAAGTGGTAAGGCAGAAAATCAGTGAAGAAAAACATTCAGCCTACCCCTTATGCAAGGAGGGTGATTTAGATCAAATTATCGGGATGGTATTGGTAAAGGACCTCTTTGATCCTATTCTTAAGGAGGGTTTCGACTTGAAAAAAATTGCCAAAGACCCACTTTTTTTGAACGAGAGCATGTTTGCCTACCAAGCCTTGGAATCATTTAAAGCCCATCGGCTTCATTACGGTTTGGTGATCGATGAGTATGGAGTCACGGTTGGGATGGTGACCATGGATGATGTGGTCGACGCGCTAGTCGGGGAGGCCACCGAAATGGATCAAACGGACTACCAAATCGTGGAGCGGGAGGATGGTTCTTGGTTGATCGATGGACAGTATTCCTTGATTGATTTCGAAAAGTATTTCGATTTTGAAATATCCTATCAGAACAAAAGTTTCACCACGCTGGCAGGCTTGATCCTTCATCAAAGTGGCTACATTCCAAATGTGGGAGATGCCGTGGTTGTAGAAAAACTCCGACTAGAGGTGGTAGATAAAGATGGACAGCGGATCGACAAGGTGCTGGTAAGCAGGATCTAAGGTGTATTCCTCAGTACCAATAGTTTGCCTTCTCCTTATCTTTTTCTGGATTTAGGACTGTACCAGTTTCAAAAACTCGTCTTCAGAAAGCAAAGGAATGCCCAACTTCTGGGCCTTTTCTTTTTTGCTAGGCCCCATTTCTTCTCCTTCGATGATGAAGTCTAGGTTTTTGGAAACCGAACTCAGGTACTGCCCTCCATGGGCTTGTACAAAGGTGACAATTTCATCCCTTTTGAAGTGGTTCAATTTGCCGGAGGCTAAAATTCTTTTTCCATCCAGCGCATTTCCAAGCATCACAAGCTCTCCTCCCTGCATTTCAAAATTCAAGCCTTGGGCTTTCAATTGAGCAATAATTTCAAGGTTTTCTGGTTGTGCAAAAAACTCTTGGATGCTTTGAACTAGGGTTTCACCTACTCCATTGATTTCCAACAATTCTTCCCCAGTAGCTGCTTGAAGTTTCTCTAAATTTCCAAAGTGTTTGGCTAGAAGTTGGGCCGTATTTTCACCGATGTTTCGGATGCCTAGTGCAAAAAGTACCTTGTCAAAGTCCTGGGATTTGGAAGCAAATATCCCTTCCATCATGTTCGTAATGACGCCTTCTTGGAAAGTATTGGCTTTTAGTTTTTTGATGCGCTCTTGAAGTTCGTCTGGTAAATTAAGTTGAAGTTCAAGCAGGATGGTGTGGATGGTGCCGTGCTTTTTGCTTGCCTCCAAAATCTGCTCAAATTCCACGCGTCTTCCCAAGAATATCTCCAAGACCACAGCCACAGGGATGTAATCTTCCACCTTCATCAAGTCGGCATGTGTGGCCAAGTTTTGGAGTAAAAAGTCTACCATGCCTACATTGGAGGGTACTTTTTTCTTCCAAACCTTCAGTTGCGCTTGAAAAGCACGGATTCGATGCCGAAGGGGGAGGTGGGTGTTTTCAAGGAGGAAATCTTGGATTTGTTTCAGGGGAATTCCCTCCGTCAACGCAAACAATACTTTATCTAGGGATATGTAAAGTAGCCCATTGACTTCCCGCTCGTATTGATCCTGACTCATCTCTAGCCCGAGCAATTCGCTTTGCTTTGAATCCAGGCTATAGATGTCGGCATAGTTTCGAATAAATCCTTGGTCAATCAAGGCGCGAATCCGCTCCGTCCCCATGGAATCGATGTCCATGGCTCGTTTGCTAACAAAATGTTCGATGCGGCCCAGGATCTGTGGAGGGCAAGCAGCTGCATTGGGGCAGTAATGCTTGGCTTCCCCTTCTTTCCGTTCCAAGTCACTGCCACATTCTGGACAGTGGCTGATGTATGTAATTGCTAAAGCCCCGGCTCTTCGCTTTTCGTGATTCACTGCGGTGATTTTAGGGATGATTTCCCCTCCTTTTTCTACCCATACAAAATCTCCTTCGTGGATATCCAGTCGTTCGATTTCATTTGCGTTATGTAAGGATGCGCGCTTGACTGTGGTGCCTGCAAGCAACACCGGAGCAAGGTTTGCCACAGGGGTAATGGCTCCCGTACGACCAACTTGGTAGGTAATGGAAAGCAACTCTGTTTCCGCACTTTCCGCCTTGTATTTGTAGGCGATGGCCCAGCGTGGATTTTTGGCTGTAAACCCGAGCTCTTCCCGCTGCTGGTAATCGTTGAGTTTGATCACAACCCCATCTGTATCTAAGGGGAGTTCAAAGCGCTTTTCCTTCCAAGATCCTATGTATACAAAGACCTCTTCGATGGTTTTTGCTTTTAGGTAGGTGGGAGATACGTTGAACCCCCAACTTTCCAACAAATGAATGGCTTGATCATGTTGATCTACTCCTAGGTCTTCGCCCAAGAGCTGGTAGAAATAGCAATTCAGGCGACGCTTGGCCACCACGCTGCTATCCTGCATTTTGAGCGTGCCTGATGCCGCATTTCGTGGGTTCGCAAGCAAGGCTTCCCCCTTTGACTCACGATCAGTGTTCAATTTTTCAAATTCCTTTAAGGGAAGGAAAATCTCACCGCGAACTTCGAATCTGCTAGGCACATTGGGGTAGGGAAGCGATAAAGGAATATTTCGGATGGTTTTCACATTGGCCGTGACATCATCTCCTTTGGTTCCATCTCCCCGTGTAACTGCCCGCACCAACTGTCCTCCTTCGTAAATCAAGGAGATTGCGACTCCGTCAAACTTCAATTCGCAGAAGTACTCACAATTGGAATGACCCAAACCCTTGATCACGCGTTCGTCAAAGGCTCCTAATTCTTCTGTAGTGTAGGTATTGCCCAAGGAAAGCATTCGGTATTCGTGGGCAACGGTCTGAAATTCTTTTGTGATAGTACCTCCCACACGCTGGCTGGGGCTATCGGTTTGAAGCAGGTCGGGAAATGCTTTTTCCAAGCGAATCAACTCTTCCAAAAGCTGATCAAACTCGTAGTCCGTGATTTCGGTACGACTTTCTTGGTAGTACAGCTGGTTGTGGTAATTGAGCTGCTGGGAAAGTTCTTGGATACGATGTGCGGCTTCAGAGTGAGTCATGCAAGGCTAAAATTTCTAAGGTAAAAATAAGGGTTAAGGCTCAAGAATTTGCGCTTTGAAGTTATTTGTGTCCTCATTTTTTTGACAGAATTCTGAATCTATGAGGAATTGCCTTTGAACCGATTTTATAGGGCTCTTGGGTTACAGGCTTCCCATGAATTTTCTATCTTTGTCACTTAGTTTCAGGAAAAGCACTTGTTTTTCTAGAGCGATACGATACCCACATGAGCGACACCAAATTTAAACGCTATACCGTTACATCAGCATTGCCCTATGCGAATGGACCACTTCACATTGGTCACCTGGCAGGCTGCTATATTCCTTCTGATATTTATGTGCGTTACTTGCGGTCCCAAGGAAGGGATGTCGCTTACATCTGTGGCTCCGATGAGCATGGCGTAGCGATTACGATCAAGGCAGCTAAGGAGGGTAAGACGCCGCAACAGGTAGTGGATCATTACCATGAGATGATGAAGGGAAGCTTTGAGCAATTTGGGATTAGCTTCAACCATTACTCCCGTACTTCAGCTTCCATTCATCACGAGACGGCCCAGGAGTTTTTCACGAATTTGTACCAGAAAGGCGAGTTTTTAGAGCAGACCACCGCTCAGTATTACGATGAGGAGGCGGATCAGTTTCTTGCTGACCGCTACATTGAAGGGACTTGTCCTAAGTGCGGCAACGAGCACGCTTATGGAGACCAGTGTGAAAAGTGTGGAACTTCGCTCAGTCCCACCGATTTGATCAATCCCAAGTCCAAGTTGAGCGGTAGAACTCCCATTTTGAAAGATACTACCCACTGGTTTTTGGACTTGGCACGCTACCAGGATTTCTTGAAAAAATGGGTTTTAGAGGAGCATGGGGACGATTGGAAGAACAATGTCTTGGGCCAATGCCGCTCTTGGCTAGAAGCAGGAGATGGATTACAAGCAAGATCCATGACACGAGATTTGGATTGGGGAATACCCGTACCGCTACCTAGTGCCAAAGGGAAGGTGCTGTATGTTTGGTTTGATGCTCCTATTGGCTATATCTCAGCTACCAAGGAGTGGGCAAAAAATAAAGGGATTGATTGGGAGCCTTACTGGAAAGACAAGGACACCAAACTAGTTCACTTTATTGGCAAGGATAATATTGTGTTCCACTGCATTATTTTTCCGGCAATCTTAAAAACCCATGGAGGGTATATTCTCCCGGACAATGTGCCTGCAAATGAGTTTCTAAATTTGGAGGGAGACAAGATCTCTACTTCCCGAAATTGGGCCGTTTGGCTTCATGAATACCTGGAGGAATTTCCAGGGCAGCAGGATTTACTTCGGTATGTGCTGACAGCCAATGCGCCAGAGACGAAGGACAATGATTTTACTTGGAAGGATTTTCAAACGAGAACCAATTCGGAGTTGGTGGCGATCTATGGCAATTTTGTCAACCGTGCTGTGGTACTCACGCAAAAGTTTTTTGACGGAATAGTGCCTGCTCGAGGAGAATTGAGAGGGATTGACGAAGAATTGCTTCGGGAGTTGGAAGGATTTCCAGAAAAAATTGCCGCATCCATTGAACGTTTCCGTTTCCGAGAAGCACAGGGCTTGATGATGGATTTGGCGCGTATGGGAAACAAATACTTGGCAGATACGGAGCCTTGGAAAGAGATCAAAACAGATGTAGCCCGGACCCAGACTATTCTAAATATAGCCTTGAATGTGGCGGCCAATCTGGCAATTCTATCTGAGCCATTTTTACCATTTACCGCCCAAAAATTGTACCGCACCTTTGGGATGACGGCCACTTCCTGGTCCGATGCTGGGAATGGAAATTTACTCCAAGCCAATCGAGCTTTGGGTGAAATCGGACTCCTATTTATGAAGATTGAAGATGAGGTAGTGGAGAAACAAATTCAAAAACTTGAAAACGCTAAAAAGATGAATGAAGCTGCAGACCTTCCAGTTACTCCGATGAAGGAGTTGATTACTTATGATGATTTTGCAAAGTTGGATATGCGAGTGGTTACGGTCTTGGAGGCCGAAGCAATGCCCAAATCCAAAAAGCTTTTGAAGTTGAAAGTGGATACTGGCCTTGGACACCGCACCGTCTTGAGTGGAGTGGCTGAGCATTTTGATCCTGAATTTTTGGTAGGTAAGCAGGTGACGATGCTCATCAATTTGGCTCCACGAAGTATGATGGGCATTGATAGCGAAGGGATGATCCTGATGGCAGCAGATAAGGATGGCAAACTCAAATTGCTCCAACCGCATGAAGTGACTTCACCTGGATCGGTGATTTCCTAAGGAGTTTAGGAGCTAAAAAAAGGAGACAAGTTTACTTGTCTCCTTTTTTTGTAGGTATCCATTTGAGGTTGGTTTCCTTGTTCGCCATCAATTGGATTTTACGCCATTTTTAGGTTTTTCAAATAGATCAGAATCGAGTTCTTCTTTGACTAAAAACACATCCGAAAAGCTAGTTTGGTAGCGGATTTTTTTACTAGAATCGTTTTCGATTTGGTAACCGGTAATCACTCTTGGGAATATCAAGCCACCTGCGTCACGGTAGTCTTCGTATTTCAAGGCTTCCTGTACTTGATTGCCTTTGTCGTAGAATGTCACTGCAAATAAAACCCAGGCCAACTGCCCAGTAGTAGGTTCGATCAAGAGTTCGTAGCGATTGGATGGACCTAAAAGTTTTCCATCTTTCACTTTTGCTTCCAGTGTTGGATAACTGATGCCATTGAATACCCGATTCTCCAATGGGGTGATGGTCACTAAGGTATCGGTAAGCGTGTAGGGGATACTTAGAAATGTCGAATACAAGTTGTGGTAGAAGCGAACCGAATTTCCAGAAAAGGACTGACGATTGGGGCTTATCCAAACTATCTCCCCGTCATTCCCGGCTTGAAAAAGGTCTGCATCGATACGCACCTTACCCTCCTGTAGGTCGATGTAATGATTTTCCCATTCAAGGGTAGTTTCATGCACCATTGCAAAGGATAAAGACTTGGCATCCACCCATTGTGTCCAATCTCCATGTGCTTCCAATAGTTTTTTAAATTGTTCGGGCTGTTGAAGCCGAGGATCAGGTCCCTGATTTTTTTCTTGACAAGAAAAAAGGATTACTAGAAATAGCAGAGGTAAAATCAGTCTTGAAAAACGCATAGCGATCAAATTTTTCTAAATATACCAAATGAAAGAATTGTTCGGCTAGTGGAAGTAGGTTATGTCTATCTGTTTTCAATTTTTTCAAAAAAAAATGAAGAGCCTTCTCAAAGAATAAAAAGTCTTGTTTAGATTTGTTCCAAATAAAAACAAGCTTGTATGTGGAAGTCCATCCGCCAATTTCTCAATGACATTCACCTATATGCGGGTTTGACCTGCGGATTGATTGTCATCGCCGTTTGTTTGAGTGGAACTCTCTATGTTTACACCACTGAAATCCGTGAATTTTTTGATTCAGAGCGCTATTTTGTAGAAAAGGAGTCGAAGTCCATTCCATTGGATGTACTCAGAGCAACTTTAGAAACGCAATTGGGTGGTCAGGTAGTTGGCTTCCAAGTTTTTGGACAGGAGGGGAGAACTCACCAATTTTCACTCAAGAAAACTGGAGAGGAGAATTCGATCACCTACTTTGTCAATCCTTATTCCGGAGAAGTCCTTGCAGATAATGCCCAAAAGACAGCTACTGAGAAGTTTATGGGATCCCTTTTTTCACTGCACCGCTGGTTGCTTTTGGATAAAGTCGAAACCCCCATTCTTGATTCTATGTCCAACCAAGACTTGGGTCGCTTGATCAATGGGATAGCTACTAGTTTATTTCTGTTGGGCGTAATGACGGGCATCTTTTTATGGTTTCCAAAAAAGGCAAAAAATTGGAAGCAGGGGTTGACCGTGAAATGGGATGGAAATTGGAAACGCATCAACCATGACTTGCACAATACCTTGGCCTTTTACTCGCTCATCGCTCTATTTATCATGGCTGTGACCGGACCTTTCTGGTCATTTGGCTGGTACAAGACAGGCTGGCAAAAGACCTGGGACACCTATCAAGCCCCCAAGGAAGAACCTAAGGGCAATGCAGCTGCTAATTCTACCCAGGAATCAGAATCCATCCAAGATTCTCTCCCTCAGCCTGCTGCTCCGGTAGTTTCTCTAGATGAATTACTTGCCTTGTCCAGTCAACAACTTCCTTATGAGGGTAATGTACGCTTTACCTTGCCAGAGGATGCCGAAGGGGAGATTGGCGTAAGTAAATCGCGAATAGGATTTTTTGCCCGAGCAGGAGCAGACCAACTCAAGGTCATTCCAGCAACACTAGAAGTCAAGGAAACCATCCTTTTTGGAGAGTTGCCTGTCCGGCAGCAGATTGGTAAATCCGTCAAAGCGCTGCATACTGGCGAGATTTTCGGACAATTCACCAAGTTTTTATGGGTCATTGCTTGCGCTGTCGCTACCTCTCTTCCGATCACGGGCACCTTGATTTGGTGGAACAAGCGAGGCAAGAAGGGAAAGAA
>CANGUK010000025.1 GCA_947457095.1 Cyclobacteriaceae bacterium
GTACAACGACGGATTTGGAAGGTAATTTTTCCCTTCTTGCACCCGAACTTCCCGCAAGAATCGTTATTTCCTACCTAGGATATGAGAAATCCATCCGCACGATTCAAGTGCGTGACCTGGAAAAAGTGCAAAAATTTTACCTAAAAGCAGAAGATTTTTCGTTGGAAGAAATCCTAATCCAAGAACGAAGAGGGGATGAGCAGGTAAAAAATATGGAACTGGGTAAATCTACCTTATCCATGGAAATGCTCCAATCGCTGCCAGCCTTGTTTGGAGAAGTGGATCTTCTGCGGAGTCTTCAATTACTACCCGGAGTGAAGTCTGCCGGAGAAGGAACTGCAGGTCTTTTTGTGCGCGGGGGCTCTGCCGACCAGAATTTAGTGCAGGTGGATGGTGCACCGGTGTACAATGCATCCCACTTTTTTGGAATTTTCTCGGTGTTCAACCCGGATGGCCTCAAAAAGGTAGACCTCTATAAAGGGAATATGCCGTCCAGCTTTGGGGGTAGGGCCTCCGCCCTGATCGATGTGACCTTCCGTGAAGGGGAGCGTGATCGGATCCGTGGGGAAGGCGGTATCGGAACCATCTCTTCAAGACTCACGCTACAAGGACCACTGTTGGGAGAGAAATCAAGTTTTCTGATTAGCGGAAGACGCACCTATGCAGACTTATTTTTGAAGCTTTCCTCCAATCCAGACATTAAAAACAACCAACTTAATTTTTACGATTTAAACGGAAAAGCTGCCTTTACCTTAAGTGACAAGGACAAGCTCTCCGTAAGTAGTTATCAAGGCAGTGATTTGCTAGGCTTGGACGGTCAGTTTGCTTTGGGCTGGGCAAACTGGGTTTCGGCAATCAACTGGAATCGGGTAAACTCCGATAGTTCCTACTTTGACTTGCAAGGCTATCATTCGAGGTACAATTATCAGGTGAAGTTTGATAATGAAGAAAATGGATTCGATTGGACCAATTCCCTTTCTGAGTCTGGAATCAAGGCCACCTGGACGCGCGTGCTTGCTTCTAAGAGTACCGTATTTTGGGGAGCGCATGGGCAAGTCTATCATTTTGCACCTACGGACTTGAAGCCCGCACCCAAAAACCCCATTAGCCGCCGCCAAACCCAGGGAGTTCAAGGGCTTTTGGGCAATGCTTTCGTTGGAATCACGCAAGAGTTTTCGGATAAGTTGACTGCCGAACTAGGCCTACGGCAGGGTGTTTATGCGCAAGTGGGGGAAGGAAAAGTGTACCAATACCCAAATAATGCTCCTAATCCAGATGTGGATCCTTCGGATTCTGTGTTTTATGGGAAAGGGAAACTGATGCAGCGCTACCAAGGATTGGAATCACGAATCGCTTTTCGCTACCTGCTCCAACCTGAATTTTCACTGAAGTTGGCCTACAACCGCAATTTTCAATACGTACAGATTGCTTCCAATAGTTCGGCAGGGCTTCCTATCGACCGCTGGGTATTGGCCGGACAATACATTCGACCCATCCGTTCGGATCAAATCTCTATTGGCGCATTTCGGAACTTCGACCAAAACCGCTGGGAGCTATCGATAGAAGGGTATTACAAGGATTTGGATCAAGTGATCGACCTACGAAATGGCGCGCGAATCTTACTTTCGGATCAGGTGGAAACTGAGCTGCTCAGTGGACGCGGCTGGGCTTATGGCCTGGAGTTCTTGCTTCGCAAAAATAAGGGAAAGACTACCGGCTGGCTGGGGTATACCTGGTCTCGAGCCTGGAGACAAATTGATGGCATCAGTAGAGATCGAGCTTACAATCCCCGATTTGACCGGCCTCATGACCTCTCCTTGGTACTCAACCACCAATTCTCTCCTGCTTGGACAAGTAGTTTTACTTTTGTTTATTCCACGGGACAGGCAGTATCCTTTCCTGTGGGTTCCTATATCGTGGACAACCAATCCATGCCACTTTATTCGGACTTTCGAAATGAAAACCGGTTTCCAGACTACCACCGCTTAGATGCTTCCGTCACTTGGAAAAATCCTGATCAAGGAAGAAAGTGGAAAGGAAGTTGGAATTTTGGGGTATACAATTTGTATGGTCGTAAAAACCCATTCTCTTATGACTTCCGAATTCTGTACAACAATGATATCAACTACAGCCCTTCGGATGGAAAAGTAGTTTCTGCACGACCTGGCGTTGTGATGACGTACCTGTTTACCTTTTTGCCTTCCATCACCTACAACTTTGAGTTCTGATGAAAACTAACTGGATAGTAGTATTGATAGCTTTCCTATGTGTTTCTTGTCAAGAAGAGGTTTTTCTCGATCTGGATAGGAAAGATGCTCGCATTCCGGTGATTGAAGGACATTGGACGGATCAAGGAATCTACAATGAAGTGAAGATTTCTTTATCCAAAAACTATTACGACTCCCTGGAGCAGGAACTTGTTCGGGACGCAGAAGTCTTTGTAAAGGAACTGTCTACAGGAAGAAAAATCACCTTCACTTACCTAAATGCCACCCGCTCGTATCGCCCTAATCCCAGTGAGCGGGCCAAAGTAGGGGAAACCTACCAATTGAATGTAAATTGGAAGGGGCAAGTATTTCAATCCGAAGGGCTTATGCTTGAGGCGCCTACCGTAGATTCGGTCACTTGGGAGTACCAAGAAAAGCGGCTATTTCGGGAAGAAGGCTACTTTGTCAAGGTCTATGGAAAGATTCCTTTTCCAGACAACAACTACTACCGAATCCGAGTAATTGAAAATGATACGCTCAAAAATCAACGAGAAGATTACCTATTGTTTGATGATGCCTTTGGTTTGCAAGTATTCGAAGAAGGATTGGAGCTCGGCTATGCCTTTCAGAAAAATGATCGGGTGAGAATGGAACTCTACCGCTTGAATAAAGATGCCTTTGATTACCTCAGCCAGCTAGTCAGCCTATTGTTTAATGATGGAGGTCTCTTTAGTCCTCCTCCCCAAAACCCAGAATCCAATATTCGGGTCGTTAAAGGGAATTCTCAGGTCCTCGGCTATTTTGTTGTTTCCCCAGTGCTTGCTCGCACCGTAATCCTTCCTAATAAATAGTTGAGTAAATTTTTGATTTACGTGTAACTACTTTTTATTTTTATCGTAATATTACGATTGAATATGGGACGATCCAAAACTACCTTATTTACTCCTGCACAGAACGAATTGGCAGACCTGGCCAAAGCACTGGCACATCCGGCACGCGTAGCTATTCTTCAATACTTGGCCAGTACCCAGTCCTGCATCAATGGAACCTTGGTACAAGAGTTGGGCTTGGCACAGGCGACCATTTCTCAGCACCTTCGGGAACTCAAGGAATTGGGTCTCATTCGCGGGAGTATTGAAGGTGCCGCAGTGAATTACTGTTTGGATAACGAGCGCTGGCAATCCGTTCAAGACCTTTTTCAAGTCTTTTTTGGGCAGCTTTCTGAATCAAAGACGACTTACTTTTGTTGTGATTAATAACTCCTCAATTCGCTATATCTTACCCTAATCTGTACCATGAAACTCTCAGAAATCAAATCTCAACTGGAAAATTTGACTGAAGTCAATTTTCTATTGCCCTCTGGAACCACTGTACCTGCGCATTTTCATGTGACCGAAGTAGGCGAGGTAACCAAAAAATTCATCGATTGTGGAGGCACGCTTCGAAATGAATCCATGATTAGTTTCCAATTGTGGGAAGCTGATGATTTCGATCACCGACTTGGGGCTGCCAAATTACTGGACATCATTCAATTGGCTGAGCGCGTACTAGAACTTGCTGATTTGGAAGTCGAGGTAGAATACCAAGGGGATACCATTGGTCGATACGGACTTGATTTTGCTGGAAGCAATTTTCTCCTGACTGCACGTCAGACTGACTGTTTGGCCAAGGATAAGTGCGGCATTCCCATGGAAAAGCCAAAAATTAGGCTCTCTAGCAATGCTCAAGGCCCTGTTTGTACACCCAATTCTGGATGCTGTTAAGTTAGATGAAAGCACCATTTTTTAGTCCCTTACTCGAAACCATAGCGGTATTGCCTATTTCCGATATTCCTGCGGAACGGAAGGTTCTTTTGGATGAAATGGCTACATACCTTCAAGAGAAGATTGTAACGGGAAAAGAAATTCATCTCAATTTTATCTGCACACACAACAGCCGTAGAAGTCAATTTTCTCAAATTTGGGCACAAACCGCCGCTGCCTTTTACGGGATAAATGCTTACTGCTATTCTGGTGGAGTAGAGGTGACTGCCTTCAATCCCCGTGCTGTAGCCGCCATACAGCGAGATGGATTTAAGGTTGTAAAAAAGGAAGGTGAAAATCCGGTGTATTTTGTTTTTTACAGCGAAAAGGAAGAACCCATTGTGACTTTTTCAAAAGTAGTTGACGATGCCATTAATGCTACAAAGGAATTTGCTGCAGTGATGACCTGCGATCATGCGGATGAAAACTGTCCTTTTATTCCAGGTGCGGAAAGGCGTTTCCCACTTCGCTTTGAAGACCCTAAAGCCTTTGACGGTACCACACTGGAGGAAAAAATGTACAGCGAACGCTCGCATCAAATTGGCGCAGAATTGTTTTACCTTTTTGAAAAAGTAGGCAAGCCTTCCGCTTAAGACTTTTCATTTTGAAAAGAGGAGGTAATTTTTATTCTTTGGATGT
This sequence comes from Cyclobacteriaceae bacterium, assembly GCA_947457095.1. Lineage (GTDB taxonomy): Bacteria > Bacteroidota > Bacteroidia > Cytophagales > Cyclobacteriaceae > Algoriphagus. The sequence continues at coordinate 4,649 of CANGUK010000025.1, forward strand.
ATTAAAACTTATTGTAAAAATGAAAACCCTACTTCGTGTTGCTTTTTTCTCGCTTGTGCTAGGAATAGCCCTATCATTTAATGCTACTGTTCAGGCACAGGAAACTGTGAAATCTACCGTAGATGAAATGCCCGTTCCTCCTGGGGGAATCACTGGGCTTACCAACTACATGATTCAAAACTTAAAATATCCTATTGCTGCCAAAGAAGCCAATGTGCAAGGAATGGTAGTAGTATCTTTTATTGTTACTGCTGAAGGAAAGGTGGAAGGGGTAGAAGTTCTCCGTGGAATAGGCTCTGGATGTGACCAGGAGGCTGTGCGGGTGATTTCTCAATCAGGGACTTGGACACCGGCAAAAAAGGAAGGTAAGACTGTAGCCACCAAGATGACTTTACCGGTTCAATTCAAACTCTAAGTTTTCAATCTCATAAAAAAGCCTCAAAATCATTGATTTTGAGGCTTTTTTGATTTTTAGCAGGTTCACTTAATCCATGGCATTGCCGTGGAAGAGTGCATTGAAGAAGAGTTTGTTGGTTCCGTACCAAGCCCCTCTAAAGTTAGGGCTATCGAAGAAGTGAATCACACGTCCTTGACCGGAAGGTGAAATAACTACACTCGCACTTTGCTTCAGACTTTCCAAGTTGGCCTTGGAAATGTATCCACCAAGGTGTGGATTGGCCGTGTAGCGGATGGGCGTGAGGTACTTATCTGCAGACGGCTTAATGAAAATTTCTGAATTGCGGTACACGGGTAAGGTCTTGCGGGTGTATCCATAAGCGATTGGATGCGTCAGGTCAAGCTCGGCTAGGTAAATGCTTCCACCCACTTCTTTGGCACCTTCGGTATCGTTTCGCGTAGCAAATGGAAGAATTGTAGGAGCTTTTCCCTCATTTCCAGCCACGGCTTCTTCCTTAGTGATGCCCTTCTGGTTTAGCCATAGAGAAGCATTCTTCATGGAAATGATCGTCCCGCCGCGGCTTACCCAATCTTTGATGTGATTTACCTGGCTTTCGCCTAGTGTACCATAACTTCCAGAAGGAAGAATAAGCGTGTTGTAACCGTGCAGGTTTAGTCGGCCAAACTGCTCCAAATTCACCTTGGTAATGGGCATGCCGATTTGATGATCGAGTAGGTTCCAGATTTCTCCTGCCTCTGAAGCATTGATTCCGTTACCCACCACAAGGACTACTTTTGGATGCTGCACTGCAGATACACTATTGGATCCTAGATCAATTCCACTCAGGTTCAAGCCAGTTTGTACAGAATAGACCTTCTGTCCATTCTTTTGAGCTATGGTTTTGAGCTGCTGCACTACATCTACTTTAGAAAGGGATTGAAAGCCCATAGGAATCATCAAGGTTCCCCGACCAAAGTCCACTTTGCCGTCCTGGGTTAGGGAAGAGAAGTTTTGGTGCAGCGCTTCCACATGCACCCCTGCTTTCTGAAGTTCAAATAGGAGTTTGGGTGCATAGTAATCCCTCCAGTCTATCAAATACGCATAGGCATCTCCTTGAGGGAAGGTATGTGTAGCAAGGGTTACCTCTTTTAATTCTGATCCAGCCTTTGCCGTAGGCGCAGAAGCGAAAGGCATGCCATAAGCAGCAGCCATGGTCCAAGCAGAGGCATCGTAAAATACGGAATCTGCGAAGGTAGTCACGTATTCAAACATGGTTCGTACCATTCGATACTGTGGCTGCTTGGTTGGCACCACCCAAGAAGCTCCTTTTTTGAAGGTTTGTCCTGAAGCGCTAAGGTCCGCTGGGTTTTCATAAACCTTGATTTTGTGATCAAGAAGAAACTGGAGGAAAAGTCGGTTTCTGCTCGGGTCGGTTTCATCGCCAAATACGTAGTTTTTCACAAGATCCTTGCTTCCTTCAGCCACGGCGCCAGTAAAAAACTCGCGAAGGTATTCGTGCATATAAACTCGGTTGTCCAAGGCAGCCTCCATAGTAGCTAGTGAATTAACTACATGGTTGCGGATGGTAAAGGCGAAAGTGAGGTCTCCACGCTGGCTACTTTGAATATGTCCTCTAGAGCTGGCCGTTTCAAATACCAATCCCAATCCTCCGTGCATGTCAGGATAGGAAGAACCATAACCAGGGTAGCTGTTGTCAAACACCTCTTTGCTCCAGTATAGGCTACCAATTTTGTCCATGTACTTTGCAAAGTACTTGGCAAACTTTGGATTGATGTCGTCGTAATTTTTTCGTGGCACTACCGGGTTTTCTGAGCCATAAGGCTTGGTTGGTTCGAAGAAATAGGTGCTATTTGGACCCATTTCGTGAAAATCAGTGGTCACGTTTGGATACCATTGATGGTACCAGGATATTTTTACTTTCGATTCAGGATGAGCAAGAGGTAGCCAGTCTCGATTTAGATCAAACCAGTAATGGTTGGTACGACCTCCAGGCCATGCTTCGTTGTGTTCCCGATCCAGGGGATCCGCTACAGCAGGAAAGCCCTTATTGGAGTTGGCCCAAAGGCTATGTCGGTCTCTCCCGTCTGGATTGAGTGTGGGGTCAATGTGGACTACAGAATTTTCTCTGAGGTTTTTTGCCAAGTCAGACTGGGAAGCAAGCAACCAGTAGGCGGTAAGCATGGCCGCTTCAGCAGAGGAAGGTTCATTGCCGTGAACTCCATAGCCTTGGTGGATGATGGAGGGCATGCTACTTACTTCAGGCATGGGCTGGCTTGGATCTGCAAGTTGCAACTGCTTTTGGCGAATCTGTTCCAAGTTACCAATGTGCTGAGCCGATGTGATGGTCAAGATAATCTTGGGCCGATGCTCGTGGGTGTAGCCAATGGTTTGAAGCTTGGCAAGCTCACTGATTTGATCAAGTTTATCAAAGTACTTCACGATCAAATCATAGCGCGTGTGCCATTCTCCAATCTTGTATCCTAAAAATTGGGAAGGAGAGGGAATGGTAGGATCAAATTTTTCATCCGGGAAGAAGTAGTCTTCCTGCCCAAATGCTGGCATGCTCAATACTAGTACGAAAATGACTCCGAGAAATGACTTTTTCATAGTGTTTCAAAATTTTAAGTAAAGTAGGAAAGGTAGAATTCATTTCCATTAAAAATCCATCAGCGGTATTCCAAATCTCCAAAATTTTACTGTATTTTAAGACTTTAGTTCGCAATTCAAACCCAACATACCCTATGAAACAGAAAATTTTATTTGCTGCAGTCTTCTTGGCTAGCCTAGTAACAGCATCAGTAGCTTTTGCGCAGCAGACGCCAACCCCACCACCCATGCCTCCTCAAGCAACGGAGTTTTATACGCCCGTACCTCCTAAGGTGACTCCTGGAGCGATGAACCATCAGGCACCTTCTGATGCGATTGTACTGTTTGATGGCAGCAGCCTTTCCAACTTTGTCTCTGCTAAAGATGGATCCAGCCCTGCAGCCTGGAAGATTGAGAATGGAGAACTGGTAGTCCAGAAAGGAACGGGAGACATTCAATCCAAACTTCCTTTTGGGGATGCTCAATTCCATATCGAATGGTCCGCACCTACCGAAATCGTAGGTGAAGGTCAGGGGAGAGGAAACTCAGGTTTCTTTTTGATGGGCTTGTATGAAGTTCAAGTATTGGATAGCTACGTAAGTAAAACCTATACCAATGGCCAAGCAGGAAGTATTTACAAGCAATTTCCTCCATTGGTAAACCCGTTGAGAGGACCAGGTGACTGGAATTATTACGATATCATTTTCAAAGCGCCTCGTTTTGATAAAAATGGCATGCTTACCTCTCCAGCCACTGTTACTGTAATGATCAATGGGGTCTTGGTGCAAAATAATGTAATTCTTAAAGGCCCAACCGAATACATTGGAATCCCTAATTACAAAGCGCATGCGGATGCCTTACCGATCAAACTTCAGGATCACGGCAATCCCGTTCGCTTTAGAAATATTTGGGTAAGACCTTTGTGAAGTACGAAATACCTGCCTGCCGAAGGCAGGCAGGTATTTCGTACTTCGTAGATCGTATTTAATCTTTATTTTATCCATCATTTACCTTGCTAACCAAATGACCTCAAGAAGAAAATTTATCCAAAATACAATGCTCCTTGGAGCGGGCTTATCCATGCCCTCCATTTTAACGGCTGCTGACTTTGGTACCTTTACCCGTAGCATTGGACCCAATGACCAAATCAACTATGGCGTAATCGGCTGTAAGGGAATGGGTTGGTCCAACATGAGTGCGCACCTCAAAATCCCACAGGTCAACTGTGTGGCTCTTTGCGATGTGGATCAAAGCGTATTGGACCAGCGCACCGAAGATGTATTCAAACTACGTGGCACGCGTCCTACCCAATACAAGGACTACCGCAAGATGCTTGAAAACAAAGATATCGATGTGGTAATCATCGGTACTCCAGACCATTGGCACTGCCTCAACATGGTAGACGCTGTGTCTGCTGGAAAGCACGTGTATGTAGAAAAACCAATTGCCAACACCATTGAAGAGTGCCAAATCATGGTGAAAGCACAAGAGCGTTACGGCAAGATTGTTCAGGTAGGACAGTGGCAACGCTCTGGTTCACAGTACGACCAAGCCATTCAATACGTGAAGTCGGGCAAGCTTGGCCAAATCCGTTTGGTGAAATGCTGGGCTTATCAAGGTTGGATGAAGCCAGTACCAGTTGTGGCAAATAGTGCTGTCCCTGCTGGCGTGGATTACAACATGTGGCTAGGACCTGCACCGAAGCGAGACTTCAACGCCAACCGCTTTCATTTCAGTTTCCGCTGGTTCTGGGATTATGCAGGTGGTTTGATGACCGACTGGGGGGTACACGAGATTGATATTGCGCTTTTTGCAATGGGAGTGTCTGCTCCTAAGTCCGTGATGGCTTCTGGAGGTAAATTTGCCTATCCTGATGATGCATCTGAAACTCCAGATACGCTCCAAACGGTATATGAGTACGAGGGCTTCAACATGCTCTGGGAGCATGCAACTGGTATCGATGGTGGAAACTATGGTACTACAGAAGGAATCGCATTTATTGGCAATAATGCCACACTTGTCGTAAATCGAGGTGGATGGAAGGTGATTCCTGAAACCGAAATGGTGGATGGACAGCGCAAAAATAAGATCGAGGAAGTACCGCAAACGCGTCCTTCTGGACCTTCTGCACTGGAACTCCATGCCGTCAACTTTGTGGAAGCCATGACTGCCAATGATCCAAAGCTATTGAAGTGTGGAATTCAAACCGGTTCGGTAGCTGCAATCAATGCGCAGATGGGCAATATTGCCTACAAAACAGGGAAGAAAGTTTATTGGGATGCTACCAAAAACCTATTTACCGATGCAGATGCCAATCAGCTGATGAAGGCCAACTACCACAACGGTTGGGTGGTTCCTAAAGTGTAAGCAACACGATGTTTTAACCAAAAGCCCTTCCTAATTAATTAGGAAGGGCTTTTTTTGAATTATTTAGTTTGGATTACCAAATCCAGGTTCCTGTGGCTCCAGCCGAAAGGAAAGCCTTGAAATGCTGATTACCTGAACGAATTTCAAATTGTTTGGTAGCATTGCTATCGTTGTGTACAATCAGGACTTGTTTTCCATCTGCTCTGAGAAAAGCCACATTTGATAGACCTTCAGGCATTGAAGAGCCAATTCGATAGGAACCTGGATCGACTAATTTGCTGGCGTGAGCAATGACATAGTAAGCCGGATTTCTTGTTACGGCATCGCCGTCGATGGTGATGGCTCCCAAGCAGCGATCACAGCCTCCTCGGTCGGTATGTGGAGTCAGTTCAAGGTTTGAACTCAGGTTCCATTCTAAAACCGTCTTTGCCCAGTTTTTTGGCGCGCCAATGATCAGATTTTTGATATGCCAGGCGATGTCTCCTTCCATATTACCGGGTGATCCTACCCATTGTTCGGTGAAGTAGATGTGTTTGTCAGGAAATGCGCGATGCACCTCGGAAAGGGCCTCGATTTGTCCTCCATAGAGATGAAAAGCGGAACCATCAATAAATGGATTGGCTAAAGGGTCACTAAGGACGGTGATGGGGTAATCTGGTCGATCGGCATTGTGATCATAGACAATGATTTTAGTTTTGATCCCTGCCTTTTGAAATGCAGGTCCCAAATGCTGACCAATAAATCGTGCCTGTTGCTCAGGAAGCATGAGTAGGGAAGGATTATTTCCTGGGTGGAGCGGTTCATTTTGAATGGTAAGCGCGTCGATGGTAAAACCCCGCTTGCCCATTTCTTGAATGTATTTGACCAAATACTGGGCATAACTGGCTTCAAACTGGGGCAAAAGGGACCCCCCTCGGGTATCTCGGTTGTCCTTCATCCAGGTAGGAGGAGACCAAGGGGAGGCCATCAGCGTCACCTTTGGATTGATAGCCAAGATCTGTTTCAGGATAGGGAGTACATCGAGCGTATCGTAACTAAGACTGAATTGACTCAGTGTAGGATCCGAGGCCTTTGGATCTTTCAGATCATTGTAAGAAAAAGGGAAGGCATTTAGATCAGATGCAGCTACGGCCAAGCGCAGGTAAGAGATGCGGATGTCGTTTTCTCCTGACCCAAACAATTCCTGGAGTATGCTTTTCCGAGCCGAATCGCTCATGGACAGGAGGTGACTAGCCGAGCCTTGGCTTAGCGTAAATCCAAAGCCATCCATGGATTGGTAGGTGGAATCTGGATATAAGCTGATCTGTTCAGTAGACGCTCCAGTAGTAGCAGCAATAGCTGACTGCTTTTGGAATAGGATCCCTGACTTGGGATCAGTCAGCCAAAAGGAAGGAGCCTGTGCTTTGGCAGAAAAGCCAAAGGAGAGGAGAAGTAAAAGAAGGAGGGTAGGTCTTAGAAGCATAGGGCAAACCTTTGAGGTTTTATTCAAAACCTCGAAGGTATTAAAGAAAGAAATATTCAAAACCTTCGAGGTCAATTAAAAAACCTCAAAGGTTACTTGCGTGCAAGTGCTCTTTTTGCGGCTTTAACAATGTTTTCGGCATTGAGGCCATATTTTTCTAGGAGTTGAGTTGGGGTACCTGACTCACCAAAACTATCGTTCACTCCTACATATTCCAAAGGAGCTGGGTTGTGACGAATCAATGTTTGTGCAATGCTGTCACCTAGACCTCCATTGAGTTGGTGCTCTTCAGCAGACACAGCGCAACCAGTCTTTTTAACCGATTCCAAGATTGCTTCTGTATCCAAAGGCTTGATCGTGTGGATGTTGATTACTTCTGCATGGATGCCTTCTTCACGGAGCATGGCCTCAGCGACTACTGCTTCCCATACCAGGTGTCCCGTAGCAAATATGGTCACGTCTTTTCCGTCGATCATCTTCCAAGCTTTACCGATTTCAAACTTCTGGTTGGCAGGAGTGAAAACCGGCCAACTTGGACGTCCAAAACGGAGGTACACTGGTCCTTCGTATTCTGCGATGGCGATTGTGGCTGCTTTAGTTTGGTTGTAGTCGCAAGGGTTGATCACCGTCATGTGCGGAAGCATTTTCATCATGCCCAAGTCCTCCAGGATCTGGTGAGTTGCTCCATCTTCTCCAAGCGTCAATCCAGCATGGGAGGCACAGATTTTTACGTTTTTATCCGAATAGGCTACGGATTGCCGAATTTGATCGTACACACGTCCTGTAGCAAAGTTGGCAAAGGTGCCAGCAAAAGGAATTTTACCGCCCAAGGCCATTCCTGCAGCTAGTCCAATCATGTTGGCCTCAGCAATACCGGTTTGGAAGAAACGTTCTGGAAATTCTTTTTGAAAGTCTCCCATCTTCAAGGAACCGATTAAATCGGCGCAAAGGCCTACCACGTTGGGGTTTTTTCTTCCTGCTTCCAAAAATCCATCGCCAAAACCTGAGCGGGTATCTTTCTTTTCGGTATAGGTATATTTTAAGTCTAAGCTCATTTTCTTATGTTTTGCAATGGTTAATTAATAATCGCCAAGCGTTTCTTCTAATTGTCCCAAGGCTAGGGCCAATTGCTCGTCATTGGGAGGGGAACCGTGCCACTTGTGTGTACCTACCATAAAATCGACTCCATAGCCCATTTCGGTGTAAAGTAGGTTTAAGATGGGCTTTCCTTTTCCAGTTAATGATTTTGCTCTTTCCAACCCAGCAATTACAGCTGCGAGGTCATTGCCTTCTTTGGTTTCGATAACTTCCCAGCCAAAGGCTTCCCACTTGGCTTTTAGGTTTTTTAGATCCATTATTTTTTCGGTAGGACCATCAATCTGCTGTCCATTGTAGTCTACGGTAGCAATCACATTGTCCATGCCGTAATGTGCAGCATACATCGCTGCCTCCCATACCTGTCCTTCTTGCAGTTCACCATCGCCCATCAGTACATAGACCAAGCTCTTGTCCTGATCTAGTTTCTTCGCCTGTGCAGTGCCAATGGCCACCGACAAGCCTTGTCCTAAGGAACCGGAAGCGATGCGAATGCCAGGCAAATGCTCGTGGGTGGCGGGATGTCCTTGGAGTCTTGAATTCAATTTGCGGAAGGTTTTTAATTCTGCCACAGGAAAATAACCGCTGCGAGCCAGTACGGAATACCAACCTGCAGACAGGTGACCATTTGAAAGAAAAAATAGATCTTCTCCCTTTCCGTTCATTTGGAAATCGGGATTGTGATTCAGCTGATCAAAATAAAGGGCTACAAAAAATTCAGCACAGCCTAGGGGTGCGCCAGGGTGTCCTGATTGCACGGCATGTACCATGCGCAATACGTCTCTGCGTAGTTGGCTACAGATTTTTTGTAGCTCGGGTAGGGATTGTTTTTTCATGAGGCTAGGTTCCTTGAGCACTTGTGCCGTATGGTTCTTGGTATCTACTTTTTCGATGATTTCGGCGATTTTTCCTACCTCATCGATTACGAAGGTGGTTCGCGCGGTACCCATGTAAGCACGGCCATACATGGATTTTTCTACCCAAGTCCCGTAGGCATGGTGTACGGTAAGTTCCGTATCCGCAATTAGGGAAAAGGGGAGGTTCTGTTTTTCAATAAATTTTTGGTGAGACTTTTCAGTATCTGAACTCACACCAAAGACTACATATCCAGCTTTCAGTAACTGCTCGTAATTGTCTCGAAGGTTGCAGGCTTGAGCCGTACATCCTGGGGTGGCATCTTTTGGATAAAAATAGAGGATCACTTTTTTTCCTCGGTAGTCAGATAGTTTGATGGAAGCTCCAGTTTCAATTTTCGCTTCAAAATCAGGTGCCAGTTGGCCAACTTCTAAAGACATGGTATTCGTGATTAAGGTGATTAGATAGTTAATTGATGGTGCCGCGCCATTCCGCTACATTGCCCGCTTGGTCAGTTACCTTCAATAAGACGGCGCCTTTCAGCGTTTGTCCTTGTAGTGGCTCCGACCAAATGACGGCTTGCTTGTGCTCGTAGCGCATCCAAACCCAGTCCCCGTTGACAAAGGCCTCAAAACTCTTGATTCCAGACAGGTTGTCTTTGATCGTGAAGCGCATGCCTTGGCTTGTTACGCGAATGGGGCTGATGGTCGGTTTGACTGCATCCTCAGCTAAAACAAAACTACCAAAATTTCTGGTTTTGAATCGTATTTGATTTTGCAGCCATTCCCCACCTACAAAAGTTCGGGCACCGTTTGCAGAGCGTTGGTACACATGGGTCTTGGTTTTGTTGCCAGCATAGCCACTCACCTCCCAAGTGGCTTCAAGGGGATTCCAGAGATAAGCGCTAGTTTCTCCCAAGTTGAGTACAGGAGCAGAAGCGGTTCCTGTTTGGGTTACGCGGAGGTAGAGATCCTCTAGGAGACTGTTAGCTTCTGTTCGGATCTGAAGGTTGGCAATGGCATGCAAGTGCTCTTTTCCTACAGGAAAATGGCCAATGATGTCCGGAATGTATAGTTCTGAACACAGGTCAATTTTCTTTGGAACCCCAAATCGTAAGTCCCAGAGGTAGGTCCTGCTAGCAGCATCCTGGTAGGCTGGAAGAATTTCGTAGGTAGTATTTCCCACCTCAAATTTTGCTAAGCCTCCTTTGTCTGTTTGGGCTACTTTGATTTTCAGGATGTTTTTGTAATAGCTCACCTGTGCTTTCTGGGGAGCAGCTCCATCGGATTTGGTTGAATCCAAATCGGCACCTGTGAGGCTGAGTTGAACGAGTCGGGAATTGTTGTACGTGTCAATCAGTTTGAGCTGAATGTTTTTCTTTTTGCCTGTTTCTACCTGCAGCGCACCCGTGCCCGGGGCATTTGGAGTGAAAAAGGAAAATTTCAAATCCTTTTGGAAGTAGAGTTTAGTAAAGCGATTTTGGTGGGTATGGAGTAAAAACTGTCGCGTATAGTTGAAATCCACCTGGTCCACTAGAAGTTTAAAAAGGAGGCCAGCATCATCGGAAACCTCAAATTTTGGGAAGCCATTTTGATTTTCAGCACCATCCAATTTGTCATATCCTTGAATTTCTAGGCCCACTTTTCCAGAAACCTGAATGGTTTCGTTGATGCGGTAGCCAGATCCACTAAGTACAGGAGTGAGTTCCAGACGTTGAAACTTGCCATTGACTCTGCTATCTAGCTCGAGGGGTACAATGGCAATTTTTTGAGGGGTAGGGGGGATTTTATCCAAGATCTCAGAGTAGCCTGCAAGCAATGGATCTAGTGCTCGATCCAAGCTGTCACGAATTTCAAAGTGAAGGTGGGGGCCACCCGAGCTCCCGGTATTGCCACCGTAGGCGATTAGCTCACCTTTTTTCACGGGAAGTTCTCCTTTTTTCAGGGTAACCTCCAATTCATTTAACTTGGCTTCATACATCTTCTTTTTCATCCAGGCATGTAGCGCTGGATTGAAATTTCGAAGGTGGCCATAGAGCGTAATGTGACCGCTAGGGTGCTTGAGGTAGATTACATTCCCGTAACCAAAGGAAGAGATTTTGATACGGTGTACCCATCCTTCTGCAGCTGCATAGATGGGTTCGCCTTCAACACCTCCAAATTTGTAATCCAAGCCCGTATGAAAGTGGTTGGGTCGCAGTTCTGAGAAATTACCCGCCAGGTAGTTCCGAACACCTGGTTTTACTGGGGACTGGAAGTACCCTTTTTGAATTAATTGGGCGAATCCAGCGCTATTCAACCCTAGAATAAATGAGAATATAAAAAGAGTAAGCTTACTTAACTTCAACATGGAGCATTTTTTCGTTACCAATGAATCCAATAAGAACATCACCTGTTTGAACAGGACCTACTCCAGCAGGAGTTCCGGTGTAGATGAGGTCCCCTTTTTTGAGGGTGAAAAATTGGGATACGTAGGAGATGATGGTAGCAAAATCAAAAAGCATCAAGCTTGTGTTTCCCTTTTGTCTGAGTTCCCCGTTGATTTCGAGCTGGAAGTCGATGTTATTCAAATCTCCCAATTCAGCCACTGATTTGAATTCACCGATAGGAGCAGATCCATTAAAAGCCTTCGCAATTTCCCAGGGCAATCCTTTGGCTTTGCACTGGTCTTGGAGGTCTCTCGCTGTGAAATCTATCCCCAAACCGATTTCCTCAAAGTAGCGATGTGCAAATTGGGGTTGGATGTATTTTCCTTCCTTGGATATTTTCAGTACCAATTCGATTTCATGATGGATATTGCTTGAAAAGTCAGGATAATAGAAGGGAGCTCCTCCTTTTATGAGCGCTGTATCTGGCTTTAGGAATACCACGGGTTTTCCTGGCTTTTCATTTTTTAGCTCTTCAATATGTGCTGCATAATTGCGGCCAATGCAAATGATCTTCATTGGATCTGAAATTAAGTTCTGTCTGGGATTAAAAATTTATTTTTTTGAGCTCTGAAAGCAATTTACTCGTCCATTGTCCATAAATGAGTTTGGAGGGGTGAAGTTGGTCTTCGACTACCCCTTCCGGCAAGCCACCATCCATTCGGTAATCGTCTGTGATGTCGATGAATTTTATTCCTTGCTTCTCGCAAATTTCTTTTTTGGTTCGATTGTAAGCATCAATTGCTTTTGCTACTTGATCTGGTTCGACTCCTTTTTGTACGGCAAATGGGGTGACTCCCCAATCGGGAATGGAGATTACGATTACCCGTGATTTATTTCCTTTTGCGAAAGCAATCGCTCGCTGCAGCATCTTTTCAAAATCGACAGCAAAGGATTCCACAGATCGACCACGGTACTGGTTGTTGACTCCAATTAGCAAGGTCACCAGGTCATACCCCTCTGCTGCGGTGGGGGTGGCTTGGATGCCTGCTTCCAGTTCATCCACAGTCCAACCCGTCTTTGCAATAATCAGGGGAACGGAAAAAGGAATTTTTGCCGACTTATTCCATTCGCGTACAAGTTGCATCGGGTAGCGATCTTCCAAACCTACACCTTCCCCAATGGTGTAACTGTCACCAAGTGCAAGGTAGCTCAAGGAGGTTGTCTGTGCTTGATTTGGTGTGGAAAAGGTCATTGCAATAAAAAGGAAGAGTGCTAGTGAAAAGGAATAAACCGAAGACATCCGCTTAGCTGTTAATAAATACATTCTCCAAAAGGGTTAGCGTTCCAGAGCTAGCATTTAACCGAACGCGGGCACCAACAGGAATAATAAATTGTCGGGGTATGTGACCGATCATGGCACCGATGTAAGCAGGAATGCCCAAAGGTAAGATGTACTGGTCCATGATTTGGTCTACGGTAAACGCGCCATAGCCGCTACCGGGTTTGCACTCCGAACATTGCCCAAAGACAAAGCCTTTGATCTTCCCTAGGGTACCATTTAGTTTGAGTGTGCTCATCATGCGATCGATTCGGTAAGGATCTTCCCCTACGTCTTCAATGAATAAAATAGCGTCTTGAAAATCAGGATAGTAAGGTGTTCCAGATAAAGCTGTTAATACGGTTAAATTCCCCCCTAGAATTTTTCCTTCCACACTGCCAGCAGTAAGGGTTTGGATTCGATTTCCTTTTGCTACCAAATCATCTCCTTTACCGATTTCATTTTTGAAAGTGAGTAGTTTTTGTTCAAAGAAGAGTTGTTGAAATTGATTGGAATTAAAACTATTCCAACTCCCGGATCCATTGGGGCCATGGAAGGAGATCAAGCCTGCTTGGCTTTGCAGTGCGCAATGAAAGGCGGTGATGTCCGAATACCCAAGTAGAGGCTTGGGATTGGCTTTTACTATTTCGTAATCAATTAAAGGAAGGATTCGTGCTGCTCCGGATCCTCCACGTAGGCATACAATCGCCTTTACTTCTGGATCCGCAAACATGGAATTGAAATCCACCGCCCGTTCCTCGTCTGTTCCTGCCAAGTGTCCAAATCGATTCTTCAAATTTTCGCCCAGCTTCACTTTTAGACCTAAGGCTTCCATGGCTTCTTTGACGTAGGTAAACTCCATCCGGTCTGCAGTAGCTGCAGAAGGGCTAATAATGCCCACTGTTTGCCCCCGAAGCAAGGCCTTGGGAAGTAGCGTTGAAGAAGTACTCACCTTCGGAAAATCCAGACCTAAAATTGGCCCTGTAGCGGCTAGGAGGCCTAAGGACTTTAAGAAACTACGTTTATTCATGACTTGGGTGGTTTACTGGGCAATAAATGGGTTGGACAACTTAATCAATAAGTTGCTACTTCAAAAATGATCACGGACTTGGATCATTACTTTTTCCACTTCTTTCCGAACCGTAGAAACTGTATAGGGGAAATTGGAATTCATAAATGCAAATGCGTAGGTTTTACCAGACTTAGTTTTTACCAATCCCGCCAAGCTGTAAGAGGCAGTCATGCTTCCAGTTTTGGCAAAAATATAGGGCTCTGCCGCCTGAAATGTGTTTTTTAGAGTTCCTGATTTTCCACCTATCGCCAGATATTCTTCGAATTGCTCCTGAGGAAGTAGTTCTTGAAGTTTTTCAACCACGCGAACTAGGGTTCGAGGTGTGATCAAATTGTGTCGACTCAGGCCGCTTCCATCTACCCATTTGGGTCGATCAGGTAGATCTGAAAGACTTGTTTTGAGTAAATAATCCACTGCTCGATCACTATCCAAGGTTTGGAAAAGCTTATCTGAAGTCATCAAAAGCACCTGTTCAGCAATGAAATTATCCGAGAAGAGCATCATTTCCTTCAGCAAGGGAGACAGGGGAGCCCCGCGCCATTGGTGATGCGCTACTGGAAGTGTATCCGATTTGTAAATCCAAGGCTTTCCTGTTTCCTCGCTTGCTAGCTCCGTGATTAGCGCTGGTTCTACCAGAAAGGGGAGGTATTTTTCCCGGCCCAAAAAGGTGTTGGGATTGAAATAGAAGGTATTGCTATGAAAATCTCGCTCCAATTCTTTCAGGTTTTGGTAACTGTATTGCAACCCGGACTGGAAGGTTTGGGGCGAGAGACGTAGTGAATCGCCTACCTTTTCTATTTGCACAAGGTTGCCATAGATAGGAAGGGAACTGCGTTCCGGAGCATAATCAAAATAATAATCATCCCATTGCCACCCGTAGCCATAGGAGGGAGATAGCTGGTTGGCATCCGAAAATTGGACTATCGAATGGTTACCGATGATTTTTTGAAAATCAGGCTGAAAAAAATCCTTGTATTTCCAACTTGGATCTCCCGATCCCCAAATTTTTAAGGTGTCTCCAGAGGATTGGTACCGGAGCGTTTGCGTACTGTCTTGTAACACCTGAAGTGCGCCATAGAGCGTGAGTAATTTGGCAGTAGAGGCTGGAATTTGGTAGAGATGGCTATTTTTTTCGAACACGACCTGCTTGGATTCCAAGTCATAGAGCATAAATCCGGTGAGGTGTCCATCGAAGAAACTTTGTGGACCAAAGGCCGAATCCAATTGGGTAATTATCTCCTGCGAAACTTGAGCGCTTATGTAGTTATAGGTGCAGCAAGAAATGAGAAGGGAAAGGATTATTTTTTTCAAAAGCTTACGTGTTTTTAAAACCGAAATACGCAATCGAACTCCATCCTAAGATAAAGGCAAGTCCACCTAGTGGGGTGATGGCACCCAACCAGGTAATGCCCGTTAACGACAGCACATAAAGTGAACCTGAGAAAATTAGAATTCCTAGGACCATGCACCATGCAGAGAAGGCTATGCCTTTCCAATTGGGTTTGAGTGATGCCAAAATTCCAATTCCAAACAAGGCTAGTGTATGGTAAAAATGATAGTTTACGGCAGTTTGAAAGGTATCTAACCTTCCATTTTGAATTAAAATAGCTTCGAGACTATGGGCTCCAAAGGCGCCCAAGCCTACTGCTAAGGCCCCGGATAGTCCAGCGAGTTGAAGGATTCGTTTTGCGTTCATGGAGTTGGGTAATTTCTACTTCCAAAAATGGCAGAGCCGATGCGGACCATCGTACTTCCTTCTTCTTGAGCAATTTGGTAATCCCCGCTCATGCCCATGGAGAGTTCCTTCAGATCTACAAAGGAGGGGAGGGTTCGTTTTTTCAATGCTTCAAACAGCTTCTTCAATCCTCGAAACTCAGATCTTATCTGATCCAGGTCCTCCGTGAACGTTGCCATCCCCATTAATCCTTGGATTTGAACATGGGTCAAGTTTGTGAATTCACTGCTAGAAAGCATGGCATCCAATTCCACCTGATCAAATCCAAACTTACTTTCTTCAGTTGCGATATGTATCTGCAGCAAGACTGGAATGGCTCGATTAATTTTTTTCCCCTGCTTGTCGATTTCTAGCAGAAGCTTGAAAGAATCTACCCCATGAATAAGATGTACATAGGGAGCAATGTACTTGATCTTGTTGCTCTGTAGGTGCCCAATCATGTGCCAGCGGGTGTCGGCAGGCATTTCAGGTTGCTTCATCTGAATTTCCTGTACCTTATTTTCCCCAAAATCACGGATACCTGCGGCATAGGCAGCCTGAAGATCTGCCAAGGGCTTAGTCTTGCTGACGGCAATTAGTTGACAAGCTGGATTTGGAAACGATTTTTTGACCTGCTCAAGGTTGGCTTGGATATCCATTGGTAAAATTTCAGCGGAATGAATTCAAATATAACCGAAGAGGCGGTACTTTTGAAGATGTTTGCTGCGATTTTAGAAGGATTGGAGATGGGGCTTTTGCTTTCCATGATGATTGGTCCTGTTTTTTTTGCCCTAATGACTACGAGCATGTATCATGGGTTTAAGCAGTCAGCCATTCTTGCCTTCGGTGTTTTTCTGAGTGATTTGGTCTATGTGTTAGTGACTTACTTTGGTGTGCAGGCTTTGACGTTTATTCCGAATGTCAAATTGTACCTTGGATTTTTTGGAGGCTTGATTTTGATCGGTTTTGGAATCAGTTTTTTCAGAAAGAAAATAACAGTAGCACCTAGCCATACTTCCCAATCCCTGGCAAGTCAAGGCAAAGCCTTAATGCAAGGCTTCGGCATCAATGGCATCAATCCATTCGTCATGCTATTTTGGCTCTCCATTGCGAGTATGGTTTCCATCAAATCCAGTTGGGGAGATTCAGATCGCGCATTTTTTTATGTAGCCTTACTATTCACAGTCTTTGGAATTGACTTGGCCAAGGCTTTCCTTGCGGGTAAGTTGGCCCATTTGATGTCCCTAAATGTTCGAAAGGGTCTACAGGTATTCGCTGGACTAATGATTTGTTTTTTTGGTTTGCGAATGCTTTGGAGTACCCTGGATGCTGTCTTATGAGTTCAAACTTTCGATAATTTTTGTAGGTTTATACATCATGGTTCCACGTCTCCACCTTCTTCTCCTACTTCTAGTTGGGCTACTTTCTCTACCAGCAATGGCACAGGAATCAGCTGCTTTGGAGGTTTTTAATTCCACCCGTCTCGAATACAACCGGCAGGGGATGTGGATTTTGGGATCTTGGGCTCTACTCAATTTGTTGATTGGGACCATTGGAAGCTTTAGGACCCGAGGGCAAGTGCAAGCTTTTCACCAGATGAATGCCTATTGGAATTTGGTAAATCTGGGGATTGCTGGTTATGGGTTTTGGCAGGCAAGCCAGATTTCGTTGCCTATACTTTTTTGGGAGGTGATTAGTGCTCAGCAACAGATCGAAAAAGTACTCCTTTTCAATACAGCTCTAGACCTTGCATACATGGCCGTTGGTTTTTTCTTGGTTGAACGGGGGCTTCGATTGGAAATAGAGAGATGGATTGGATTTGGAAAATCAATGCTACTGCAAGGGGCCTTTTTGCTACTTTTTGATGGAATTTTAGTTGGATTCCAGCTGGATTTGGGTGCTGAATTGATGGAATGGGCGAAATCTATAAGTTCTGAGTAGGGACCCCTTTTCTTTTTTAATCTTGCCTATTTCTAAATTAATAATCTTACTTTATGGTATCTATTTAAAAAGGTTATTAATCTGATTAAATTCGTCCCATGGAAAATTTAGCGCCTTGCCCATCATGCGGCTCCCAATACACGTATCCACTTGACGCTTTAATGGTATGCCCGGACTGTGGATTCGAATGGAATCCAAGTGAAGTGGTTATAGAAGTAGCTGGGGAATTGCAGGTAAAGGATGCCAATGGTGCTCTTTTAGCCAATGGTGATTCGGTAGTAGTGGTGAAAGATCTACCCGTTAAAGGTGCTCCCAAATCAATCAAAGCGGGAACAAAAGTGAAAAACATTCGCCTTGTCGAAGGGGATCACAACATAGATTGCAAAATCGAGGGCTTTGGATCCATGGCCCTTAAATCTGAGTTTGTAAGAAAGGCATAAATAGTTTGCTACTTCCTTTGGTTGGAGCAATTGCACTTGACCAAAAAAAAAATCCCATCGATTGCTTCGATGGGATTTTTTATGCGTAGTCTATTCAGTTAGGAAAGGTACTTCTCAACTGGAGTGTAAGGCATAGCAAATGCTTCTGCTACGGCTTTGTACACAATATCGCCTTGGATGACATTAAGACCAGGTACGAGATCCGAATTTTCTTGTGCCGCCTTCTTCCAACCTTTATCTGCCAATTGAATGGCATAAGGAAGTGTAGCATTGGTCAGCGCTAAGGTAGAGGTATAAGGTACAGCTCCCGGCATATTGGCGACACAGTAGTGAACCACATCGTCGATAATGTAGGTAGGATTCTCGTGGGTAGTAGGCTTACAGGTTTCGATGCAACCTCCTTGATCTACCGCTACATCCACTAGTACCGCACCTTTTTTCATGTCCTTCAACATGTCTTTGGTGATCAAATGCGGAGCTTTTGCTCCAGGAATCAATACCGCGCCTACGATTAGGTCTGCTTGCTTGATTTGCTCACGAATGTTGTACTCGTTAGACATCATGGTCTTCACATTGGCAGGCATGACATCTGCCAAGTAGCGCATTCTTGGAAGGGACACATCCATGATGATCACATCAGCACCAAGGCCGGCAGCCATCCAGGCCGCTTGTGTACCTACGATGCCTCCACCTAGGATCAACACTTTGGCTGGGAGTACTCCGGGTACGCCGCCCAAAAGAATTCCTCTACCGCCCAAAGGCTTTTCAAGGTAGTTGGCGCCTTTCTGGATTGCCATTCTACCGGCTACTTCGGACATAGGAACTAATAATGGAAGGCTTCGATCTGCTTTTTCTACCGTCTCATAAGCTAAACAAATCGCTTTGCTCGCTACCATGGCCTTGGTTAACGGTTCGTAGGAAGCAAAGTGAAAATAAGTAAATAGAAGTTGATTCGGCTTAATTAAGCTATACTCTGATTCAATCGGTTCTTTCACCTTCATGATCATTTCAGCAATTTGGTAGGTGGCTTCGATGCTTGGCAAAATGCTTGCGCCTGCTGACTTGTAGTCTTCGTCAGAAAAACCACTTCCAATACCTGCAGTCTGTTGAACATAGACCTGATGGCCTCTTTTGATTAATTCTTTGGCGCCCGCAGGAGTAAGCGCTACTCGATTTTCGTTGTTTTTGATTTCCTTAGGAACACCTATAATCATGGCAAAGTCGATTTGGATTTATAGTACTTCCGCAAAGATACTAAGCAAAATAGGTTTGAACAGCCACCTAAGAAATACTATTTGGTAGGGATTCTGTTTTTAAGTGATTTTCAAAAGTTTATTCCATTTTATCCAAGAAAGCTTTACTTAATTTTAAAAAAGGAGCGATTCTGAAAAAATATTTTGATTTTTTTTTAGAACCCACTAAAAATCAGAAGGGGATAATCTTGCTCAAACCCTTATCAAAGAATTATTTCTGACATTTTTACGGAATAATATTTTGTTAAATTACCTATTTATAAAAAATACCAAATTTTAAATAGGTGTATTCCTGAAATAAAATTTGCACATACACAGTTAATGCCTAATTTTGATCCCAACAAGTAAACCCAGAGTGTAACGATTGAGAAAAGTTCAACCTATGGCGGGAAAAATTCAAGATCAAGTGCAGCAGGCGTCCACCATTCAGCGAAATCAGATTTTAGAAGATTTTAAATGGGCAGTTACCAGTAGACATGCTTCCTTAATGGGAAGAAAAGAAGTGTTTATGGGGAAGGCCAAGTTTGGAATATTTGGTGATGGCAAAGAGCTAGCCCAGATAGCTATGGCCCGCGTCTTTCAAAAAGGTGATTTTAGGGCAGGTTATTATCGGGACCAAACGTTTATGATGGCCTTGGGCGAATTGACTGTTCAGCAGTATTTTGCCCAATTGTATGCCCATACCAATGTAGAAGCAGATCCAGCTAGTGCTGGACGCTTGATGAATGGGCATTTTGCCACGCGATCCTTAAATGAGGATGGTAGTTGGAAATCCTTGACCACTCAATACAATTCAGCAGCTGATATTTCTCCCACAGCGGCACAAATGCCGAAGCTATTGGGATTGGCATTTGCCTCCAAACTCTATCGAAATAACAAGGCATTGAAAGACATGACTGATTTTTCAGTTCATGGAAATGAGGTAGCTTGGGGTACTATCGGCAATGCGTCCACCTCTGAAGGGATGTTTTTTGAATCGCTCAATGCAGCTGGAGTACTTCAAGTGCCCATGGTGGTGGCAGTGTGGGACGATGGTTTTGGTATATCTGTACCTCAAGAATTTCATACCACGAAAGGCAGTATTTCAGAAGCGTTACTTGGTTTGCAGCGTACCGCCACGGAGAAAGGTTTTGAAATTCTTCGTGTGAAGGGTTGGGATTACGAAGCCTTAAATCAGGCTTTTGCCACTGCTGCACGATTGGCTCGTGAAGAGCATGTGCCAGTATTACTTCATGTCGAGGAAATGACACAGCCACAAGGTCATTCTACCTCAGGTTCCCACGAGCGATACAAGACCAAAGAAAGATTGCAATGGGAAAAAGACTGGGATTGCATACTTAAGTTTCGAGAATACATTATTTCTTCTGGATTTGCCTCTGCGGATCTCTTGGATGAGATTGAAGCTGAAGTGAAGGGAGAGGTGAAGCGACAAAAAGATGCAGCTTGGAATGAATTCAATGGAGAAATAAAGGTAGAATTTGAGCAGGCACTTGCCTTGATTCGGAATACAGCGGAAAAATCATCACGCAAAATTTCTTTGCTTCAGCTGGCAGACGACCTCAAAAAAACCATCAATCCGATTCGAAAAGATGTGGTCAGCACCGTTCGGAAGTGTTTGTTTCTCCTTCGCGCCGAAGGTGAGGATATCAAGCAGGAACTTGCAAATTGGTATCTACAGCTTCAAGAAAAAAATCAGGACCGATACAACAGTCATTTGTACAGTCAAACTGTGTATTCAGTAGGGCATTGCAAAGAGATACCCGCTCAGGTAACCGAAGATTCTCCTTTAGTGGATGGGCGAGAGATTCTCCAAGCATTTTTTGACTATACCCTAGAACACAATCCTCGATTTTTTGCCTTAGGTGAGGATGTAGGAAAGATTGGCGATGTGAATCAAGCTTTTGCGGGATTGCAAGCCAAGCATGGGGATTGGCGCGTGATGGATACGAGTATTCGAGAATGTACCATCATTGGTCAAGGAATAGGTGCAGCATTGCGTGGACTACGTCCAATGGTGGAAATCCAGTACTTAGATTACCTGTTGTACGGCATTCAACTGCTGTCGGATGACCTAGCGACGCTTACTTATCGTACCAAGGGTGGACAAAAAGCACCTTTGATTGTGCGCACCAGAGGACATCGTTTGGAAGGGGTTTGGCATTCAGGTTCTCCCATGGGAATGATCCTATCAAGCCTTCGGGGCATGATTGTGTGTGTACCAAGAAATATGACCCAGGCAGCTGGAATGTATGCCACTTTGCTTCAATCCGATGAACCCGCTTTGGTCATTGAATGTCTCAATGGCTATCGATTGAAAGAGCAGCTCCCTCAAAATATGGGAGAATATACCGTACCAATGGGTATTCCAGAGGTGCTTCGTGAAGGGAGAGACCTGACTGTGGTCACTTATGGTAGCATGTGTCGGATTGTACTAGATGCAGCCACTGAACTAGCGGAAATCGGAGTTTCTCTGGAAGTGATCGATGTGCAAACCTTGTTGCCTTTTGATACCCACGGAATCATAGGTCAATCGATACAAAAAACCAACCGAGTTCTTTTTGCAGATGAAGATGTCCCAGGAGGAGGTTCAGCCTTTATGATGCAGCAAGTCTTGGATCACCAAGGGGTATATGCGTACTTGGATGCAGCACCACAAACCTTGGCTGCCCAAGCCCATCGGCCTGCATATTCTACAGATGGAGATTATTTTTCCAAACCTAGCGTAGAAGATGTGGTAGAAAAAGTCTACCAGATCATTCATGAATCCAATCCCAAAAAGTTTCCTGCACTATAAAAAAAAGCTAGTCTAAATGAGACTAGCTTTTTTTTTACTTTCTAGTAATCTGCTTTAGTGTGAGTGAAGGGCTAGAAACCTCATTGGAACGATTTAGTGCACGATCCTGGATTTGTACATCTATGCGTAGTGTATCCGTTCTAAAAATAGATTCCCAACCAGATGAAAGCATCCGGTAGGTAATTTTACCTTCAATTGCCTGACCAACTTCCGTGGTTAGTATTCTTGGAAATCTTCCATTGAAAGTGGTGTAGAAAGGAGGGTCCTGCCATTTAAATTCTCGAAACTGTCCATTTCTCTTGATGAAAAAGCGTACGAAAATGTTGAATTGGTTTTCGTTTTTTTCCACCCAAACGGTATCCTTGATTATCGCATTATTGACTATAGGATCAATTACCCAATCGATGGGATTGTAGCTAGGAGCATTGCTAGGCCTTCTGGAATAGGTGATTAAATTTCCTGCAGCATCTCTTTTGTAGACCAGGGGATTGAAGGGTGGGTTGATATCCGTGGCGGATAATCCTAAATCACCTTCTGCATCCTTAAATTTCAAGGTAAGTAGCAGAGAATCTTGACCGGAAGTGCCCACATACTCCAAGCTTGAAAATTCAATCTCGGGTGTACTAGGAAAATTTTCTGGGGGGCTAATGCAGGAGTACCCGAAAAAAGCAAAACCAAACAATAAGTAAGAATAGTTTTTCAAACGCATGAGATGA
>CANGUK010000026.1 GCA_947457095.1 Cyclobacteriaceae bacterium
AATTTGGCGTTTCCCACGTTTTGTGCTGCTCGTACTGAATTTCTCCAGCCTGGACGAGCAAAGGGGATTCAAGATTGTTGTAGTAAAGTTTACCCGTACCCAATCCCTGCGGAATGCTCGGAAGGTAAGTGGAGGTGAGTTGGGAGATGGCATTGAGCCCTATGGAACTTTCTAATGCAGAAGTCATCCACCAACCTATCCCCATTTCTTCGGCCAAGCGAATCCATTCCCGGATTTCCAAAATTCCACCCAAAAGACTGGGCTTCAATATGATGTATTGAGGATTAATGAAATTCAACACCTCCTCTTTGTTGGTTCGACCAATTAATTCCTCATCCAAAGCAATAGGAATGGGACTCTGCTGCGCTAGTTTACGCATGGCTTCCCAGTGCCCCACTCGGATGGGTTGCTCGATGCTATGAAGATCAAAAGCCTGCAACTGATCCAGTTTAGAAAGTGCTTCATGTACTGAGAAAGCACCATTGGCATCAACTCGCAAGGTAAGTTCATCCCGATTTTTTTGGCCTCGGATGAGCTGAAGCAATTGAAGTTCTTGATCAAAGTCAATGGCCCCAATTTTCATTTTCAAGCAGGAATAACCTTCCTCTAATTTTTGGTGGATCTGCTGAAGCATAAATTCTCTTGTTCCCATCCAAATCAGCCCGTTGATTGGAATAGGGGTGCCTTGATCAAAAAATGCATTGGCTAAAATGCGTTTCCTTCCGTCGTTTGTCAAATCAAGCAGGGCTGTTTCTAATCCAAATCGAATAGATGGAAGGGAAAAAGAAACCAATTCCTTCACCTGTTGTAGTACACTTTCCTCCTCCAATTCCCAAGGCCTAGCACTTGCTTCCTTCAAAACACTTCCTAATTGGGCTTCAAAATCAGGTCCGAATTCTGGGCTCAGTCCTACTAAAGGAGCAGCCTCACCCCATCCTATTAGATCCAAATCCCCTTTGCGGTGGACCTTGATCCAAAATACATCACGAGTATGCAGTACCCCACGCGAAGTGCCTGCCTCAAATCGAAATTGGAGGGTTCTTCGCAGGTATGAAAAATCAAGGTGCACAAGTTTACTCATGAAAGTGTAACCAAAAGAAGGTGAAAAGGGTTAAACGAGTTGACTATATTTGCCGACCAATTACCCCTAGTTATGGAAATACCGAGTATTGATCTTAAGGAATACGAATATACTTTACCAGAGGATCGAATTGCGAAATTCCCCTTAGAAAAGCGGGATAGTTCCCAACTTTTGGAATACAGAAAAGGCACAATCCAGCATCACCATTTTTTTAATCTTCCAGATCTTTTGAATTCAGATAGCCTATTGGTTTACAACAATACCAAGGTAATTCCTGCCCGATTGATTTTTCAACGGCAAACTGGGGCTCGTATAGAGGTTTTTTTGCTTCAGCCTCTTGCCCCTTCACGGATCATGTCCGAGATCATGACTTCCAAAAAGCCCGTGGTCTGGGAAACGATGATTGGCAACCTCAAAAAGTGGAAAGAAGAAGAAACCCTTCAAGGAATCATTCAGATTGATGCCCAAGAGGTAATCCTTTCCGCACGACTTGTAAACAGGGACTTGATGCAGGTTGAATTTTCTTGGAATGATTCGGAAATCGCTTTTGTAGACCTGGTGGAAGCCTGCGGAGAAACTCCCCTCCCTCCCTATTTGAATCGAAAAGCAGAAGAAAACGATAAATCTCGTTACCAAACGGTCTACTCTGAAAAAGAAGGTGCGGTAGCGGCGCCAACTGCTGGTCTCCACTTTACCGAGGAAGTGTTTGATGCATTACGGAAAAAGGGAATCCAGGAAGCTGCGTTGACACTACATGTGAGTGCAGGTACCTTCCAGCCTATCAAAGTAAAGGCGGTGGAAGAACATCCTATGCACAGTGAACAATTAGAAATCAAACGTGAGACCATCGAAAAGCTCCTCCTACATTCTGGAAAAGTGGTAGCCGTCGGTACTACTTCCGTGAGGACGCTAGAAAGTATGTATTGGTATGGGGTTCAATTGATTGAAAACCGAGGAAATCGATTTGAAATCGAAAAACTTGCCCCCTATGGAAGTAGAGCCTATTTACCAACTCGAAAAGAGGCCTTGCAAGCAATTCTGAAAGAAATGGAACAAAGTAACTCAGACACCCTTTTTGGAACTACTTCAATTTTTATTTTCCCAGGATATAAGTTCCAATTGGTAGATGGGTTGATTACCAACTTTCACCAACCAGGTTCTACGCTCGTACTATTAATTGCTGCGCTTGTGGGAGAAGATTGGAAAAAAATATATCAAGAAGCGCTTGATTCCGACTACCGATTTTTAAGCTATGGAGATAGCAGTTTGTTGTGGATTTAATCGCCTAGACTTCCGATTTTTCTGATTCCACTCAGCAATTGGTGGTAGAAAGTTCGGCCTACAGGTACTAAATCCGTTCCAACCATGACTTCCTTGGTAGTTATGGATAGGATTTCTGAAACTTGAACGATGTAACTTTTATGAATTCGCAAAAACTGATTGGTGGGTAAAACGGATTCAAAATCTTTCAAGATATTCCGTACGGAGAATACTGCTTTTTTAGTGATTAAGGTGGTGTAATTTCCATCACCTTTAAGCCAAAGGATGTCGTCAAATTTCACCTTCACCAAACTCCCCTCGTGACGAACAAATACAGCATCTTTCACCAATAGCTTTGGATCTTGGAATAAGTTTTTCTTCTCACTTTTTCCATTTCCATTCGTCTTTTTTATTTCGAGGAGCTCTTTCATAGACTGCGTGTTTGAAGTGTAACTAACTGAAAGAGACTATTGTTTGAAAACAATTACACAAATTCTATTTCTCCAAATTTATTCTTGTGCAAATCATTGTTCCCCATACAAAAAATCCCTGAAGTAGCGCTTTACTTCAAGGGTTTTTGGTTTTAAATAAAAGTGTTAACTCTAATTTATCGCATGGATTTATAGGCATTGATTAGTCCATTCGTAGAACTGTCATGTGATTCTACCTTCGCATGGTCTGATAGCTCAGGCAGAATACCATTCGCAAGTACCTTTCCAAGTTCCACTCCCCATTGATCAAAGCTGAAAATATTCCAAATTATTCCTTGGGCAGCTATTTTATGTTCATAAAGTGCCACCAATTGACCTAGCGTGTAAGGCGTAATTTGCTTCACCAAAATGGAATTGGTGGGTCTATTTCCTTCAAAAACACGGTGTGGAGCAATTCGTTGGATTTCTTCTTCGGATTTGCCTGCTTTGCGCATTTCGGCTTCGACCTCAGAAAGGGATTTGCCCTTCATCAGTGCTTCGGTTTGTGCAAAAAAGTTGGATAGCAACTTCACATGGTGATCTCCAATGGGATTGTGCGAGCGTGCTGGAGCAATGAAATCACAAGGAATGAGATGTGTTCCTTGGTGAATCAATTGGTAAAAGGCATGCTGTCCATTGGTACCTGGCTCACCCCAGATGATTGGTCCCGTTGGGTAGTTTACTTTTTTCCCATCTCGACCTACGTATTTTCCATTGCTTTCCATATTGCCTTGCTGAAAATAAGCAGCAAAACGGTGCAAATACTGGTCATAGGGAAGAATCGCCTCGGAGCTGGCTCCTAAGAAATTGGTATTCCAAATCCCTACCAAAGCCAAGATTATCGGAATATTTTGATCTAGCGGAGTAGTTCTAAAGTGAAGATCCATGGAATGAGCTCCTGAGAGCAGCTCTTCAAATCGATCAAAGCCAATGGCACAAGCTATGGGAAGTCCAATAGCAGACCAGAGGGAATACCTGCCTCCTACCCAATCCCAAAATGCAAACATATTTTGTGGATCAATCCCAAATGCACGTACCGAATCAGAATTGGTCGAAAGCGCTACAAAGTGCTTTGCTATCGCTTTTTCATCTTGGGCATGCTTCAAAAACCAAGTTCGCGCAGAATGCGCATTGGTCATGGTTTCCTGTGTGGTGAATGTTTTGGAGGCAATAAAGAATAGTGTGGTCTCTGGATCTACCTCCTTCAAGGTTTCCGCAATATGGGTACCATCCACATTCGACACAAAATGCAGTTTCAACTTAGGATGCTGATACGCTTTCAAGGCTTCTGTGACCATGACAGGTCCAAGGTCAGAACCACCGATCCCAATATTGACCAGCGAAGTAATTGGCTTTCCGGTGTAGCCCAACCAAGTTCCTTGGTGGATCTTCGTTGCAAAGGCCTTCATTTGGGAGAGCACCTGATTCACTTCAGGCATTACATCCTGCCCATCCACAAGGACTGGGGTATTGGATCGATTCCGCAAGGCAGTATGCAGCACTGCACGATTTTCGGTTTGGTTGATCGCCTGCCCTGTAAACATGCTTTCTATAGCCTGGGGCAAGGCTGTTTCCTGTGCAAGCTGGAGTAGGGCTTCAAAAACCTCATCTGGGATGCGGTTTTTTGAAAAGTCTACTAAAATATCTTCAAAGCTCCGGCTGTAGCGCTCAAATCTATCTTTTTGATTAAAAAGCTCTAAAATGCTGAGATTTTGATGTTTTTGTGAAAGGGCAACTAGCTTACTCCAGGCTGAGGTGGTGGTAGGATTGATCGCTTGCATCGCTGTAAAAGTGAATTAAGTTGTACTGAAATGAAATAAATGAAGGATAGGAAACTACCTAGAAAAGGGGATGGTAAAGGCTAAGCTTCAAAGGAAAATAAATGAAGCTCAGCATTCAGTGAATAGAATTTAATTTCCTCCGTCAGCTTTTGCTTTTCTTTTGAAACCCTTGTTAAAAGGCCAAGTGTATTCGAGGGCTTCCATTCCTTTATTCAAATTGTAAGAAGCTGAATCGGCATTCTCGATGGTTTTTTTCAAGGATTTGGCAAACTCAGGATCGTTCAAGAGCATACCCAAAGAATTGTCTTTGGAATTGAGCTTATCGGTGATGCCTGCAAACTCTTTGGAAAGCGCTTGGGTATTGGCGCTGGTTACTTTAAGACTTTCTATGGTCGCCTTCAGATCTGGAACGATGGAAGTATCGGTCACCAAATCATTCATCAAAGTTCCTTTTTGATTGAGTTTATGCGAGAAGGTGTTCAAATCCGCAATCATCTTGTTGCTATTTGTCGAAGCGCGTTCTAAGTTGAACAAGATTGTTCGGAAATTTACTGCCAAAGCAGAATCTGTCAGCATTGCCCCTACAATCCCTTCTCCCCCAGCAATTTTGCTGGTCAAAACCTTCAAGTCATTCGTGATATCTACTAGGTTTTGATTATTGACTTGCAGGGTCTCCATCATTTTATCTGTATCCAAAGGCATGATGGCTTCCAATCTATCCCCTTCTTCTACAGGAGGATAATCTGTGGTACCTCCATAAATGACGATGATCTTATTTCCGATCAAACCATCTGAACTGATCGTTGCTTTTGAATTTTTACGAATAAACTCGGCTACTTTTTCTTCCACGTTCATTTCAACTTCCACTTGAGAATCCCCAAAGAAGTTGATCTTTCGCACCGTGCCGATTTTTACACCAGAAAACCAAATGTTATTTCCAGGCTGAAGCCCTCCAATATCATCAAATACCGCCTTTACGTGGATGGCTTTGACAAACTTCTTTTGCTGCCCACCCAAGGTCATGATGCCTAAGACAAGTATGACTATGCCTATCAAGACAAACAGGCCTACGAGTACGGATCGTTTATTTTCTGGGTTCATGAATGAATAAAGTTATAATCGTAAAATGATTTGATTCGCTGATCTTCAGCATGAGGAAAAACTTCTTCAAAGGTACCCAAAGCACCAAATTGTCCATCCAAAAGGACTGCCATACGGTCTCCGGTCTGCTTAGCACAGGCAAGGTCATGGGTAATCACAATGGAGGTGGTTTTGTATCGCTCCCGAACCTCATTGATCAAGTTATTGATTTCTACACAGGTAATTGGGTCCAGACCAGCCGTAGGCTCATCGTACAACATGATTTCTGGGTTTAGCACTAAGGTACGGGCCACACCAATTCTCTTTTTTTGACCTCCTGACAATTCAGAAGGCATTTGATTGATCGTTTGTGGAAGTCCCACGGCTTCCAAAAGTTCCTCGATACGAAGGTTAATTTCTTTTTTTGTAAGGTTTTTGATGTTGCGAACCAACGGGAACTCCATGTTTTCGCGAACGGTCATGGAGTCATACAGGGCAGAGTTCTGAAATGAAAAACCAATTTTTAGCCTCATTTCATTCAAATCCCGAATTCCAAGTTTAGAAATCTCCTTCCCAAATACCTCCATACTCCCGCTATCCTGCTGCAAAAGCCCTACCATGATTTTGATCAACACTGACTTTCCTGTGCCAGAGCGACCCAAAACCACGAGATTTTCTTCACGGTATAAATCCAAATCCACCCCTTTCAAGACTTCAAGCTCCCCAAAGGATTTGTACAAATCTCGAATTACCACCACCTTTTCTCGATTACCCATGGCTATTTGATTCGGAAAAGGTTGATGATTTGAAGCGAAAGCAGCTCCTCAATAAAAATGAGGAACATCGAAATAACTACTGCTGAGTTTGCAGCTCTACCCACCCCTTCCGTTCCTTTGGAGGAGTTGTATCCTTTGTAGCAACCTACCATTCCAATCGTAAATCCAAAAAATATGGATTTGATGATCGAAGAGAAAATATCTAGGAAGGTAACTGAGCTAAAAACTTGTGCAAAAAAAGTAGAGATACTTACGAGTTCATTGGCATTGACATTGATGAAAGCACCCATCAGGGCTACAAAATCAGTGTACATCACCAATACCGGAATCATTAAAGTGGTGGCCAGTACACGAGTTACCACCAAAAATTTATAGGGATTGGTAGCCGATACCTCCATGGCATCAATTTGCTCCGTCACTTTCATGGATCCTATTTCGGCTCCAATTCCAGATCCCACTTTACCTGCGGCAATCAAGGCAGTAACCAAGGGACCCATGGCTCGAACAATGGCAATAGCAATCAAGGATGGAAGCCAGGAAGTAGCTCCAAACTCTGATAAGGAAGGGCGGGATTGATTGGTGAATACGATCCCAACGATAAATCCTGTTAGAGAAATCAAGGGCAAGGACTCTACACCGATACGGTAGCATTGGTGAATGACTTCCTTGAATTCATAGGGAGGAACAAATACCTCTTGGAAAAATCGCTTGACGAAAATCCAAGCATCTGCTAATCCCTTGAAGAAGGCATCTATTTTTTTTGAGAAGACATGCTTTCGCGTACCGGACTGTCCTGCCATAGTCGTATTCAGAGATTCAAAAATAAGGAAATTAATTCAAAGGATGCGCCAAAAACCTGCATTTGCTCCAGCAAAAAAAGTAAGCAAAAGTGAGGAAGTTCCCAGAGCTAGCAAGCAGCAAACCTGCAGACATCCACCAAACGATTACCTAAAAAATCAACAACCCTGGAGGGGGAAAAAGAAAGCAAAATCCGAAAGACTTGAGGCTCCAAAAAAGCTCAAAAAACTTCCTCCATTCTAATTCCCAACTACCACTTTTTCCAAACTAAGTTGATCCCAAAATATTGGTTTAAACTATGACTACAACATGGACAAAATGAGTAAGTCAACGAGGTAAGCCAATACCATTTCATTTTGAGTTAGCGGCTCAAAATCTTGGTACTGCCCTTTAAAAAATTACAAGAGGCAGAAAGGAGAAAACCGTGGAGAAAAGAGGGGATTTTATAGGTTTTTTTTAATTTTAGATAAATCTAATTTTTTTAGATATATCTAATTTAGGCAACTATAAATGAACCATAGTCAATTAAAAATCAGTTACTTAAATATCAATTTAAAAACTATTTATTTAAATTGATTTTGAATTCCATCCAAGGTCTATACACTTCCAATCTTTGCTACCTCAAAGGCAAATGCAAGCGCTTGATGCTCCTAATTCGCACTATCCAATGCCTTACTTTTTCTAACCTAACCCTAGCGGTTTGTGAATAATTCCAATCAACAACTGGGCCAAAAATCGAATTCAATACCTGCTGGGTTGGGAAAATCTTGACTTGAATTTTGGGTCTCCCCTACCCTTTTTAGGAGGATGCCAAGTCAGAATTAGAGGCAAGTTTGTGGTCTATTATTCTACCTTCCACAGAGTTCCTTATAGGCACAATACACACATTTTTTCTTGTCATCAGTTTGATCAAAAGTCACCTGAGGATTTACAATTTCCTCTAGAAGTCCACGTAGTCCTTGTTCATATTCCTCAGAAATTTCCCGGTAATCAACAACCTCCGAATTATCCAATTGAAGGTAGGGATTGAAGTCCGGGGAATAAATTTCCTTGATGTTGATGATCCCCGGTTTTAGGGGGAGCTGGTTTTCTGGATGTTGGTACTGGTAGAAGAAGGCGTAAAGAAAAGTTTGCATGGCGGCCTTGTTTCTTTTCTTATCGTCCCGATCAAATAGGGAAGCGATGGAAGGAATTTTTTTGGTATCCTTACCTGTTTTGTAATCCAACAGTCGAACCATGGAATCTTTGATATCCAAGCGATCTATCACCCCACCTAGGGCTACTTCCTTGGGTCCATTCTCCGTTTCAATCGAAAGATGTGCCAGGTGTTCTTTTTCCAAACCAATCACTCTGAAATCACCATTTCGCTGGTCGTAAGCCAGTACGGCCTCAATGTATTTGGTCAATACCTGCCGAGCAATCTGCAATTGCCCAGTGAGCAAGAGCTCCTCTCCTTCCTCCTTTTTGTACAGTTCCCGAAAGGCTTGTTCCACAGCACGGGGTACTTGTGGCAATAAGCGCTCTATTTGGTGGCTATCCAATTCTCGAAATGTCTGCCCTTCAGGGAGCGCATACAGCAATTCAATCCCTCTATGCAGCAGTGTTCCGAAGGTCGTGGGATCAATTGAAGTGACCACTTCTTCTTTTTCCTTCAATTCGGCCACATAGCGTAGGTAAAAGCGTAGCCTACAATCCAAATACATATTGAGTGCCGATGCCGAAAATTTCTTTTCTGCTTCCCCTTCTCCCAAGGGCTTAAAATATCGAGCCAAACTAGCCAGCATTGCTGGAGTCTTGGCAAGTGTAATGGGTGGATTCGGGCTGAGATTTACAGGAACCAGAACTGATTCTGGTTTTGCAATAGGTAATTCTACCCGCATCTGCTGAATAAAGCGGCTCATTTCATTAGCCTTACCCTGCTCTCCAGCAGTGGTATAAATCAAATGCACTTCCTCAGCGCGATGCAACAAGCGGTAAAAGGTGTAGGCATAGATGGCATCGTTTTGCTCCTGAACAGGTAGTCGGAAAGCCTTTCGCAGATTAATTGGAATCATGGATTGAATTCCTCCTCCAGGAGGAAAACTTCCCTCATTTACATCGCAAATAATCACCCGTCTAAAATCCAGGTTACGAGATTCCAATACCCCCATCACTTGCAGTCCTTGAAGCGGCTCCCCTTCAAAGGGTAATTTGAGATCGCGAAAAAGCTTTCGGAATAAGCTGAGAAGGAACTCAACTTTTAGGCCTTTGCTGCCTGAAGCACTGAATATCTCCTTCACCCGATTCAGCTGCTTGAACGCTTGAAACAAGTAGCTTTTTTGAGTAGGATCTTCTTGCAATTCCTTTGCTAAATACTCAATAATCGCAATTAGGTAATCGATAAGCGAATCTCCCGATACCTTTTTGAACACCAATTCAAATAGCGTGCTCTCCTTGGAAATCAACTCCTTGGGTACATCTATCCAATTTTCAGTTTGGATTTTCTGAGCCGCTTCCGCTGCCCACGCTCCATCTTCTGCCTGCAAATAGGAATAAGCTAAGAGATCCAAAACCGATTTATGGTAAAAGGTTACCCTCCCTTCCTTCAGTTTTGAATGGCGCTGCAAATCCAATACCGCATCCAAAAAGGAATAAATCGGCGCATTGCGCATGGGATAGCCCATGGTCACATTGAGTTTGGTAATCGCCTCAGGCAGCTGATGAAGAACCGGAAAAAGCAACTGCTCATCAGGAAGAATGATGACAGTCTCTTCCAGCGGCTCATTCGATCCCACCTGCTCCAGCAATTTGCCCACCAAGTTGGCCTGATTCGTTTTTAAGGGGATGGAATGGGTATGAATTTGTGGTCCTTTCTTTTTGATTTCATCAGGAATTCGATCGGGAAAGGTTTTTGCTAATACAGGTTTTTTACTCTCGTTGATGTATTCTCTGAAGAACAACCCAGCCTCCTGCAGGGGATCCTCCAAATAATACGCGTCAACATCCCAAAAAATCTCAGCCCCAAAAGTTTGAATGAAGTGAGTAATGATTTTTTCTTCGGCAAGGGTAAACGCATTGAAGCCAATAAAAATCAATTGCTTGTCGGGTTTAGCGATGGCCTCCGTAGTTGATGCCACTTGTCGATACAACTGCCCCCCATAGGCCATGCCAGAAGTCTGTAATCGTGCCTGAAATCCTTCGTAAAGGGATCCCAGAATTTGCCAAAACTTAAGGAAGCGTTCTTTCTCTGTTTCATTCTGACGCTCAAACGCCTTCCAAAATTGTGCGATTAGTGCCCATTGCTCTTCGGAAAGGAAACTCAAATCCGACTCGAACTCCTTGATTTCTGCCAAGTGGGCATACACCTGCTTTACCGGAGCCAAGAATTGATCTAAATCGTTAAAATCCTTCAAGATCAACTCCCCCCAATGGTAGAATCGATCAAAGGGCTCCGCATCTTTTTGAAGGGTGCGGTACTCCTCATACAATTCGAACACCAAAGTAAGTTCGTCTGTGGGGGTTTTCCCTGCCAACTGGTACACCAGCTGCTCAATGGTCACCACCTCAGGCATCCAAACAGGTTGCTCGATCAATTCCCCCAAGTACTTGGTGAAAAATAGGCCTGCGCGACGGTTGGGCAATACCACCCGAAGGTCTTTCAAATCCCTACCAGAGTCTAAAAGCTGTTGAGCAGTTTCTTTCAAAAAAGGGATCATAGTGCAATAATTTCAGTAGGTTCAAGGTAACAGAGGTATCCTTTGACAGGCAGCTGGGTCAAATTTTTCACCAAAGACATGTATTCATATACTTGATCAGCATGAGATTCACGTTTGATTCCCGTTTTGAAATCAATCACAACTGCCTCATCTTTTCCAATAAGAATTCGATCAGGACGCTTTTGAGCTCCCCCAGGAAGTAGAATCCCTTGCTCGGTCAGGGATGAAAAGTTTGGATCAAACCATTTTCGTACCTCAAGATTTGCGAAGACTTGATCGAGTTTCACTTTTACTTGGACAGCAGTCTCTAGATCCAATCTGCCCTCTTGGAAATACTCTTTCACCAATCGTGAAGCATCCTCCATGCCGTTTGCTTCGGCCAAAATAGCGTGGATAATGACCCCAAAATCTCGTTGCTCTCGGGCATGAATGCCCTCAGGGGAAAAATCCCAGGGATACGCTTTAGTTTGCAACTTAGTCTTCCAGTCCATGCATTCCCAGCGAAGCGGAGGAACAATTGTAACTTTATCGCCTTCTTTTTCCTTGGCTTTAGGCCAATTTCCCCAAGCGAAGGTCAGTGTCTCTGGATTCCAAGAGGAAGCAGATTCTTCCAGGAACTGGAATCCTCCCGAAAACATATCATACAAGAGATTTCCTGTTCGAGTAGGCGAAATTTCCTTTTTACTTTTTACGATTGAAAAGGTTCCAAATCCAAAAAGGGCCTCTTCGGCACGTGTAAAGGCTACATAAAGCATGTTGAGCGAATCCAAATAGGACAAGCGAACTTCCTCATCGTAGGCACCTGAGAAATGACTGTTTTTTAAGAGTGATTGATGGGTCAAAGGAACGACCGTCTGCACTCCATTTTCCGTATCGAATGGAGCCCATAAGATTGGTGCTTGAAGACCTGAGGAGACAATTCCCCAATCTAAGAAAGGCATAATGACCACCTTGAATTGAAGTCCTTTGGACTTGTGAATGGTCAAAATTCGCATCGCATCGTGGTCCTCAGGAATTTTTACGGTGCGCTTCTTCTTGTTGAGTTCCCACCAATCCAAAAAGCCAAGTAAGTCCGCTCGATTCTTTTTCACATAGTCAAACACCGCTTCCTTAAAGCCGGAAACGTAACTGAGATCCTGTTGCTTCTGCGTCAAGCCAAGAAAAGTAAGGCCCTGCTCCACCAATTCCATCAAAGGCATCTGTTGGAAACTAGCTCGCCTAGCCAACAATTCTTTTTCCTTTTCTTGTAATTCGGGAGGTAAGCCCCTAACATAAAATAGTTCGTGACTCAGGGGAATGTTATGAACCAAGGCATAGTATTGCCAAAGGGTTTTTAGCGCCACTCGGTCAGAAGGATCACTCAAGTAAGTCAAAAACCCAACCACGCATTTGACCGCAATGGATTTATCGATAAACAAAGACTCTTCCGAAAGCACATCAAAGCGGTAGTCTGTACCCACTTGTTCGCGCTGCACCTCCATAAATCGATCGGCCAAAACAGCTCCCTGTCCATTAGTACGGACCAAAAAGGCAATGTCACGCAATTCATACCCCTGATCCTGCAATTGCATCACCAGCTCGGGAAGCTTATCCAAAACATCCGGTTCCACGCCTTCTTCCTCTTCGCTATCATCTTCCTGGACCTTTTCTGCATTACTTTTTTCTGCAAACTCTAGATGAATTTTCCCTTGGAATGAGGCATCTTTTTTTGCTTTAGGTACCTCCTGTGCTACGCCCTCAAAGGCAAGCGACAACTTATTTTCCGGATCCAATTCGTAGTAATTTTCCATGCCCCGTTCCATCCATCCAGGTAATTGCTGGAAGACGGCATTGTTAAACGCAATGATGCCTGGCAAACTGCGGTAGTTGACGCTTAGATTCTTGACTTCCACAAAATCCGGATGAATCTGCTCTTGCACTTCGGAGAGCAAAAGCTCTAATTTTCCGCCTCGCCAACGGTAGATCGATTGCTTGACATCCCCTACCAGCAAGTTGGTATTTCCAGAAGCCAAGGTATTTTGCAACAAAGGTTTGAAACTCGACCACTGGAATTCAGAGGTATCCTGAAACTCGTCGATCAAAAAGTGTTGGTACTGGTTTCCAATTTTTTCATACAAAAAGGGAGCTTCATTTTCCCGAGTAATTTCAGCCAAAAAATCATTCACATCTGAAATCAATAAAATCCCCTCCTCATCTTTCAGGTCTCGCAATTCCAAAAGTAGGTTTCGGAAAACCCCAAACGCATTGAGATTCTTCTGAAGGGAGGTAAACGTATTCCAAACCTTCAACTTTTCGGGCCAAGAAAGGAGCAAATCCCCCAACCCAGCTTCAAAAGCGCCACTAATAGCCCCTTCCTGTGGGGATCTATTTACAAACCAATTACTCACCTCGGGTAAATCCCGCTGCATGTTAGCCGTAAGTTCTGGAAATGGCATCTTGGGATCACCCAAGCTTCCGAATTTTTTAGCGAAGCTTCTGCTCCCCCCTTTGAAATCAGTCCATTCCAATCCAAATTGGACTCGAATATCCTCTGCTTGCCGCCATTGCGCTTTACCCTCCACAATCAAGTCCTGACGAATACGAGCTATTTGTGCTTTCAATTCAGGTAAAAATCCCTCCTGTCCCACACTTTCTTGGAAAACAGCGCGAAATGCCTTGAACCGTTCCTGAAAAATCTCCTTGCCAAGTCCCTTGATTCCTACACGGATGTCCCAGGATTTACCATCCAACAATTGTTCTTCGGCATAGTCTATCAACCAATTTCGCAATGCCGGATCCTCAGCAACCTTTTCCACGATTCGATCCACCAACTTATCTAAGACCGCATCGGTATCCATTTCCAAGTCAAACTTGGCTTGCAGTCCCATTTCTCTAGCAAAAGATCTAATTACCTTTTGAAAAAAGGAATCGATGGTGCTCACTGCAAAATGACCATACCCGTGCAGCACATGAAGAAGCGTCACTCGCGCACGATCCATCAATTGCTGTTCATCCAAATCCAACTGAGCCATTAATTCCTGATCCAAGAATTCAGCTGGATTGACCCCTTGACTCAATCGTTTCAATTCCTCCACAATCCGCTCCTTCATCTCTTGAGTGGCCTTATTGGTGAAGGTCACCGCCAGAATCTGTCGATACCCGGAATGGGGATTCCTCAAGGCCAACTTGAGGTATTCCAAAGTAAGGGTGTACGTCTTCCCCGAACCTGCTGAAGATCTGTATAGTAGAAAGGGTTTTGCCATTGGAAAAAAAAAATATGAGTTCGAATATAGGAATCCCTACCTCCAATTTGAATGGCGGCTTACTTTTTTGACACAAATTGTCAATCTTAGAAAAAATGAAAGCGGAAAAGAATGGACTAGTGTTGGCTTAGCGCTTCAGCGCATTCCACAAAATTTCAATGGGATGCAAAGCCTTTCTACCTGTACCATCTGCTATCTGGTGTCGACAAGAGGTACCAGGAGCTGCAATAAGCGTATCTACCTCAGCCTTTCGAACAGCAGGAAATAAGACCATCTCTCCAATTTGCTGAGATATTTCGTAATGCTCTGCTTCATAACCAAAGGATCCAGCCATGCCACAGCAGCCGCTTGGAATAGTCTCTACCACATAGTTAACGGGAAGGGAGAGGATTTTTTGAGTCCAAGAAAGCGAAGAAAGTGCCTTTTGATGGCAGTGTCCATGCAACTTGATTTTTTCGGCTCGGGTGGTAAACTCATCTGGTTTGATATTGCCTGCAGCAACCTCCTTGCCCAAAAACTCATCGATTAACTGCACGTGAAACTTTAGTTTCTTGGCGCTCTCCACCCATTCAGGACCCACAATTCGTGGATATTCGTCCCTGAAACTTAGAATTGCGGATGGCTCCAAGCCAATAAGCGGCGTATTCCCATCAATCAACTTCTCAAATACGCGCACATTGGCTTCGGCATGCTTTTTTGCTTTGAGCAGCAATCCTTTGGAAAGCGCAGATCGCCCACTCTCCTCGTGATCGACTACCATGACCTCATAGCCCAACTTCTTGAGTAGGGAAATGGCCTTGATTCCGATTTGGGTATCGTTGTAGTTGGTAAACTCATCCACGAAAAAGTACACAGACTTGATCATTTTGGCTGGTGCAGGAAGGATGGCATAGTTATTTTTATACCAAGCACGCAAACTCACCGAACTAATTTCCGGTAGATTACGATTGGGAGCCACTCCCAAAAACGCTTTCAAAAGACCTCCGGTGAGGGAATTGGTTAAAAAGAAATTAGAAACAATCGGAACCAAGGATCCCAGTCGGTTTAATTCATTGATGTGCCCAAATGCTTTTGACCGCAAAGGTACCCCATGGGTCTTCTGGTATTGGTACAATAACTCGGCTTTCATGCTGGACATGTCTACGTTAGAAGGGCATTCTGCCGTACAACCCTTGCAGCTCAAACACAAATCCAAAGCTTCCTTGATCTCCGGATGATCGAAGGCATTCTCTTTTTTATCTAGCGTCAGAAACTCCCGAAGCGTATTCGCACGTCCACGAACCGAATCCCTTTCGTTGCGGGTAGCCATAAAGGATGGACACATGGTGCCTCCCGAACCAGGAAGCTTGCGGCAGTCTCCAGACCCGTTGCATTTCTCTGCTAGCCTCAAAATCCCTCCAGCCGCTGAGAAATCAAAAACCGTTTCTGGATCTGGCGTATGCATGCCAATTTCGTAGCGAAGAAACTGGTTCATCGGAGCAGCATCCACAATCTTCCCTGGGTTAAAAATATTCAAAGGATCCCAGGTGTATTTGATTCGTCGAAAGAGTTCGTAATTCTTATCCCCTACCATCAGCGGGATAAATGCGGCTCGCACTCGTCCATCCCCATGCTCCCCAGAAAGAGAACCTTGGTACTTTTTAACCAGTTTGGCTGAGGCTAGAGAAATCTGATAAAACTCCTCCACATCTTCTGCCTTTTTCAAATCAAGGATGGGACGCATGTGAATCTCTCCTGCCCCCGCATGGGCATAATGCACAGGGTTTTGATTAAATTCTGCCAAAATTCCATCCAATTCATCGATGTAATCTGCCAGATCTTCAATATCCACCGCAGTATCTTCGATGCATGCCACCGCCTTCGGGTCGCCAGGAATATTCCCCAAAAGACCTAGTCCTGCTGCACGAAGGGCCCAGGCAGAAGCCACTTTCTCAGGCTCAATAATCGGATAGGCATAACCGTAGCCTGCGGCCTTCAAGTCTGCTACCAAGGCTTCACCCTTGGCCATTGCCTCTTCCAGTGTTTTTCCTCGAAACTCGATCATCAACAGCGCCTTGGGGTCTCCCTCCACGAAATAGCGGTTTTTGGAATACTCAATGCTTTCTTTGGTACAGTCTAGGATGATTTTATCCATCAACTCCACGGCAGTCACCTCGTGCTTCATCGCCACTTGGGCCGACTTCATGCTTTCATGAATGGATTCAAAATGGGCAGCCACCACAATTTCTATCGGATCCGGAAGTGGATCTAGGCTCAACTTGATTTCAGTGGTAAAGGCTAGGGTACCTTCAGAACCAGCCAGGAGTTTGCAAAAATTGAAATTGTCTGTTCCTTCAAACTGCGAAGCCTTAAGCAATTCGTCCACAGCGTAACCCGTATTCCGTCGATGTATGGACTTTTTTGGAAACTGAGCATGAATTTCTGCTCGAGTTTCGGATTGACCGAGTTCTTCCCAGACCTGCCGGTAAAGATTCCCTTCCAAATCCTTTTGTCCACACTTGTGCTTAAAATCTTCCGTAGAAAGTTCTCGGAATACTACCTTTTTCCCATCACTCAGGATGGTATTGAGGGAAATTACTTTGTCCCGAGTAACCCCATATACAATCGAGGTTGTACCCGAGGAATTGTTGCCTACCATCCCTCCGATCATCGCACGATTGGCGGTAGAAGTGATCGGTGAGAAAAAGAGGCCATAGGGCTTCAAAAAACGATTCAACTCATCCCGAACCACCCCAGGCTGTACTCGTACCCAGCGTTCGTCGGCGTTAATTTCAAGAATTTGATTGAAGTGGGTGGACACATCCACCACGATGCCATTGCCTACACATTGTCCTGCAAGCGAGGTACCTGCTGTCCTTGGAATCAAGGAAGTGCCATTTTCAGAAGCAAACTGAATCAATTTCTGAATGTCTTTTTCCGTTTTGGGAAAAGCCACCGCCAGAGGAACTTCTCGATACACCGACGCATCAGTCGCATAGAGCGTTTGGGTGAGGCGATCCCAGTGGAGTGTTCCCTCCAATTGGGTCGCTAAAGTTTCTAAAAAAGGAATCAGGTTGGGATGGTCTGAAGGCATTCTCAAAATTAACTTTCTGGAGGAATTTTTCACGAACAAAAATTAAAAATATGCACCTATAACGGGTAAAAATGTTGGAAAAGTAGCAGTTGAATTTTACTAACTTTCGATTTCAAGAAAACTTTGTATTTCCAAGCAATTCTGATTTGATATGTTTTTTTACTTCTCTCAATTTCTAAGTTTTTTGGTCATGCCGCTTACATTGGTAATTCTATTCCTGCTGGCTGCCTTCTTTTTCACACCCAAGTCTACTGGAAGAAAAATCCTAGGAGCAGGAATTGTGCTCCTTCTCCTATTTTCCAATCCATTTCTGTCCAATCTGGCTTTATTGGCTTGGGAACCCCCATACAAATCCTTTGACGAAATTCCTTCCACTGAAATCGGTATTGTTCTGACAGGAGTCACCAACCTCAATAAAACCGCTTCTGACCGAACCTTTTTTGGAAGAGGGGCTGACCGGATTACCCATGCCCTGCAACTGTATCGCATGGGTAAGATTAAAAAAATCCTGATCACCGGTGGGCAGGGATTAAATCCCACCAATTCCTATTCTGAGGCAGAATTACTCAAACGCTTTTTGATCATGACAGGAATGCCGGAAGAGGACATTTTGATTGAGGAGAAAAGCCTAAATACGCGAGAAAATGCACTTTTTACTAAAGCATTTCTAGAAAAAGAGGAAATTCCTACGCAACAAGAGTTTGTGTTGATTACCTCAGCATTTCACATGCCTCGATCGAAAAAATGCTTTGACAAAGTAGGGTTACAAACCATCCCTTTTCCAGTAGATTACTACAGCCATGACCTCAAATACGACCTACCCTCATTGATTTATCCAAGTTTAGGTTCACTCCAAACCTGGCAAATCCTATTTAAAGAGTTTTTAGGCTTACTGATGTACCGAGTAGTGGGATACATTTAAAAAGCGTAACCTAAGATTGAGATTTATTGAAAAGGTGAGTCCTTTTCCTTGGCCATCTGATTGTACACGATACCGTCCAAGATACCTGGAATCCATTTGTTTAAAAACACGGCCAACTTCCCTTGGGCAGTCAACACCAAATCTCGCTTTCGGCTGTTCGTAGCCCGAAGAATATGGGTGGCTACTTCCTCCGAAGTCATCATCTTGGATTCATCACGGGGGGATTCTCCTTGGGAACTCCCATCCGCAGTCAGTGCAGTATTTCGGATATTGGAGGCCGTAAAACCTGGAGCTACCACCAGGACATGTACCCCTTTTTTCATGACTTCAGTGCGCAAGGATTCAAAAAATCCATTCATTGCATACTTACTTGCCGTATAGGCCGTACGTGCAGGAGTTCCTCTGTAGCCGTTGATCGAAGAGATACCAATAATCGAACCCTTGCTCTCTAAAATGGCCGGCAAGCAATACTTGGTGGCATAGACTGTTCCCCAGAAATTGGTGTCCATTACCTTTCGAAACACCTCCAAATCCAAGTCCTGAAATAAGGCCCGCATGGAGATGCCAGCATTGTTGATCAAAATGTCTATTCGCCCAAATCGAGCAAGCGCTTGCTCTGCCATGTGCTTGTTATCGGCTTCAGACCCAGCATCTGCAAGAATGGGAAGCACGGTGAGATTCATCGCCTGAAGTTTGGCTGAAGTGGCCTCCAACTTCTGCGCATTCCTTCCTGTAATCACCAGTTTCGCCCCAGCTGCTCCAAAAACAGCCGCGCAGGCTTCCCCAATTCCTGAGGTGGCACCTGTAATGACCACCACTTTATTCGTATAGTTCATATCCGACATTTGCCCATAAAGATAGAAAAATGACTAGAAACAATACGGATTGGGAAAGTATTGAGAAAAGAGGCACCTCCACGAGAAACTGGGTAGTCCAAATCCCTTCGTTTTTCCTAATTTTACGGCCATGTCCCGAAAAATGAAACACAAGGTCATCACCCAATTGACCATTGAACGCATCGCTACCGAAGGCAAATGCCTAGGTTACCACGAAGGCAAAGTAGTATTTGTTTCCAATGTCGCTCCAGGCGATGTGGTAGATGTGCGGATTACAAAAGGCAAAAGTTCCTTCATGGAAGGAGAAGCCGTTCATTTTCATAGTTACTCCAAGGACCGAATCGAACCCTTTTGCGCACACTTTGGCACCTGCGGTGGATGCAAATGGCAGCACATCACCTACGATCTCCAACAAGAATACAAGCGACAGCAGGTAGTAGACCAGTTTCAGCGGATCGCCAAAGTTCCCATTCCGGAGGTGGCTCCCCTTATCGGTTCGGCACAAACCCAATACTACCGCAACAAACTGGATTTTACTTTTTCCAATTCCCGCTGGTTAACCCGAGAGGAAATTAATTCCGACCAAGAGTTTGAACGAAATGCCTTGGGCTTTCACATTCCCAAGATGTTTGACAAAATCATCGACATTGAGCATTGCTACCTCCAAGGGGGTATTTCCAATGCAGTACGAAATGAATTGCGCCAATTTGCCCGGCAAGAGGGATTAACTTTCTATGCCATTCGGAATCAGGTGGGATTGTTGCGCAACCTGATCATCCGTACTACGAGCACTCAACAGACCATGGTTATTGTCCAATTTGGAGAAAATGACCCAGGGTCAATTTCTAAGGTGATGGACTTTTTGAAGGTGCGTTTCCCTGAAATTACCTCCTTGCTTTACGTCATCAATACCAAAGGCAATGAAACCTTCCACGATTTGGATTTGGTCACCTATTCAGGTTTACCCTACATCGAGGAGGCCATGGAAGGCCTTCGCTTCCGCATTGGAGCGAAATCCTTCTACCAAACCAATTCCGCACAGGCCTACGAATTGTACAAGGTAGTGCGAGATCAGGCCCAACTCAAGGGAGATGAGGTGGTCTATGACTTGTACACAGGTACGGGTACGATTGCCAATTTTGTGGCCAAACAAGCCAAACAAGTGATTGGGGTGGAATATGTGGAAGCAGCCATTGAAGACGCCAAACTAAATTCCAAGTTGAACGGCATCGAAAACACGCTTTTCTATGCCGGGGATATGAAAGACATCCTGAACGATGAATTTATGGCAGCCCATGCTAAGCCAGACTTGATCATTACCGATCCTCCGCGCGCAGGAATGGACGAAAAGGTCATCCAGATGCTGCTTCGCATTGCTGCTCCCGTGATTGTCTACGTTTCCTGTAACCCTGCCACACAGGCTCGAGACCTGGGTTTGCTAGGGGAACTCTACCAGGTGGATCAGGTGCAGCCCGTGGACATGTTTCCACAAACCTACCATGTTGAAAATGTTGTACGCCTTAGCCTAAAGCCATGATCTCAGATTTTAATGACCCCGAATTGAGTGGTAAATACCTTGGTACCATTACCACGGACTTTATCAAAATTTGCGATGTGCTGAAGGAAGCCTCTTACCAGGTTCGCTCCAAGGGCTTCTCAGCCTACCCTATCTTTCCCATATCGAAAGAGATGCAACCCATCGGGAAAATCCTTATTGGGAAAGCGGAGAAGGATCTAGATTGGAATTACTTCATCACCTACATCGATGAGTTTGTGCAGCGGGGATTAATCGCTGAAGAAGCGGTGGAAGAATTCACCCAAGCCTACAAGGATGCGGATGAATTTTGCTGCTTATTCGTGATGGATGGTGCCTTTACCAGCTTTGTCTTTATTCCTTATCCTATAGATTAAATTTACTTGATATAAAGATATATTAGTATCTATTAATCAATTTTTTATATCAAATTACTTCGAGTGGTTTAGCAAAAAATAATACGTACCAAAACAACCGATTTAGCAAGGAATTAGCACCTGTTTTTCTCCCCATGTCCAATCCTATCCTCATCCAACTAGCCGATGCACAGGTTCATTTTCGAGGGACAACTCTTGGGGAGAAACTTAATTTTACTTGGAAGAAAGGGGAACAGTGGGCAGTATATGGGGATTCTGGAAAGTCCTTAACCGGGATATTGGAAACCCTACTTGGGAAGACTTTGCTGCAACAAGGAAGCCTTGAAACTCCTTTTGCGAAAGACTATACCGAGCAACAAAGTCAAGCAGGCCAAGTGCATAGTTTCCGAGATTTGATTGCACTGGTCTCCCAGGATTACCCCATCCGAAATAAGGCAGGCCTACAGAACTTCTACTACCAACAACGCTTCAATAGTGCCGATGTCAATGACACCATCACCGTTGGCAGCTACCTCCAATCCATTTCAGCCACCCGAAAAGGCCCCTGGACAATTGAAATAGTTGCTAAACTCCTGCGATTACATCACCTTCTGGATGCATCCCTATTGATGCTTTCCAATGGAGAAACACGCCGGCTATCTCTGGCAGCAGGTCTTTTGCGGCAGCCCCTACTCTACTTGATGGATCAGCCCCTCACCGGATTGGATCAGGAAAGTAGAGCGGCCTTTGGGGATTTTCTTGCGGCTTGCATCCAGGCCGACATCCACGTTCTACTTACAACTACCTCCTCGGAGATACCCGATCAGATCACGCATATCGCCTATTTGAA
Organism: Cyclobacteriaceae bacterium; assembly: GCA_947457095.1. Classification (GTDB taxonomy): domain Bacteria; phylum Bacteroidota; class Bacteroidia; order Cytophagales; family Cyclobacteriaceae; genus Algoriphagus. Next base: position 21,755 of record CANGUK010000026.1, read on the forward strand.
GGATTCAGTAGGCCTACAAACCTGGGACCGCAAGGAGTATGATCCACAAACTAGGCCTACTCCAATCCATTCCTGGGACCTATCCCCAATCCTCCCTACCTTATCCAACTACCCTGTCTATTCAGGGCCAGTGGTGACCTTGGAGGAAGTTTCGATTCGGTATGGGCAGACCCTTATCCTTGATCGGCTCCGCTGGAACATTCAGTCCGGTGAGCGCTGGCGGTTGAGGGGAAAAAATGGAAGCGGAAAATCAACCTTAATCAGCCTACTAATCGGAGAAAATCCTCAGGCCTATTCCCAGAATTTCTCCCTATTTGGAAAGAAAAGGGGTTCGGGAGAAAGTATTTGGGAACTCAAGAAACCCATTGGATTTGTGGCGCCCGAACTCAGCCGCTACTTTCCTCGAAACCAGAGCCTGAGAAAGGTCATTCTCTCCGGGCTTTTCGATACCCTAGGACTATTCAAATCAGTAACTCCCGAACAAGAAGCCTTGGCATTTGCTTGGATGGAAGTATTCCAGGTCCAGGACTTGGCGGATAAGTACTTTTTTGAACTGTCCCTGGCGCAACAACGCTGGGCCCTGCTTGCACGTGCACTGATCAAAAAACCGCTACTCTTGATCCTAGATGAGGCTTCTCAGGGCTTGGACGAACAACAGCGAGAGTTATTTAAAAACACGCTTCAGGACCTCTTTTTACGTATTCCTACTGCTGTAATCTATGTCAGCCACTACGAGGAAGATGTCCCGCCTTGTGTCAACTTGGAATTGGCCTTAGACTAAACCTTTGGAGGAACAGCACCACCAAACTGGGAATCGCCACCAACTGTGGAAAAAGTAGCGGGATCCCAGCAATTTTTCTTATTTTCCTTCTCAATGCGATCGTTATGGCAAGCAGAAGAACTTTTCTCCACCACCTTGGGCTAGGATTAAGCCTTCCTGGATTGGCAGCATTTGCCCTTCCAAATACTACCAGAGCTCCTTTTCCTAAATCAAACCTGGAGGAAGAAGCCTACTGGAAAGCCATTCGCCAGCAGTTTCCGCTTCAGAACAACCGTACCTACCTCAACAATGGGACCTTTGGTCCTGCACCCTTTTCGGTGCTCGATGCACTCCAAAAAAGCAGTTTGGATATCAATACCAGTGGCGAGTATGGCAGCTCAGATGCAGAACGCGTACAGTTGGCTCAATTTTTTGGCATCAAAACCACCGAATTCTCCATTACCCACAACACCACCGAGGGCATCAATATCATGGCTTGGGGCATCGCTTTACAACCTGGTGATGAAGTCATCCTCACGACCCATGAACATGCAGGTAATGCCCTTCCTTGGCTCAATCGGGCCAAATACGATGGAATTGTGCTTCGGACTTTTGAGCCAAAGGGAACTCAAGCTGAAAACTTGAACGAGATTCAAAAATTAATCAATTCCAAAACCAAGGTGATCGCCATCCCACATGTGACCTGCACGACGGGATTGGTATTTCCCATTCAGGAGATTTGTAGGCTAGCTAAATCACGAGGGATTCTCACAGCCATTGATGGGGCGCATGGAGCAGGTACCTTTAACTTGGATCTAACTGAAATGGGCTGTGATTTTTATGCAGGATGCTTCCACAAATGGATGTTGGGCCCTAGTGGAACTGCTTTTCTCTACGTACGCGAAGAATCCTTGGAAAAACTGCGACCCGTCATGATAGGAGGACATTCGGATACAGGATGGGACATGACGTCGACTCCCCCTAGCCTCGCAGGCTATGTCCCCTCCGCCCGACGATTTGATTACGGTACGCAGAGTAAGGCACTTGCAGTTGGCATGGTGGCCGCTACGGAGTTCCACGACCAGATTGGAAAGGACCGCATTGAAACTCGCTTGCAAACCCTCAATCAGTACCTGCTAGATGGGCTTTTGGAACTGAACAGCAAACTAGAGATCCTAACTCCGTTGGAAAAAGAATCCCGAATAGCACTCCTCACCTTCCGTCCAAAAAATATGAGTTACCAGGTTTGTGGAAATGAACTGGGAAAAGCAGGATTTCGGATTCGTCAGGTTCCAGAAGGAAAAGTGAATGCGATTCGCGTGTCCACGCACGTTTACAACACCAAAGAAGAGGTAGATGCGTTCCTAGCCTCCTTAACTCGAATTCTTACTTGAGTTTCTTTTTCTTCTTTGCAGCGGCCCGTTCTACGGCTTCTTGGGCACGAAACTGCGCAATATCACAGATAAGTTGCTCTGGCAATTCTTGGTTGTACGGAAATTGAATCGCTCCTTTGGAAGTTACATACCCAGCCAATTCTTCTTTAAAATTAATCACTCCTGAAGCGGTAGGGTAATACCCCAGATGGCTTTTGGCAGCGGCATAGTACACCAGTACTTCTGAGGTCTTGAAGGCTGGCATGTGGTAACTGATCACTTCTTCTGCTTCAGGTACCGCTTGGCGCAGGATTTCGCGCATTTGCTGTAACTTGGCTTGAATTTCAGGAGGAAACCAAGAAAAGTACTCTTGGATTGAATTAGGTTTGGGATTCATAAACTATGCGGCTCTATAGTTGAAAGCGGATTGAACTTATGGAAAAAAATGAACTTACGCTCAATGAAGCGCAAAAATTAGTAGATCACTGGATCAAGACAGTAGGTGTACGCTACTTCAATGAACTGACCAACATGTCCCTATTAATGGAAGAAGTGGGGGAATTGGCACGCATCATGGCCCGCACCTATGGAGAGCAATCCTTCAAAGAATCGGATAAAGGACGTGCACTCGACGACGAAATGGCCGATGTCCTTTGGGTGCTGATTTGTCTAGCCAACCAAACTGGCGTGAACTTAACAGAAGCCTTGCAAAAGAATCTGGAGAAGAAAAATGTCCGCGATTCGACGCGTCATCAGGAAAACGAAAAGTTGCGTTAGGCAACCTTTCATTTCCTTTGCAGCAGATCTAAAGAAGTCTGCATTTACCTATTCGAGAGCGTTATTTTCAAGAATACGCATCAATGCCGTATTCAAGTAAAGTTTTTCTTTCCCTACTTTTTTAGCGGTCAAAAATCCAGCTTTTTCCAAGGCACTGAGATAACTGCCTGCTGTTTTTAGCGTTCCCAGGCCCACATCGGTCAAAGACTGCCGTTTGGTGTAGGGTAAACGAAAAATAAGCTCCACCAACTCTTTAGAATACACTTTGGGCAGGCGCATGCGAACCTGTTCGTTCGTCTCCTTTAACAAATCCATCACCTGATCCATCCTCTTCAAGCCATGGTTTGCAGTTTGCTCGACCATGTCCAATATGTAAAGAATAAACCCCTCCCAATCACTTTTCTCGGTTACGGCTCGGAGGTGACTGTAATAGTCGGCTTTGTGCTGAATGATGTACTCACTGAGGTAAATCGCTGGCAACTCCAAGAGCCCAGTTTGCTTTAGAAATAGAAAAAGTAGAATTCGCCCCGTACGTCCATTGCCATCCGCGAATGGGTGAATGGCTTCAAACTGGTAGTGCATTAGGGCCATCTTGATCAAAGGATCAAGACTAGTTTCCTCGTTTACAAACTTTTCCCAAGCAGCCAACTTCTCTCGTATCACTTCTTCCCCACTCGGAGGAGTATAGATTACTTCCCCAAAAGGATTGGACAAAGTAGTACCTTCTCCATGCCGAATCCCAGCTGTATTTCCCTTAATTGCTTGTACCAATTCAATACATAAGTTGGTAGTCAAAAAAGGCCGAGATTTCATCCGTTCCATACCCAACCAAAGGGCCTCTTTGTACCGAAGTACTTCCTTAGTTTCAGGATTTTCAAAAGCAGTTTCCGAGACCAACGCTTGATACAGGTCATCGTGGGTGGTTAGGATGTTTTCAATGGCCGAACTCGACTTTGCTTCCTGCAAATGAATCGTATCAATAAACAAGGTGGGGTTCGGCAATTTCCGAATGGCTCCGTTCAATTTAGCCAGTCCCCTACTGGCTGAAATAACTTTCAGTAAAATTGCCTTGGTCTCCAAATCCACCTTGGGGGGAAGCGGAGGAAGGGTATTGTAGGGAATCGAACGATTAAAATGGATCATGACAGGAGTAAAAAAGTACACGCGCAAACTTTATGAGGGTAAAATTATGATTTTTTTACTCTCGAAAAGCATTATGAGGGTAAATTTTATCATTTTTTACCCTCGTATTAATAACAAAGGTAAAATTTACCCTCGTTATCTATTAAAAATTGACCATCACCTTGGAGGAGAATCTGGAGAAGAAAAATGGCTTAGACGCGACGCGTCACTAGGAAAATGAAAAGTTGTTGTAGGAGATATACGGAATTAGGTCAATTCCCTTTTTGGCTTGTCCGCTCCTTCGCTTCTTTGGTGAGTGCGAAACTTTCTTTTCGGGTGATGTTTTTGATGTGGTGTACCTTTCTGAACCTCAAGGCACTCCAATCTTCATCAATTGCTACCTGTCTAACTCCTTCAAATCCATATTGACCCAGAATCCCAAAACCAGTATCCCGATTAAAGGCACACTTGTACTTCTTGGAACTTGCTTTTGGGTAAGCTATCCAAACTATTGGATCAGCTACTAATTTATCTTGGATCGAATGGATAAAATCCTCGATAGCTACTTGATTTGC
>CANGUK010000027.1 GCA_947457095.1 Cyclobacteriaceae bacterium
CCCAATCGATTGTTCAAAATTTCCGCTTGATCCAGAGTTTATTGTTCTAAAAAAAAGGCAATCCATACCTGTAAAAAAGTAAAAATAGATTTACTCAATATTTACTCCATGAACACCCACAATGAGTTCAATCCAATTAAAGAAGTGTTATATTTCATCCCTGCATACAAGGTTTATCAAATGAGAAACTTTCCCCTCTTTTTTGTAATTCAACTCGCATTCCTTACTTCTTGCTCGTTCATAACTAGTGAATCCAGCACTTCCCAACTATATCTTGATTCCAATGGAATTACGATAAAGTGTGAAAAATGTAAGGTAGGCCAAAAAGGAAAAGTAAATGAAATTGAATTCGAAGTTGTAGACAACGATTTACTTCGGACCCGAATAAAGCAGGGTGCTGACCTTTCCAAATTATGTACTTCCTTAGTTACTGATTTGAGTACAGATAATGATGAAGGATTTTTTTTAAACAGAGACTTTAATCAAAACATTGCGAATTGGGATGTCAGCAATGTGGTCACTATGAAATGGATGTTTATTAATACAGCATTCAATCAGCCAATTGGAATTTGGGATGTCAGCTATGTAAAAAATATGAAAGGTATGTTTCAAAACTCACCCTTCAACCAACCAATTGCTAACTGGAATGTAAGTAAGGTAACAGACATGAGTTGGATGTTTTCTAATTCCTTGTTCAATCAATCAATTAACAAATGGTGTGTGACTTCGATAAAGTCCGAACCAGAGCAGTTTTCTATGGGCTCAGCCTTAAGCTCCCAAAACAAACCAAAATGGGGTACCTGTCCCAACTAATTTCAATTTGGGTTTTTGAAATTTAGATGGTTCAGGAATCGTCTGTCGGCTAGATTGGGGAACCACTAAATTTTAAAGCCCACTGCTTAAATATGAAAAAATTAGGGATACCGAATATTGGATGGTGAAGTGGATGTTTATCAGAGACTTTGTCTATAAAAAGGATATAATCACACAAATAGTAAAATCAATTGTCTTTAACGCATCGGCAACTAAAGCGTGAGCTCACATAATTATTTAGTTGTATCTGGGAACTTAATGAAAAAATTAGTTCGTCACTGTTATTTTTGAGGGTATAGGTCGATAAAATTGGATAGGAAAGAGAATAATCAGCAGCGTAAAATACTGCGATAGAATCCTGCTTAATTACCTTTAAAGTATTGTTTTCCCAAAAATCTATTCCATTGGGAACTGCGTTAAATCCAATATTTTTTTTACTAGTCCCGTTCCATCCCTTAATCCCTGATTTTTTAAGTTGCTTACCAATCGTTTTCAAATCCCCTCCCAAGTAGCGAATTAATTTTTCCCAATCGTCTTTTGATGAGACATGCCATCCTTTTGGACACAATAATTCATAAAAAGCCTTTGAATAATAAAGCTTACCTGAGATGGATTGAATCCAGTAGGGGTTTTCCATTCCGTTTTCCCATTTGGATACATTCAAATTTTCCGCCATCCAAACCTGTTCTCCAATGGTTACTGTTTCATAAATATTTCCATCAATGTCTTGTACTGTTAGTGCGGGTTTTTCCAAAGAAATACTGCACGAAGAAATAACAGAGAAAAGAAGTAAAACAAGTAGTTGACTTTTCATAAAGGAAGAAGATATGGATAGGCTTACTCGGTAAGGCGAGTTAAAAATAGGAGTTAAACCTTGAAAAAAACCGAAGCCAAGGAAAAAGTCAAACGTTGAGCCGGCCCCTAATCAATTGCCGCTTCTAACCTTCCATCTCTTTTCAAACTTTTTTTCCTCCCCATTGGTTTCGTATATATGAAAACTCTTATTTGGATAGCAGGTAGCGTAATCATTCTTGGTGGCGTGATTTCTTTTTTCTCATTTCGGTTTAAAGGCATCGAAACTCCCAACTATAAAGTCATTAAAACCTTGGGGGATGTGGAGATTAGGGAGTATCCCCAAATGATTCTCGCACAAACCAAATTGGGCGGCAAGCGCTACGATACCAATGGGAATAATGGTTTCGGTGTAGTAGCCAACTACATTTTTGGTGGAAATCAACAAAAACAGAAGATTGCCATGACCGCTCCAGTGATCATGAATATGTCCGATACGGAAGCATCCATGTCTTTTGTGATGCCCAGCCAGTACCAACTTTCTGAGCTGCCTTCACCCAACTCCACTGCAGTTTCTCTGGTAAGTCAAGATTCTATGAAGCTAGCCGTTTTGCGATTCGGGGGATTCAGTTCCGATGAGAAAATCGCAAAACATGCCCAAATCCTAACCGAGGTCCTCCAAAAAAACAACATCCGCACCAAAGGGTCCCTTTTATTTATGGGTTACAACGCCCCCTGGGATGTGATTAATCGCCGGAATGAGGTGGCTTTTCAGATTGATTGATTTAAAGAGTAATTTTATTTTTTTGATAAATAAACACCCTTTTAAAATCTCATCTCAATCCAAATCCATTCGATAAAGAGGATTTGATTAAGTTTTATGCCCCCCCCCCCATGATGGAAAAAATTTGTGAATTTTAGAGGGTATCAAAATTGAAATTATACCACACCCTGATAGAGTGTCATAAATCCTTTGGGACAATGAATGTGGTAGATTTCAGGAAATGGTTTAATCCTTCAATTGAGTTTTTTATTCAATTCATCAATGAGTGATGGTCCGACTATTCTTGATTTTTTGTTTAATTTAAATAGAAATTCCCCTAATGGTATTGATTTTTTTAATCTGGGTAATTCCACTTCATCTAAAAATCCTTCATGATATTTTATGATAACCGAATCTTTGTTGTAGAGTAAAACTCTTTTTATCATCTGAAGAGGGATTTCAATTTCACCCTCATCAACATTACGAAACACTATCAATTTATTTTTAAAATAAAATACACCTGGATTTTCTTGGTTAAGGGTAAAGGTGAGAATAATAGGTGAAACCAAAGTTAACATTATTAAGAAAATGCTAATAAAATAAGAAATAATATGCCCTTCCCATGTATTTTCAAGGTTGAAATAAAATATTATCTTTTCAATAGACGGTGATAAGATTGAATAAAAAGTAATGCCAATTATCAAATAAATTATCACACTAATTATTCTCGATTTCTTTGATGTTCCTTCATTGTGTAAGGAGAGTTCTAATCCTTCTTTTAAATTTTCCATTATATTTTTTCAATTTTTTTAAAATAAAATCCGTTCATTTTTTGTGGAATTATTTTGGATAAGGTGGTAATAAGTGGGACTTTTAATTATTCAACAAATTGGGATTTTAAATCATTAGTTCAATTCTCCTTTTTTTGAAAAATTATCATTTTTATCAATTTCAACAATTTTTATATCGTACCCTGAAATTCGTAAACCCACGTAAAACAATAGGAGGAAGAACCAAACGAACCAAAATTCCTTGAACCAATCAATTACTTTTTTCATAGTGTTTAAGTTAACTTGATACTAAACTATTCATTTTTTTTACTTGAACCACTGATGTTAGAGAAACTTTCAAACTACCAAATCTCTCTCCAACCGATTTTTCCTTTTCAAGTAGAGGTGGGATTTATCTAACTTTCGGTTTTTGAAGCAAGGATAGAAGGTTCAATTCTCTCCCAAGTTCTTCAATCCGCGTTTTAAACTTTTCAAAAAAGCACCCCTTGTGGTAAGTTAAATTAAATCTAAAAAGGAGCTACGATTTTTGACTTCGTAACTCCTTGGTAATCAAGTCGGGGTGACAGGATTTGAACCTGCGACCACACGCCCCCCAGACGTGTACGCTACCGGACTGCGCCACACCCCGATTCAGGGAGGCAAATTTAGAACTTTCTTGAATTTTTTCCAGTCTCGCCTCAAGAATCCCAATTTCCAACTACTAGACAATTCATTTTCAAGGAAATAAATGCCGACGCTTAAGAAATCAGTGTTTTCAACTTGGAATTCCAGCTTTTTCCCTGCTTAAAAAAATCAAAAAAAGGGGACAAAATTGAACTTGGCAAGAAGGGTATAAATCGTATCTTTGCGAATTATTTAGAAATTCTAACACTGAATCCGACTAGTTTATGGAACAAGCGCTGATTTATTTAGTCCCTGCGCTGGGACTGGTAGGCCTACTCATCATGGCAGTAAAGTCTGCCTGGGTGACCAAGCAGCCTACAGGGGATAAAAACATGGTGGAACTTTCTGGCTACATTGCCGATGGTGCCATGGCATTTTTGAAAGCAGAATGGAAGGTTCTTTCCTACTTTGCTGTAATCGCAGGTATCGTCTTGGCTTGGTCCGGGACCTTGGTGCCTACTTCTAGCCCAATTATCGCAGTATCCTTCCTTATTGGAGCATTTTTCTCTGCACTTGCAGGATACATCGGCATGAAGATCGCCACCAAAGCCAACGTGCGTACCACGCAGGCAGCTCGTACCAGCTTAAAGCATGCCCTAAAGGTATCCTTCACTGGAGGATCTGTCATGGGTCTTGGTGTAGCAGGTCTAGCCGTGCTGGGCTTAGGATCACTATTCATCGTATTTTACCAACTCTATGTTGTATCTGTAGGTGCAGGTGTGAATGGAATGGAAATGGAAAAAGCATTGGAGGTCCTTGCAGGCTTCTCTTTAGGTGCTGAATCCATTGCACTTTTTGCCCGTGTGGGCGGTGGTATTTACACCAAAGCTGCTGACGTAGGAGCTGACCTAGTAGGTAAGGTAGAAGCAGGTATCCCTGAGGATGACGTGCGTAACCCAGCCACTATCGCGGACAACGTGGGTGACAACGTAGGTGACGTAGCCGGTATGGGTGCCGATTTGTTCGGTTCTTACGTGGCAACAATCCTTGCTACCATGGTATTGGGTCGTGAGATCGTATCTGTAGACAACTTTGGCGGTATCGCCCCAATCCTATTGCCAATGGTATTGGCAGGTCTAGGCATCATCTTCTCCATCATGGGAATGGCCTTTGTGACCATTAAGGATGACAAAGGAGATGTACAGAAAGCATTGAACATGGGCAACTGGTCTTCCATCGTGTTTACCGGTATCGCTTCGTTCTTCATCGTGAGATACATGCTTCCTGAGACACTTTCCATCCGTGGATATGAATTCACCAACATGGACGTGTTCTATGCCATCATCCTCGGCCTTGTAGTAGGTACCTTGATGTCTATCATCACCGAATACTACACTGCCATGGGCAAGCGCCCAGTGCTCTCAATCATCAAGCAATCTGCTACTGGACACGCAACCAACATCATTGGTGGTCTAGCGGTAGGTATGGAATCTACTGTGTTACCTATCTTGGTATTGGCAGGTGGTATCTATGGAGCATATGAATTTGCAGGATTGTATGGCGTAGCCATTGCTGCTGCCGGTATGATGGCCACCACTGCGATGCAGTTGGCAATTGATGCCTTCGGACCTATTGCGGATAACGCAGGCGGTATTGCTGAGATGAGCCAGCTTCCTGAGGAAGTACGTGGCCGTACCGACATCTTGGATGCGGTAGGAAATACTACAGCAGCTACTGGTAAAGGATTTGCGATTGCTTCTGCAGCCTTGACTTCCTTGGCTTTGTTTGCAGCTTTCGTAGGTATTGCAGGCATTGATGCAATTGACATTTACAAAGCCGACGTACTGGCCGGCTTATTTGTCGGAGGCATGATTCCATTTATTTTCTCCTCCCTAGCCATCGCTGCGGTAGGTAGAGCAGCCATGGACATGGTAAACGAGGTAAGAAGACAGTTCCGCGAGATTCCAGGCATCATGGAGTACAAGGCCAAGCCTGAGTACGAAAAGTGTGTGGAGATCTCTACCAAAGCATCTATCCGTGAGATGATTGCTCCTGGAGCCATTGCCTTGATTTCCCCAATCCTAGTAGGCTTTGCCTTCGGTCCAGAAGTATTGGGCGGCATGCTTGCAGGTGTTACTGTTTCTGGGGTATTGATGGGTATGTTCCAATCCAACGCCGGTGGTGCTTGGGACAACGCAAAGAAGTCCTTCGAAAAAGGAGTGGAAATCAACGGAGAGATCTACTACAAAAAATCTGAGCCACACAAGGCTTCCGTAACAGGTGATACCGTAGGAGATCCATTCAAAGATACTTCTGGACCATCGATGAACATTTTGATCAAGTTGATGTCTATCGTAGCGCTAGTAATCGCGCCACACATCTCTGAAAAGCCACACGGTGCTGCCGAAGCAGGCATGATCAACAAAGAAGTAAAGAAAGAAATCAAGATGGTAGATGGCAAGGAAGTAGTAACCGAGACGGTTACCATTACCAAGTAATTAAAACTCAACCACTCGTTTTGTAAAAGACTCTCCTTGAAAGGAGAGTCTTTTTTTGTGGGTTAGCCTGAAGATCCAAGGTTGATTTTATAAAACTGCTGTGAATTCAGTTTTTTCATCGGCTAGCCTGAATTCCGAAAAAAAGCATAATTTCTTTGCGTCTTCGCGCCTTAGCGTGAATAAAATTATTGAAGTACTACCTGCCAAAGGCAGGCTAAGAGTTATTCTCGCAAAGCCGCATAAGCCTGCCTACCTACCGTAGGCAGGCAGGGCGCAAAGGGTTTGATGGAGCTAGTCTGATTTCCGATTAAAACCTTAAAACGTGGTTTCTTTGCGTCTTCGCGCCTTAGCGTGAATAAAATTATTGAAGGACTACCTGCCAAAGGCAGCTTAAGAGTTCTTTTTATAAAATGCTTGATGGAGATAGTCTTAACAATTTCTCAAAACCCGCAGAATTGCGGGAGGGGATTTGGGAAAAGAATCACCTTTGAAAAAGTAAAATCGCAGCACCGGCAATTCATGGATTTTTTCTAAAAAGGAAAAAGGCCAGGATTCCAACTAGTCAAGGTTCTCGTTAAATGGCTTTATCTTGCTTCTAGTTCCTCATAAGAATTATTCCAATCCCCTTTCTTTCAGAACTATGCTCCAACTTTCAGCACTCCACCATATCGCAATCATTTGCTCGGATTATGACCTTTCCAAAAAGTTCTATACCCAAATTCTTGGATTCAAACCGATTAAGGAGGTTTACCGAGCCGAAAGACGTTCCTACAAGTTGGATTTGGAACTCAACGGGACCTACCTGATAGAGCTTTTTTCCTTTCCCGATCCTCCCAGTCGGGTCACTGCTCCGGAGGCCTGTGGACTTAGACATTTGGCTTTTGCCGTAGCGGATATTCAAAAGGAAGTCGAAACTTTGACTAACTTAGGAATTAAGGTAGAATCTATTCGTGTGGATGAACATACAGGGAAGAAATTCACTTTTTTTTCGGACCCAGATGAGCTGCCAATCGAACTTTATCAAATCTGATTATGGCTGAAAATAAGACCCAACCCACAGCTGCTTCCGTAGATGCGTATTTGCTCTCCACTGATTCTCTCAAAATGAGGGAAGATGCGATGGCTCTAAAAAAAATCATGGAAGAAGAGACTGGAGAGAAAGCCGTGATGTGGGGTGAGTCGATTGTAGGCTTTGGAACCTACAAATACCAGTACCCAAGCGGTAGAAAAGGAGAATTTCTGATTGCTGGGTTTTCTCCCAGAAAGGCAGCTATTTCGCTCTATTTAATGGCCTGTATGGAGGCAAAGTTCGAGAACCTTTTTGCTCAACTAGGCCGCTATAAAACAGGGGCTTCCTGCGTTTACATTAAAAAGCTTTCGGATGTGAATGAAACAGTCCTACGTGAACTCATCAAACAGTCCTTCCATTTTATGAAGGAAAAATATCCTTCTTGAAAAAAATCTAGTAGTATCTTCACCCCATGCGTTGGTCGATTGATTTTCCCATTCCTGCCTCCCCTTTTCCCATCAGCCATGACTCCAAGGTGGTGAGCCTGGGCTCTTGCTTTGCACAAACCATCGGCAGCAAGATGCAAGAAGCAAAGTTCGAAGTGCTTGTCAATCCCTTTGGGACGCTTTTTCATCCGCTCAACTTGGCAGATCTCCTCAAACAAGCCATTCCAGCTGCACAAATGGATCCAGATGGGGTGGTGGAGCGTGAAGGCGTTTTTGTGCATTATGGAGCTCATTCTGACATCAAGGGCGCCACGAAAGCCGAATTGGAAGAAAACTACACCCGCCAAATGCTCCGCTTGCATCATGCCCTGAAGCAGGCAAGCCACCTGGTACTCACCCTAGGTACGGCTTGGATTTATACGCATCGGGAGTATAGGCGAGTGGCCAACTGCCACAAACAGCCAGCAGCGCTCTTTGAAAAGAAACTTTCCTCCCTAGAAGAATTGGAAAAGGGACTAAGACCCGTCTTAAGGTTCCTGACTCAGCTCCACCCAAATCTCCGGATCATTCTTACCCTCAGCCCTGTTCGCCATACCAAAGAGGGGATCTCCGAAAATCAGTTGAGCAAAAGCCTTTTACGCGTGCTCTGTGGACAGCTGGAGCAACAACTGGAGGCGGTTACTTACTTCCCCGCTTACGAGATTCTAGTTGATGAGCTACGCGATTACCGCTTTTACAAATCGGACCTAGTGCACCCTTCAGAAGAAGCGGAGCACTACATCTGGGAAAAGTGGCAGCAGTTTAGTTTCGGCCCAGAAACCCAGCAAAAGGTAGCCGAAATTCAAAAAATTCAGCTCGAACTGGCACACCGTTCTTTCAATCCAGATTCCGAAGCGCACCGGAAGTTCCTTCAAAATTTGCTAAGCAAACTCGAACGAATGCAGGGAGAAGTTGATTTTTCCGAAGAAATCCAAGACGTAAAATCCAGACTGCAGCGCTAAGTTTCCTGGCTACAACCTATAGTTACCATGTCCGCAAATAGACTTGTTCATTCCCAAAGTCCCTACCTCCTGCAACACGCGCACAATCCCGTGGATTGGTACCCCTGGGGTCCAGAGGCCTTGACGCGAGCAAGCGAAGAAAATAAACCCATCCTGGTATCCATCGGCTACTCGGCTTGCCATTGGTGCCATGTGATGGAAAAGGAAAGTTTTGAAGATGCCGCAACTGCAGCACTCATGAACGCGCATTTTGTCTGCATCAAAATTGACCGCGAGGAGCGCCCCGACCTAGACAACATCTACATGGATGCCGTGCAGGCCATGGGATTACAGGGAGGCTGGCCCTTGAATGTCTTTTTGATGCCCAATCAGAAACCCTTTTACGGAGGCACTTACTTTCCCAATGGGAAATGGAAGCAGCTGCTCGGCAGCATAGCGGATGCCTTTGCGGTGCACGCCGACCAACTAGCGGAAAGTGCCGAAGGCTTTGGAAGGAGTTTGAGTCGCAAAGAAACCGAGAAATACGGCATTCAAGCCGGGGAGGGGGAATTGGATGCGGACGAACTCGTGGAGGTGATTACCAAACTCGCTACCCAGTTTGATCCAAATTGGGGCGGAATGAATCGAATCCCCAAATTTCCCATGCCTGCTATCTGGCATTTTGTGCTGGATTACGCGTTACTCAGTACCCGCGAAGACCTGAAGCAGGCTGTATTTTTCACCCTTCAAAAAATGGGAATGGGAGGGATCTACGATCACCTTAGAGGTGGCTTTGCCCGCTACTCCGTGGATGGGGAGTGGTTTGCGCCCCATTTTGAAAAGATGGGCTACGATAATGGGCAGCTGCTCGAACTCTATGCCAAAGCTTACCAGGTGAGTAAGGATTCCTTTTATCTGGAAAAAGTGCGAGAAACCAAGGACTGGATTGCCACAGAAATGGGGCAGGAGGAGGGAGGCTTTCATGCGGCTCAAGATGCAGATAGCGAAGGAGTGGAAGGGAAATTTTACACCTGGACCTATGCGGAATTGCAAGCATTACTGGGCCCGGATTTGGCTTGGTTTTCTGACCTCTATTCCTTGAAGCCAGCGGGCAACTGGGAAGATGGAGTCAATATTCTCTTTCAAGTGGAATCCTACGAAACGGTAGCGAAGCGGCACGGTATTCCGTTGCCTACCTTTCTGGAGAACCTGGCTGCACAAAAAGCAAAGTTGCTCAGCACTCGAAATCGCCGCATCTACCCGGGCAAGGACGATAAGGTGCTGGCCGGCTGGAATGGCCTAATCGATACGGGCTTGATTCAAGGCTACCTGGCTACAGGTGATCATGAATTTTTGGATATGGCGCTTCGCAACTTGGATTTTGTGCAGGTCAAACTCTTTCGAGAGGGCACCTTGTACCGCAGTTACAAGAATGGACAGGCCTACACTCCAGCCTTCCTGGAGGACTATTCAGCACTAATCAAGGCCTCCTTGATGGCCTATGCTGCAAGTGGCTTGTCTCGACACCTGGCCTTTGCCCAAACGCTTGCGGAGGTGGTTTTGGCACGTTTTTACGATGCAGAAGATGGATACTTTTATTTCAGTGATCCAAGTGCTGAAAAATTGATTGCCAACAAAAAAGAACTCTTTGACAACGTCATCCCTGCCTCCAATTCCATCCTTGCGCGCTGTTTCCATCAACTTGCCCTACTGACTTACGAGGAGAACTACGGAAAAATCGCAGCACGTATGCTAGGAGGGATGAAGGAATTGATCTTGAAAGAACCTGGATTTTTGTTCAATTGGGCCAACTTCTACTTGGAGAGCCTAGTGCCCACGGCAGAGATTGCTATTGTGGGCAAGGGTGCAAAGCAAAAAGCGCTGGCGCTGCTAGCGGACTACCTTCCAAACGCAGTCGTTGCCTGGTCAGAATCTCCGACAGCTAGCGTCCCGCTTCTGGAAGGAAAGCTGGGGGATGCCGAAGGAAATGCCTTAATTTACGTATGTGTAAATCGCAGTTGCCGCAGACCTGTGGCCACTGTGGAAGAAGCACGTGCATTGGTACCTCAGTTGAACTAATTTGGTGGACACGCTATTTCCGGAACATGCTTTTTCAGATGCTGTGGGCGAAAATCAATTCGTCGATGTCATCTTGCCCGTTCCCATTCCCCGAATGTTTACCTACAAGGTACCAAAGTCCCTTCAGCCCCTGCTTCAGATTGGCTGTAGAGTTCTAGTTCAGTTTGGAAAGAAAAAGGTGCTGACAGGCATCATCGGCAGGGTACATCAAAGCCCTCCCCAAGCCTACGAGGCCAAGCCAGTTTTGGATCTCTTGGAGGAGCAGCCCTCCGTCAATCCCCTACAAATTCGCTTTTGGGTTTGGATGGCGGCTTACTACTGTTGCCATATCGGAGAAGTGATGGGCGCGGCCCTTCCTTCGGGCTTGCGGCTATCTTCTGAAAGTAAAATCCAACTACATCCCGAATTTGACCTGGAGAATTCGCCCTATCCCCTGGATGTGCGTGAGGAGAAAATACTGGAAGCCTTGGCAACCAAAGAGGAACTCAGTTACGAGGACTGCGAGCAGCTCCTTGGCGTGAAAGCCATCCATCCCATCCTCAAGAGTTTGGTTGCCAAAGAGGCGATCTTGATTTTTGAAAAGGTCCAGGAAAAATACAGCCCCAAGCTGGAAACGAGGCTGCGCCTTCATGCCGATTATTTGAGTAGTACTGCATTGGAGGCCCTTTTTGGAGACTTGCAATCCAAACCCAAGCAGGAAGCAATTTTGCTTAAATTTTTGCGCGACCTCCCCGTGCATCAGCGCCCCGAATTGAATGTCAAAGGGCTTCCAAAGGGCAGTTTATTGGAAGCCGGGGATTCTGAAAGTTCCTTGAAGACCTTGATCAAAAATGGGGTACTGGAATCCTACACCCAGCTCGTGGACCGAATCCCCGAAGAAGCTGCCGAGCGAGAAGCTTCAGCCCTTTCGGAGGCCCAGCAGGAGGCCATGGATCAAATCAAGGGGCACTTTGAAAGCAAGCAGACCGTTTTGCTACAGGGTATCACCGGTGCTGGCAAAACGGAGATCTACATCAAATTAATTCAAGAGGCGTTAGGCAGTGGGTCCCAAGTCCTTTTATTACTTCCTGAAATTGCGCTCACCACGCAGTTGGTGGGAAGGTTGAAGCAGGTCTTCGGGTCCAGCATGGGCGTCTACCACTCCAAATACTCGGACAACGAGCGCGTCGAGGTATGGAATGGAGTATTGAATGGGCGTTTCTCCTTTGTGGTCGGGGTGCGTTCTTCCTTGTTCTTACCTTTTGATAGCTTGGGATTGGTGATTGTGGATGAGGAGCACGAACCCAGTTACAAGCAGTTTGATCCTGCACCCCGCTACCATGCGCGCGATGCTGCGATCATGCTGGCTTACGTACACCAAGCGCGTACACTCTTGGGATCTGCGACGCCTTCCTTTGAATCCTATTTCAATGCCAGCCAGGGCAAGTATGGCTTGGTGAAATTATCAGAGCGCTTTGGGAAGGCTACTTTGCCAGAATACCACTTAGCGGATTTGGGTGTGGACCGGAAGAAAAACTTACTCAAACTCGATACCACCCGGGTGCTGCGGGAGCAGATTCAACGTGCACTCGAAAATCAAGAGCAGGTACTTATTTTTCAAAATCGGCGTGGCTATGCCCCCGTCATGCAATGTGAGGATTGCGGCTGGACGGGGCAATGCGTCCAATGCGACGTGAGTTTGACCTACCATCAATTTGCATCCGAACTCCGCTGCCATTATTGTGGCTACAAGGAAAAAATCCCATCGAGCTGCCCGGCTTGTGGCAGCACGCAACTCAGCACGCAGGGAATGGGTACCGAGCAAATAGAAGAATCCTTGGCCTTACTTTTCCCCGAAGCACGGATGGGTAGAATGGATTTGGATACCACCCGATCCAAGTATGGGTACCAACGCGTCTTGGATGAGTTTGCCGCTGGCCAAATCGACATCCTCGTAGGCACCCAAATGATCACCAAAGGATTGGATTTTGGTCGAGTGACGGTAGTTGGCATTTGGGATGGAGACCGGATTTTGAATTTCCCTGATTTTCGATCAGGAGAGCGGGCTTTCCAGCAGATTACCCAAGTAGCAGGTAGGGCAGGCAGGAGAGCTGCGCAGGGTCATGTGGTGATTCAAACGCGCAATCCCGAAACTGAACTTTACCAAAACGTGATCCAGGGGGATTATGCGGATTTTTACGAGCAGGAGTTGAAAGACCGAAAAACCTTCTACTACCCGCCTTTTGTGAAGTTGGTGAAGATCACCACCCGGCATGCCGTATACAGTACCGCAGAGAAAGCAGCGCATGCCTTGCATCGGGAAATAGCAAACCTTCCCATCAAAAAAATTGTGTTGGGCCCAGAAAAGGGGAGTATTGCCCGCATCAAAAACCTGTACCAGTTGGAATCCTTGATCAAATTGGACCGGCAGGGAGATGCCCAGACCGTATTCAAGGATCGCCTAGCAAAGATTTTGGAAGACCTGCAGGCCATTCCAGAGTTTCGGGCTGTGCGCTGGATTGTGGATGTGGATCCGAATTAATTTTTTTCTAGGGGTGTAGCGTTTTGGAAGGGACTTCAGTTTCACAAGTAGCAAATGGTACTGGTTCTATACCAACCATAACTTTATCCACATCATCTTCAAATGTAAAAGCAGCCAAACTTGTAATTTTTTATGGTTTGTATTAAAAATCCAACTAATTGAATCCCTCTTTTGATCAATGGCTTCGGTATTTAAAGGTATTTGCGCATCTTTAGGCTCTCAAACCACCGCCTCGCATGCAATTATCAGGTCAAATTCCCTTTTCTTTTTTAAAAAAGGAGATGAATTCCGCTTTTTTAAGACTAGTTTTTTTCTTGGTTGTTTTTGTTTTTTCATCAATTTTTCACCTGCAAGCACAAGAAAAAACTACCCCTACAGGGCAGTTTGGTGGTGTGATTACCGCCACCAACAATGGGGTATCAATTATCCCCTCCTTTACCCTAGGTAGACCTGCACTATTGTTTGATTTGAGCTTGTCCGGTGAGCGCTTCTCCTTTGATCCCATGCTTCGATTCGGGATGGATGGCAAGCCTTGGTCCTTCGTATTTTGGGGTCGCTACAAGGCTATCAAAGACAAGCCCTTTACCCTTACCGTGGGAGCACACCCTGCCTTTATTTTTCAAGAACGAATTGTGAAGGTCAATGGAAGAGAAGAAACCATGTTTGTTAGCCAGCGATTTCTAGCCATGGAAATAGCACCCATGTACAAGTTCTCCAATCGACTAAGTATGGGTCTCTACTACCTGCGAGGGCATGGTTTCAATCCTATACCTCCGGATAACTCCAATTTTATTGCGTTAAATACGGTCATTTCTGGTATTCCTGTGGGTGGAGGATTTAACATGCGGATTAACCCCCAACTCTTTTATCTCAAGGTGGACGACGATTCAGGAACCTATGCTACATCCAACTTTACGGTGACCAAACCTGGATTTCCCATCGGATTTCAAGGTTTGGTCAACCAAAAAATCAAGTCCAGTATTCCTGGAGATGACTTTATTTGGAATGTAGGTTTGCTGTATATTTTCTCCACCCCCTACCAAAAGAAGTAAATTATCCTACTTCGGAAATCCCAATATTAGGGATGATGCTGATTACCAAAAACTAATTTTCCCACTTCAGCATTCAAAATTGGGCGTTCGATATTCGACATTTAAAAAGTATAAAGTATCAAGTAGCTAGTATCCTGTCTGCCGACAGGCAGGCAAGACGCTTGAGAAGAAAGGGACGAGAGTCAAGAAATAAGACTTTGATTCCGCATGGAAGGTTTCCAGTCAACTCAATGGTTCCCTACTTCTTCATTCTTCAATTGTCGTTCGATATTCGACATTACTTAATTCCCGTATTTCGCCTGCCTGCCGCAGGCAGGTCTCTCGTATTTTAATCTATACTTGGTACTTGGTACTTTGTACCTTGTACAATAATTCCTAACATAGCGGTATGCTTCACGATAGTTTTGGCCGTATTCACGATTACCTGCGCATTTCGCTGACAGATCACTGCAATTTCCGTTGCAGCTACTGCATGCCTGTGGAGGAAATGGAGTGGATGCCACAGTCCAAGCTAATGAGCGCCCAGGAGATCGTCAATCTAGCCCAAGTTTTCGTGGGCTTGGGCGTAAAAAAAATACGACTTACAGGAGGGGAACCGCTGGCACGGAAAGAGTTCCCTGAGATTCTGGAGCAGCTTTCCGCGCTACCGGTGGAGCTCACCCTCACAACCAATGGGGTCTTGATTCACAAGCACCTCGAAGCGCTCAAAAAAGCAGGGGTTCGCTCCATCAACGTGAGTTTGGATACCTTGCAGCCAGAGAAATTTTTCAAATTAACCCGTCGGGATCAGTTTTCTCAGGTGTGGGACAACGTCCAACTCCTGCTTCAAGCTGGTTTCCGGGTCAAACTTAATGCAGTAGCCCTACACGGCATGATCGAAGAGGAAGTGGGAGACTTTGTACAGCTCACTGAAAAGTTGCCCATTCATGTGCGTTTTATTGAATTTATGCCCTTTTCGGGCAATCACTGGCAAAGTAAAAAGGTGGTGACTGCCGCCGAATTATTGGATTTGGTTCGACCTCGATTTGAAGTAATCAAATTGGAGGATCAGCAGCACGATACCGCCAAAAAATACCAAGTACCTGGTTTTGTAGGCACCTTTGCCTTCATCACCACCATGAGCGAGCACTTTTGCGGCAGCTGCAACCGCCTAAGACTCACTGCAGATGGCAAAATCAAAAATTGCCTCTTTGGCAAGGAAGAATTGGACCTCCTGGGTGCCCTCCGAAAGGGAGAGGAAGTGGAATCGATTATTCGACTTTCCCTATCCAGAAAGCATGCTGCTTTGGGAGGCCAGTTTGGTGCGGATTATACCCAAGCCAATCCAGAAGCCATTGAAAACCGTAGCATGATCAGCATTGGAGGATAATGAAAGAATTTATAGCCGTTCAAGAAGCCAAAGAAATCCTTAAAGGCCTTTCCCTTTTAGGGGGAAAAGTGCTATTGCCTTTGCAAAAAGCACTTGGATCTTGGACAGTCAGCCCCATCCATGCCCCGATGCAGGTGCCCTCTTTTGACAATTCGGGGATGGATGGCTATGCCTTTGCCTGGGAGGATGGGGGAGATAGTCGGCAGCTGGCCCAAGTGGTGCAGGCTGGGACTTTTCCAGATTTTACGCTTCAACCCGGAACAGCCGTTCGAATATTTACCGGAGCGCCTGTTCCCAAGGGTGCCGATACCATTGTGCAGCAGGAATGGGTTCGCGTGGAAGGAGATCGTATATTTTTTGAACTTAAAAAATTAACCCAAGGGATGAACTTCCGCCGCGCAGGATCCCAATGTGAGCAGGGACAGTTGATCCTTCAAGAAGGAACACGCATTACCCCAGGAACAATTGGGCTCTTGGCTTCTATGGGAGTAGCCGAGGTAACCGTTTTTGCAGCGCCTCAAGTAAGCATCATCCTCACAGGAGATGAGGTGGTGGAGGTAGGGCAGGCCTTGCAGCCCGGACAAATCTACAATGCCAATGGACCCGCTCTTCTGGGTTACCTAAGTCAACTTGGCATCACAGAAGTGAAGATTTTTAAAGTGAAGGATGATCCCAATGAGGTCATTCGCGTCATCGGAGAAGCGCTAGCCTCCTCCGATGTACTGCTCCTTACCGGTGGGATTTCTGTGGGCGATTTTGATTTTGTCAAGGAGGGACTGGCCCAAAATGGGGTGGAAACCTTGTTTTACAAGGTCAAACAAAAACCTGGAAAACCGCTTTTGGCGGGCGTGAAAGGAAGTAAATTGGTATTTGCGCTCCCAGGAAATCCTGCTTCAGTGCTGACCTGCTTCATGCAGTATGTGAAGCCGAGCCTAGGTCAGTGGATGGGGAATCCAGCCGCTTGGGAGCAGCCGAGAAGTTACCCCTTGGCCACCAACTGGGAAAAGCAGGTAAAACTAACCGTGTTTCTCAAAGCGCGATTGGTAAGGGGTCAGGCGGAGGTCATGCCTGGGCAAGAATCCTTCAACCTCCTTTCCTTTGGATCTGCAGATGGCCTAATCGAAATCGGTGAGGATCAACAAGCCTTGAAGGAAGGAACTCTGGTATCGTTTTATCCCTGGTAACATGGAAAATTGGGACTATTTATTGTACCTGTTGATGCCTTTTGCGGCCTTTATGTATGCTGCCGTAGGACATGGAGGGGCAAGTAGCTACCTCATGATTTTGGCTTTGATGGGCTTTGCTCCGCAGGAGATTCGACCATCTGCCTTGATTTTGAACGTATTTGTTTCCCTGATTTCATTTTTGAATTACCGCAAAGCGGCAGTCTTTCCCATGCGTCTATTCCTCACTTTGGTGATTTTTTCCGTTCCGGCAGCCTACCTTGGCGGGCGGATTTTATTGGATGCTACGATTTACAAGCAGGTGCTTGGGGTATTGTTTCTTTTTCCGGTGCTGCGGTTTGCAGGGCTTTTCCCCGTATCCGCTCAACCCAAATTCACCCAGCAGCCTTGGATGGTTGCTATCCTCGGAGGAAGTATCGGCTTACTTTCTGGGATGATTGGCATTGGTGGAGGGATAATTCTTTCTCCGATCCTTCTTCTTTTGGGATGGACAAGTGTGAAGGAAACCGCCGCAGTAAGTGCGCTCTTTATTTTTGTGAATTCAATTGCTGGATTTCTTGGTGCTTCCGTATTTCAAGTAGAGTTGAGCCCCCAACTCTGGATGATTCTCCCGCTCACCGTTGCCGGAGGAGCGCTTGGTGCCTATTTTGGGGCCAAAAAATGGAGTCCCAAATTCCTGACCTACCTCTTGGCTTTTGTACTAGCTTTTGCAGCATTGAAACTAATTTTCGGGTAGGGGTTAGAAGGCCATATAGAAATACGATTGAAATAAAGTAGAAATACCCGCCGCGGCGGGCAGCTTCGTGAAAAAATAAAGAGAAATAAGATCGAAATAGAGTAGAAATAGACTTCGCTTCGTTTACCTGCGGAAGGCAGGCTCCGTGAAATAAGTAAACTTCCAACTGGACTGCCTATTTCACCGAGCTTGCCTGCCAACGGTAGGTAGGCTCGGTTTATTTCTATCGTATTTCAACAGTATTTCATTTCAAGACTACTCCATCTTGGTACATTATACTTTGTACTTGGTACTAGTTTTCTATCTTTAAAAAAGTTTAAACCCCATGCCGGATCAAATTCGTCTCAAAGCCTTTGGAATGCTCGCTGAAAAAATAGGCACAGATTCCCTTGAAATCGAGAACCCAGGTTCTTCGGAGGCGCTTAGACGGCAGTTGCTCCAGCAGTTTCCTTCGCTCCAAACGCTTACTTTTCGCATGGCGGTTGACCGAAAAATCATACAAGCAGAGACCGATATTTCTGCAGGACAGGAAATCGCCCTTTTACCCCCTTTTTCCGGAGGATGACCATGGATAGATTTGAAAGACAAGTGATCTTGCCGGGCTTTGGTCCGGAAGGCCAAGCCAAACTAAAGCAGGCTTCTGTGCTCGTCATCGGCGCTGGAGGATTGGGTTGCCCAGTTTTACTCTACCTCGCCGCTGCAGGAGTAGGGAGAATCTCCGTGGTCGATGGAGATGTAGTATCCCAATCCAATCTGAATCGCCAAATACTTTACGGAGAAAAGGACCTAGGGAAAAATAAAGCAGATACAGCCGTACGCTACTTTCAAGAAAAGTACAGCGACATCCATTGGACGGCGATTCCAGAATTCATTACAGTTGACAATGCCCAAGCCTTTATATTTCATTACGACCTGGTCATCGATGGCTCGGACAATTTTCCCACCCGCTACCTGGTCAACGATGCCTGTGTGCTCTTAAAAAAGCCGCTCGTCTATGGATCCATTTACCAGCACGAAGGGCAAGTGTCAGTATTTAATGTAGGAACACAGCCTTGCAATTACCGCGATGTATTTCCCAATCCTCCCGCTCCTCAGGAAATTCCTTCCTGTGCAGAAACGGGTGTATTAGGCGTTTTGCCTGGGATTATTGGAAACCTCATGGCTCTGGAAGCAATCAAGGTGTTGTCTGGTCTCGGGAAGCCTCTTAGCAATAAACTACTTCTGTTCAATAGTTTGAATTCACAGTTTCAGGAACTGGAAATCCATCCCAATCCAGCAAGCCAATCGGCTATCCCAACTTCTTGGAATGAGTTCCACCAACGGGATTACGCCTTGGCCTGCGAAGGAGCGCAGCAGCTCACCTGGAACGAGGCGATGAAACTGATGGGGCAGGAGGTAGCCTTTGTGGATGTGCGCGAACCTGGAGAAGAGCCCCCACTGGAATGCACTGGTTTGGTGAAGGTACCTTTTTCCACCCTATCCGATGAACTCGATCGATTTGAAGAGGCAGAGGAGATTTTGGTTTTCTGCCAAAGTGGGGCACGAAGTCAAAAAGCAGCCCAGCTTCTTCAGCAAACCTATCCCGATAAGAAGATTTTCTCCATTCGTGGAGGTATCAATGCCTTAAAATCTTAATTGAGTCATGGAAAAGGTACGCAGCCCCAAAAATATATTTGTGCAAGGCCCCATCTTACCCGAGAAGATCGCTCAGTCCATTGCCAATCATGCCACCAAAACAGACATTGGCGGACACTCCATTTTTTTGGGTCAAATTCGTGCCGATGAAAAGCCAGAAGGCAAAGTGATCGCCATCGAGTACACCTGCTACGAAGAAATGGCCCTTGAAAAGGCATTCGAAATTCGGGAAGAAATTTTTGCGAAGTACCCGCTGACCTGCATGCACATTTACCACAGTCTCGGGGAGATCAAGGTGGGTGAAATCTGCTTGTTCGTTTTTACCTCCTCCAAACACCGCAAAGCAGCCATGCAGGCCTGCGATGAACTGGTGGAGCGAATCAAAGCCGAACTGCCCATCTGGGGCAAAGAAATCCTGGATTCTTCGGCTACCCAGTGGAAGGTGAATACCTGATTGGAGTAGGGATTTATTGTCCCCGTAAAAAAGCCTTGAATTCTTCGGTATTGAAATTGCTCATCCCTTGCTGGTAAAAGACGATTTTCCCTTCCTTGTTGACTACGAGGGTGGTGGGGATGGATTCGCTTTGCAAACTCTCATTCAATCCATAGCTGGCATGGACTACTGGAAAGGTCCAACTTTTCCCCTCCATAAAATCTAGACTTTTCTGCTTGTTTTGGTCCAGCCCAATCATCAAAAACTCGAGATCTGGGGTATCCTTAACCGCATCGTAGAGATCGGAAATATGGGGCATCTCTGCGCGGCAAGGGCCACACCAAGAAGCCCAAAGGTTGATAAATAGGGTTTTGCCTCGATATTCTTGCAGGTCCACGGTATTGCCCTTAGAGTCCGTAAACTGTCCTCGGTAGTCAAACTTTTGGTCGGTAAGGTCGGGCACCTCGATGCTGGGCTTCATCAGGCCTGTTGCCAGCAGCACCGATTGCAAGGCCCCTTGAATCACAGGAAGTAGGCCCGAAAAGTATAAGAATGCAAATACAGCAAAAATTGCTACCCAAGATTTAACCTCTTTCTTCCAATCCATTTACCTTCTTATTAAAAACGCACCCATTCTGTGTTCAACTTACAAATCAATAGATAAAATTACACACAGAATCTCAGTTGCTTAGTGACCTAGCGCACATTTTAACTGGTTCTCTTGATTTCCAACTGTATCTTGTACCTAGAAAATTCCTTTACTCTCCCATGAATTACGAAATCAAAATTTCCTCCGAACTCGGAATTACCGCACAGCAAGTTCGTGCGACGAGTGCCTTACTCGAAGAGGGAGCCACCGTGCCCTTTATTTCCCGCTACCGTAAGGAAGCCACGGGGAGCCTGGATGAGGTACAGGTAGCAGCTATTCGGGATCGACTGGAACAGTTGAAGGAATTGGATAAGCGTCGGGAGGCGATCCTCAAGTCGATTGAGGAACAAGGGAAACTAACTCCCGAACTGAAAAAAGCTATCGATCAAGCCGAAACTATGGCGAGGTTGGAAGATATCTACTTGCCCTACAAGCCCAAGCGTAAAACTAAGGCTTCTGTGGCCAAAGAAAAGGGTTTGGAGCCCTTGGCAACGCGTATTTTTGCGCAGCATCCGGTGGATATTCAAAGCGAAGCCTCCAAATACCTCGATGCCGAAAAAGAGGTGCCAACTGTAGAAGATGCGCTCCAAGGTGCACGGGATATTATTGCGGAATGGATCAGTGAAAATGCGGTGGTGCGTGGCAATCTGCGCAACTTATTTTTGAAGGAGGGGGTTTTTGCTACCCGCGTGATTGCAGGTAAAGAAGCGGAAGCAGCCAAGTACAAGGACTACTTTGACTGGTCCGAGCCCATCAAATCCGCTCCATCTCACCGCGTGTTGGCCATGCGTAGAGGTGAAAAAGAAGGCTTCCTGCTCTTGGATGCACTTCCGGAAGAGGGAGCAGCAGTTGCTTTAGTAGAAAGGGAGATTGTAACAGGTGGGAGAAATGCTTCCGTGGAGCAGGTAAAAATAGCCATCAAAGATTCCTATAAGCGTTTACTCAAGCCAAGTATTGAAACGGAAGTTCGCCTTCAAACGAAGAAGAAGGCAGATGAGGAAGCGATTCGCGTGTTTGCTGAAAATTTGCGACAGCTCCTCCTTGGCGCTCCGCTAGGAGAAAAAGTGGTCATGGCCATCGATCCAGGTTTTCGCACCGGCTGCAAGTTGGTTTGCTTGGGTGCACAGGGACAATTACTTCACTACGAAACGATCTATCCCCACGAACCGCAGCGGCAGACGAGTGCAGCAGGAGCGACGGTCAAGGCCTTGGTGGATAAATTTTCCGTGCAAGCCATTGCCGTAGGTAACGGTACCGCAGGCCGAGAAACAGAAGCCTTCGTCAAAAATCTAGGCATCCAAAAATCGATCCCTGTCCTCCTCGTCAATGAGTCTGGGGCATCCATTTATTCGGCTTCCGAAGTTGCAAGAAACGAGTTTCCGGACTTGGATTTGACTGTACGTGGAGCAGTATCTATTGGGCGTAGACTCATGGACCCCCTGGCTGAATTAGTGAAGATTGATCCCAAATCCATCGGAGTAGGGCAGTACCAGCATGACGTGGACCAGCAAGCCTTGAAGAATTCCTTGGATGATACGGTGATTTCTGCCGTAAACAAGGTAGGCGTGGAGGTCAATACCGCCTCCAAAGAATTGCTCACCTATGTGTCTGGACTAGGGTCTCAATTGGCCCAAAACATCATTGCTTTCCGTCAGGAGTTTGGGCCTTTCAAAAGCCGGGCGCAACTCAAAAAAGTTCCTCGCTTGGGAGATAAAGCATTCGAGCAGGCGGCAGGATTTTTGCGAATTCGCGATGCAAAGCATCCTTTGGATCAATCTGCTGTGCATCCCGAACGCTACGAACTGGTGGAACAAATGGCGAAGGACTTGAAGGCCTCCGTTCAGGATTTGATGAGTTCTGAGGAATTACGCGCCAAAATTATGCTTCAAAACTATGTATCTGAGACGGTAGGTATTCCTACACTTCAAGACATTGTGGAGGAACTGGCCAAGCCTGGTCGCGATCCCCGTGCTGGATTCGAGGTTTTTGAATTTCAGGAAGGGGTCAACTCCATGGCAGACCTGAAGGTGGGGATGAAGCTTCCCGGCATCATCACCAACATCACTGCCTTCGGTGCCTTTGTTGACATTGGCGTGCATCAGGATGGATTGATTCACCTCAGCCACTTGGCAGATCGATTTATCAAAGATGCCAACGAGGTAGTGAAAGTGGCGCAGCAAGTGGAGGTCACTGTCTTGGAGGTAGATATTGCGCGCAAGCGAATTGCCTTGAGTCGAAAAGCAGATCCCTTTGGCTCCCAAGCAGTCAAAAAACCAGTGAAACCGGAGGTTAAAGTTGCTGCCCCTGCACCAGAAGGATCCATGGCAGATAAATTGGCGCAACTCAAAGGGCATTTCAAAAAATAAAGACTGTCAACAGCAGCGCCTCACTTAGTCACGTTCTTCGTCTTGGTACATTTCCTTGTATTTTTCTTCATCCATGCCTTTGCTGAAGCGTCGGATATTGTAGGTGAAGGAAAGCATGAAATACTGCTGTAGGACGTTGGTTTGGATATCTTCGATAAAGGTGTCGGAGATGTTTCGACGCACGTTGGCATTTTGATTGAGTAAGTCATAGACCATGAGGCTTACCTCACCGCGCTGATTTTTGAATACTTTTTTACCCAAACTCATGTTCACTAGGGAAAAATTGGTGTTGAAACCTGCATTCAAGCCCGAATTGATCTGGTGATTCAAGTCAAGGCGGTAGATGATGCCTGGTCCCAAGATCCAATTGAAATTGAGGCGGAAGCGTTGCTGAAAGAAATTCGTATTGAGGTTGGAGTTGAGCGTATTCTCTGAGCTGTTGAATGAGGAGCGGGAAGAGAGATTGAAGTCCAAGTTTTCACTGATGCTGCTCGCAATGGATAGGCCTGTACTCAAGCGCTGGGAATTGGTAAAGCCAATTCGGTCATTGACCTGACCAGGTCTACGGGTCATTCCCCCTCCGGCACTGATGTTTAATTTGGATTTAATGAATTCCAGCGGCATCCCATAGTTGGCCCAGGAGCGCATTTCCCAGAAGCCATCCAAGTTGACAGGTTTGAGCAATTGGGCTCCCTTTTGCAAGGTGATGCCTTCCTCAAGTTCCAAAGGTTGGCTGGCGATCAGGGTACTGTTGCTGATAAATCGATTGGTGAGGGAGGAACTCGCAAACAAAAACCAGTTGGTGTCTTTGTCTGGATTTTGGCTTCGGAAGCGAAGTCGAACTTCCTGATTGTAGGATTGATCCAAATCTGGATTTCCCACGCGTACCTGAAGGGGATTCGTATTGTTGATGACCGGCTGGAGTTGGCGAATATCGGGTTCAGCCGTTTGGGTATCGTAATCGAGTTGCAGGTTGGTAGTGGGGCTAAACTTGTACTCCAAACGAAGGGTAGGGAGCCAAGCGGAAAAATTTCGTTCCAACTGAAAGGATTTTGGGAATTCTTGCCGGTTGTCGAGTTTGGCAGATTGGTATTGTAGTTCGGTTTGAAACTTTAATTTTTCGGTGCTGTATTGGTATCCCAACTCGGTTTCTTGGGTGAGGTAGTCGCTGAAGTAGACATTAGTTAGTAGGGTGTCTAGTTCTTGGATAACCCCAAAATCCTCTTCATTCCTGTTATACACGCGTTGGTCCGAATCGTTGGTTCGATTTCCGATTTCGTATTCAATTTCCAACTGCCCGTTTTTGCCTATTTTTTCGGTGTAGGAAAGGCCCGTTTCCCAGCGATTTCCTTGACGTCCCCTGCTGGTCTGCTGGTTCAAGACTTCGCTTCGGGTTCCAGTTTGCTGATAAAACAACGAGGTAGCCAGACGTTCAGACTCGTCCTGATTCCATCCTCGGTGGAAGATAGACCTCCAAGTCAAAGACCTTCCTGGGGTATTAAATTTCCGGCTGACGATGAATCGATTGAAAAAATCAAAGTCTTGGTAGTTACCGGTTCGTTTGTTTTCTACCTGGTTGATGGGATTGGATTGGTCTGTTGTTTTCCCAAAAAAGGAGGAATTCTCCGTTTCCAGATTGGCTGAAAACCGGGGTATGTAAAGAATCTTGGTTTTATCGTTAGGCGTATATTCCAAACGAAGGTTTGCCTCATGTTCGTGGTTGGTTCGCAGATCTTGTGCTTGTTCGGTGTAGGTGACATCCGATTGATCGGCGGTCACGAAATCCCGCACCCGGTTTACCAGTCCAATGTTTTCATTTTTGGTATACCCGTAGTTGCCCGTGATTTTGAAGTGAGGACCCCATAGATCACTATAGTTGAGGCCTAGGATGGAGGTGGTGACAATGCCTTCTTGCGGCCTACCTTCGCCCTGGGATTGGGTAGCGGCATCGCTGGAGTAGGTGAGGAGGTTGACATTGTTGGCTAGGCCTGTAAAGGTGAGCCGTTGATCTTCGTCGAAGGCGTTGATGCTGGCACCAGTGAGGTAGCGGTCCTGGTTGCCATAGCCAGCTGTGGTTTTGCCAAATTGCCCTTTTCGACGATTGGCTTTGGTGATGATGTTGATCGTTTTGAGGCGTTCTCCATCGTCAAACCCACTGACCTGGGATTTTTCACTTTTCTGGTCAAAAATCTCGATGCTTTGGATGACTTCTGCGGGGAGGTTTTGAAGTGCTGCCCGCACATCCGTTCCAAAGAAGGGTTTTCCATCCACGAGAATTTGGGCGATATTTTCCCCTTGGGCCTGGAGTACGCCCCCTTCGGAGACTACTCCTGGCAATTTTTCGATCAATACCTGTGCACTGGCGTCCTTCATGGTGCGGAAGGCATCTGCATTAAACAGGGTGGTATCGCTTTTTTGGGAGCCAGTGGCTCTTCTCGCAGCCACAATGACTTCAGATAGGGCCTGCTCTTCTTCTCGAATCGAGAGCGTTCCGAGTTGCAGGTCAGCTTGAATTTCTAGAGTTCTAAACAGCGTTTGGTAGCCAAGGTACTGTACCTTGAATAGGTAGATACCTTCTTTGATGGAAGAAATTTCAAACTGTCCATCTACTTCCGAAATGGTTCCGGCCACTTGAGTGGAATCAGTTAGGCGAAGAAGGAGGACGTTGGCGTAAGAAATGGGTTGAGATTTTCCTGCCTCTAGAAGCGTTCCTTTAAGGCTGTAGGTTTGGGCCTGCAAGCCAAGCACTCCAAAAAATAAGGCAATCGTAAGAAAAAGGTATTTCATAGTTGGCGTAATACAAAAGAGCAAGCCGTATTCTGACGAGCTGCTAGTTGTTCATACAAATAAACAGGGAGAAAAGTTTAAAATCTTTGGGTATTGGCTGAGCGGTTGATTTTTCTGTTTAACGAGCAATACGACCCTTTTTTGAATTTTCACCCGTGTTTTGCCGCTCATTTTTCTCTTTTCCGACAATTACTGTCTCAAAATATGTTTATTTTAAAAACATTTAAATGTTTATTAAAGTAACATTACTACATTAGCACCTGTAAACGAGACGCACATGAACGAATCCGCTTCCATTCGCATCACGACCAAGGCCC
>CANGUK010000028.1 GCA_947457095.1 Cyclobacteriaceae bacterium
ATGTCCAAACGGTAACAAAAAAGCCTCCCCCAAAAGAGGAAGGCTAATCAACCTAATCAAAATAAATCAAACCGTTTCAAATGGCCATCGCATGATGCCTCCGGATAGATTTTTTACATTTTCAAACCCTTCTTCCGCCATTATATCACAGGCCTGACCACTGCGATTGCCGCTTCGGCAGTAGAGGAGGTAGGTCTTGTCCTTAGGGAGGTTTTTAATTTGAGATACAAAATTAGAGGACATGATATCGATATTGCGTGCTCCACGCAGTTTGCCTCCGGCAAATTCACCAGCTGTTCGCACATCAATGATCACCGCATTGGGTTGAATCATCAAGTCGTGAAATTGTCCAGCTGGAAGATCTTCGTATTTTTTGGCTTTGGAAGTAAAGAAATTAAACATGGTCGTTATTGTTTTTGCTTGACAAAGCTACGACCAGCAAGACCTAGATTTTAGTAATAAAAGTCACGCTAAGGTCTTAGATAACTTTATTTTTTCTTCTTTTTTGGACAGCAAGTACCCCCAAACGAATCAATAAAACCCAGGGTGCACCATGCCAAAGTAGGTCCAACCAATCCATGGTGCCCATCCCAACTGCTCCACCTGCTACCCATCGAATTTTACCCCAGAGATGTGGCTCCGGAAAAAAAGGCGCCAACCCCAGTAGCAAACAAAAAACCACGACTATTTTCAGGTCGTTGTAAAACTTGGGACGCTTTACTTCTTGCTGTTCCATGGATGAGTAAGTTGCTGGAAAAATGTCTTTGGAAAAATTTCTTGATCCTCAAAACCCAAGCGTTCGTTGGGGTTTTGATTGGGGATATAGGCCGTACCAAATAGGTAATCCCAAAGACTTAATGAAATGCCGTAATTGACACCATGACTACCAGCAGGAAGTTCCTTGGCATGATGCCACAAGTGCATGACTGGATTATTGAGCACATACTTGAGCGGACCGTAGGTGATCTTCACATTGGCGTGATTGAGATGTCCAATCAAAATGGTAACCAGGTGCAGGATGAAAAAATCATCCAGCCCAAAGCCAATCATCGAAAGTGGAATGTATTGGACTGATTTGTATACAATCGTCTCCATCCAATGGTAGCGCAGATGTGCAGCAAATCCCATCTGCTCTACGGAATGGTGCACTTTGTGAAATTCCCAAAGCCAAGGACTGTAATGCAGCCAACGGTGGACATTCCACTGAATAAAGTCTGCTACTACAAATAGAAGTAAGAATTGAGTCCAAATCGGCCAAGATGCAATTTGGAATGCTACTAGATTGGTGATCCCAAAAAGCGCTAGGAAGTCATTAAATAACTCAACGGCTACATTGGATACCGCATTGTAACCAATTAAGGAGAATAGAAAAAAGTTGAAAAACATGTAAAATCCATCCAGCCAAAAATCTTCTCGAATAGCTGACTGATTTTTACGCCAAGGAAAAATCAATTCAAGGCTCCAAACCACTAGCGAAATCCCCAATAGCCACCAGAAATAGTTGTGCCAAGAGGGGTACAAAATTTCTGAGCTGAGGTAATTCCAATACCCGTAATATCCATCTAGGAAGATTTGAATGTATTCTTGCATTGAGATTTATACTGCTAACAATTCTTTGGTAATGATATAAATTCCCATAAGTAACACAAACCAACCAAATCCTGTTTTAAGAATTTTTTCATTTATTTTTTTGGACAAGGCACTTCCAATAAAAATTCCGACAATGGATAGTGAAGTAAAAATTAATAGCATCTGCCAATCAATCGTCTGGGTAGAAAGATCACCCAAGAATCCAATCAAGGACTTCGCTGCAATAATTAATAAAGAGGTACCCACCGCCATTTTCATGGGCAACTTGGCTAGCAAAACCAGTGCTGGAATAATCAAAAATCCACCACCTGCACCTACAATTCCTGTAATTACCCCTACCACAGATCCTTCAAGCGCAATCATTGGAAAGTTGAAAGAAACTGGCGCATCTTCATCGCAACCCTCACATTTTTTAGCAGTAATCATGGAATAAGAGGCAGCTAGCATAATCAATGCAAAGAAAACCATGATCCCGATATTTTTGGTAATCATCGCTTCTCCTATTGAAAATAAAGGATCAGGAAGTGCTGGAACTAAAAATTTTCGAGTAAGGAAAACTGCAATAAATGAAGGGATAGCAAACACCAAGGCGGTTTTATAATTCACCAATCCTTTTTTCATGTAAGTGGCTGCTCCTACCAAAGAGGTGCTCCCAACCACAAATAAAGAATAGGCAGTGGCCAAGACAGGGTTCACTCCCAAAATGTAAACGAGAACAGGAACGGTTAAAATAGATCCCCCACCACCAATAAGCCCTAAACTGATACCAATCAAAATTGCTGCAGCAAAACCAATAATCACAAAACTTTCCATTCAAGAGACAAGTTAGAATTTACCACTCAAAAGTAGCGCCCCCATCTCCTCAAAAGCGGTGACAAATGTTACATGACAACGAAATTTGACCTTCAAACCCAGAGAATTGAGTGAGGTGCACTGGCCACAAGGTGATTTAAGAGGAGGTATTGACCAAATGGGATTCCTTTCAAATGGCTTTACCTACCCAGATCACTATCTGTACTCCGCAAATTATTTGCTAATCAACTCTTCGAAGTCGTCTCGAATGTAGATGACGTTCCGACCCAATTCAATCCACTTTTTCTTTTCCAGTTGCTTCAATAGTCTAGAAATCACCTCTCGAGCAGTCCCCAATTCATTGGCGATTTCTTGATGTGTGGTGTGCAATTCATTGGACTTCAATTGCTTCATCTTGGTGACAATGTAGTTCATCAAACGCTCGTCCATTCGCTTGAAAGCCACGGCATCCAATACAGTCAGCATCTCTTGGAAACGGTGTTGGTAGGTGGTCGAGACAAAATCCTTCCATTGCTTGAATTCATCCACCAATTGCTCATGAACTTGAATTGGGATAAAAAGTAAGGAGGCTTTCTCTTCTACTATGGCTTTAATTTCACTTGGTCTCGCTGCCGAGCAACAGGTCAAGGAAAGGGCACAGGTTTCGCCTGTTTCTAGGTAATATAAAAAAAGCTCTTTTCCATCCTCATCCACCCGCATGATCTTGATAGATCCCTCCAGTACCAAAGGAACAGCCTTTATAAATTGGCCAGGCTCCATTAGCGTTTTTCCCGGATCAAAAGTTGAAAACTGACCCTTCTCCAGCAAACGATCCAGAAGTTTCGGGTCGGTTAGATTAGGAAGTGCTTGCTTTAATTCTTGCGCTGTCATAGCATAAAAGTACAGAACAAAATTGAGATTGACTTGAAATTATCCACTTTCAGTCATTCCTTGGCATTGAAATAGAAGTGGTAAATATAAGCGTTTCGGCTCCACAGCTTTGCCTCATGTACTTGATGCAAATTTCTAAATCTGATAAAGGAAATATAACCCAAGTCGGTTTCCTATCGGCAATAAAAACCGCCACTCATCCTTTTTAGCATCATTTTTTGCAAGTATTCGCTAGTTTTGCAGGTCTTTGATGCCATGACCACCTGGAAACTCACTTTACTTACTTCCTTATTTTTCTTTGCTTGCTTACAGTCTAAAGCGCAGGAAGTGACTGTTTTCGATGAGGAAAGTCAGAAACCGCTTCTTGGAGTTCTAATCTCTGCAAAAGAGACAAAAACCAATACGCTTACAAACGAAGCTGGTAAAGCAAATATTGCTTCCTATTCATCAAAAAAACCACTTTCCTTCTCCCTACAAGGATATCAAAGCCAAGCCCTAAATTGGGAGCAGCTGCAGGCTTCAAACTTTAGCGTTTACCTAACTCCCAGCCCCTTTACCCTAGCGACCACGGTGATCTCCGCATCAAGATGGAATCAAAACGAAGCCGATGTCTCGGGAAAAGTGCGACAGCTCGATTCCGAATGGTTGGATTTACGAAATCCTTCAACTACGGCAGATTGGTTAGGATCTTCTGGGGAGGTATTTGTTCAAAAAAGCCAACTGGGTGGAGGAAGCCCCATGATTCGGGGATTCTCAGCCAATCGACTCCTCTACTCCATCGATGGAGTACGCATGAATACTGCTATTTTCAGAAGTGGAAACTTGCAACAGGTGATTTCTATTGACCCATTTTCACTACAAAATACCGAAGTTCTTTTTGGACCAGGTGCGGTGATGTATGGATCAGATGCCATTGGTGGGGTGATGGTCTTTGAAACGTTACGACCTGATCATGAAAATCAAAAACTACAAGGAAATTTAGTAAGCCGATTTTCCTCCGCCTATTCCGAGGAAACTTTTCATGCAGACTTTACCTATGGAAAAGGGAAATGGGCATTCGTTACGAGCGCCTCCTATTTTGATTTTGGAGATTTGATCATGGGGAAAAATCAGGGACAAGCCTCCTATCTCCGGTCCACATTCGTAGAACGAATCAATGGCATAGACCAAGAAATCACCAATCCCAACCCAAGAATGCAGGTTGGAACTGGGTACAGGCAGGTGAATCTGATGCAGAAAACCAGTTTCAAAGCTTCCCAAAACTCGACAATCGACTATGGATTTCATTATTCTTCCACAGGAAATATCCCCCGTTACGATCGCCTAATTGAAAAAAGAGACGAAAAGTTACGATTCGGTCGATGGGATTATGGCCCACAACGCTGGATGATGCAGCAGCTCAACTGGAAAATAAATAGCAAGAGCATCTGGTTTGACCAAGCAAAAATCACTGGAGCAACTCAATTTTTTGAAGAAAGCAGAATCGATAGACGCTTCGGTAGCGCAAGCCAATTTATCCGAATCGAAAAAGTCAATGCCTATTCATTAAATGCAGACTTTTTTAAAACCTTGTTCCAATCCCACTTCCTAAACTACGGGATTGAAGCGATAGTAAATACAGTGGAATCTAAGGGTCAGGTTTTAAACATTTTAACTAACCAAAGTACTTCAGCATCTTCACGTTACCCAAATTCTACCTGGACCTCCTGGGCAGCGTATGGCAATTATGCTGTTCCCCTCAGTACCCGATTGAAACTGCAATCTGCGCTACGTTACAACTTGAATGGAATAAATGCTGATTTTGGCAATAACCTGGAGTTTTTTCCTTTGCCAGTACTTGATTTTAACGATCGATACCAATCACTCACCGGAAACTTAGGTTTTGTGTACCAAGCTAATCCAAGCTTCAGCATCTCCCCGCAGGTGGCTACCGGGTTCAGGGCGCCAAATGTGGATGATATGGGAAAAATATTTGATTCTCAGCCCGGAACTGTCTTGGTTCCCAACCAGGAATTGCGCTCAGAATATGCATACAATGCAGAAGTTAATCTCAATAAAATACTCTTTGGGAAAATCAAACTGGATATGACCGGCTACTATACTTGGTTGGATCGAGCGATGGTAAGAAGGCCTGGTAGCTGGAATGGTCAATCCGAACTCTTTTACGATGGGGAAATGAGCAAAATTTTCTCTATCCAAAATGCTGCTTTTGCTGAAGTTAAAGGAATTCAAGCCGGAATGGAAGTTGCGATAAGCAAACAGCTCCTGCTCACATCCAATTACAACTGGCAAAAAGGAGTGGAAGAATTGGAAGACAAAACCACTAGTCCGTCGCGGCATGCAGCTCCCAACTTTGGAGCAACTAAACTTCGGTTTCAAGGCAAAAAAATGACTCTAGAATTGAGCTCGCAGTACAGTGCAGCCATGCCTTTTGAAAAAATGCCACAGGAAGAAATCGGTAAACCTACCATTTATGCTACGGACTCCAAGGGAAACCCTTACTCACCTAGTTGGATGATTGTTAATCTAGCTGCTCGTATTCCTCTAGGGCCTTACATTCAAGTGAATCTTGGAGTTGAAAACATGGGCGATCTGCAGTATCGAGGATACAGTTCAGGAATTGTCAGCCCAGGACGTAATTTCCAAGTATCGGTTAAAGGAACTTTTTAAGGCAGTCAAACTGCCGATTCCTACATCTAGATTTGCTACCAAAAGGATTAAGAAATTTCTTCCTTATTTTTCTTTAGATTCATTCCAAATACCCGTACTTTTGGACAAAGGTTAGGAAACATTCATGACTGCGGACCAACTTACGCTCAATCAATCTGGTAAAATCTTGGAAATCAGTTCCTCCCCATTAAAAATCAATTTAATGGAGTTGGGCTTTCTTCCAGGAAAACAATTGACACTACAGCACAGAGCACCTTTGGGAGGCCCTTTGGCTTTTCAGTTGGAGGAAACGCTCCTAGCGCTGCGTAAAAATGAAGCAGCATTGATTCGAATCGAATTGCTCTCCTGATCATGGCTGCAAAAGATCTTTCTGAAGTACATTCTCCTCCCAGAATTGCCATCATTGGTAACCCCAATGTGGGCAAGTCTACCATATTCAATTACCTCACAGGGCTCAATCAGAAAATTGGAAATTATCCAGGGGTAACTGTTGATAAAAAAACGGGGACGCTACTGATTGAAGGCGAGCAGTTTGAAATCTTAGATCTTCCCGGCACCTACAGCTTATTTCCCAATTCCGAAGACGAGATCATTGCGCATCGTGTGCTCAATAATCCAGAACTTGAAAGAAGACCGGATTATGTGTTGCTCGTGATTGATTCTACCCAGCTTTCCAGAGGGCTTTTCCTAGCTACTCAACTGATTGATTTGGGAATCAATCTGACCATCTTGTTGAATATGTCGGACTTGGCAGCGGCCAAAAATATTGAGATTCGAAGTTACGAACTCTTTAAACGCCTGGGGGTTCCGATCCTTCAAACAGATGCTCGAAATCAAAAAGGTCTGGAGCAAATTAAGGAACTTATTCAGCAACGTAATTTTTCAAAAGCTCCACAGTTTGTCGACATCCTAGAAGTAGTACCTGCTACTTTGCTAGATCAGGTGAAAGAAAAATTTGATCTTGAAAATCAGTACCAGGCCTATCAAATGATTCGATTTGGGGCAAAGGACAAGTCCATCTCTGAAGCAAAACGAAATTGGCTTGCTCAAGCCTTGGCGGAAAGTGGATTTAACCTGGAAGAAGCGCAGCTCGAGGAAACCAAGATTCGGTACAAGAAAATTACGGAATTGGTTACCAAAGCCTTAACGAAAAAATCTGCTCCCAAAGCCAAATCTACATTTGATAAGGTAGTACTACATCCATTCATTGGTTACTTGGTTTTCATTGGGGTATTGCTATTAATTTTCCAAACCCTCTTTTCCTGGGCTTCCTACCCCATGGATTGGATTGATGGGTTCTTTGCCGATGTCAGTGGAGGAGTTTTAGCCACTTTTCCAGATGGACCACTCACTCGTTTACTTGCAGAAGGGGTTGTTCCAGGGATTGGTGGTGTAGTCATTTTTATTCCACAAATCGCATTGCTGTTTGGCTTTTTAGCCATTCTGGAGGATACAGGCTACATGTCACGGGTGGTATTCCTCTTGGATCGCTGGATGCGTCCCTTTGGTTTGCATGGCAAAAGCATCGTTCCCTTAGTTTCTGGAGTTGCCTGCGCGATACCAGGCGTGATGGCTGCTCGAAACATCTCCAATTGGAAGGAGAAAATGATTACCATCCTCGTCACCCCATTGATGAGCTGCTCCGCTAGGCTACCCGTATACATTATTTTGATTGGCCTCAGCGTCCCTAATCAACAGGTATTCGGTTTTATCAATCTCCAAGCGCTTGCTTTACTCAGTCTGTATGTGTTGGGGGTATTGGGCGTATTGGGAACAGCATTTTTGCTTAAAGTCATCCTCAAAACCGATGAGAAGAGTTTCTTAATGACCGAACTCCCCTCCTATCGAATTCCACGATGGAAAGATGTGGGCATCACCATGTTTGAAAAGTCTAAAACCTTCGTTTTTGAGGCTGGTAAAGTTATTTTAGCCATATCCATCGTACTTTGGGTATTGGCATCTTATGGGCCGCCTACCACCATGGACGAGATTCGACAGCAGGGAATTGCTCAGCAGGAACAGGCATCTACACCTGAACAGGCAGCATTGATTGAAGCAGAAACCAATTCATTATTGCTGGAGAATTCATTCATTGGCATCATGGGAAGAGCAATTGAGCCCGCTATCCAGCCCTTGGGATACGATTGGAAAATCGGAATTGCGCTCATTACTTCCTTTGCGGCAAGAGAAGTATTTATCTCTACGATTGCCACCATTTATAGCATTGGAGGGGATCTTGAAGACGACCTTACTATTCGAGAGAAACTTGATAGTCAGGTGAATGCCAGCACGGGCGAAAAAACATTCACTCCTGCCACCTCCTACTCCTTATTGGTCTTTTATGTGTTTGCCATGCAATGCATGAGCACCTTGGCCGTGGTTAAAAGAGAAACTAAAGGCTGGAAATGGCCTATAATTCAAACGGTCTACATGAGTGCTATAGCCTACCTCATGGCCTGGATCACTTACCAAATTTTTAGTTAACATGTGGCAGCAACTCCTTGTCATCCTTGCAGTGCTTGGTGCTAGCTACTACCTCATCCGGAGATTTTTCCAAAAACCAAAAGGCGGGGCGACCTGCGACAAATGTGCCAAGCCCTAATCTCTGGCAAAGGGGTATGGATTTCCCAATTATTTTTGTGAAGTTTGGCTTATGCGAAAAGTAGCCTTCCAAAGCATACAAACCACCATTTTTTCCTATGTAGGCGTGGTACTGGGCTATATCAATGTCTTGTGGCTTTATCCATACGCCTTGGACACCACCCAACTGGGAACATTTCGTACCATTCAAGATTTAGGATTACTGCTTGTTCCCTTTGCGCAGTTGGGTTTGGGACACGGAATCACGCGCTATTTTCCCAAACTCGAGCGTAACCAAGCGGCCTTACTTACCTTCAGTCTACTTTTTTCCTTCCTAGGATTTGGTGTCGTAGCGCTCTTATTTTTTGGGTTTCGGCAACAGGTGATTTCCCTATTTGCCTCCAATTCCCCTGAGGTAATCAATTTTCTAGGAATAGTCTTGTTTATTGCGCTGTTCTCGGTTTGGAATAGTATCCTCGATGCCTTTGCCCGTTCCTTCGTCAAAGTAGGGATTCCTACCTTCTTCAGGGAAGTATTCCTTCGACTGCTCACCTCCATTTTGGTGGCGCTTTACCTGCTCAAATGGATAGATTTTGACCAAGTGATGCAGGGATTGGTGGGAGTATATGGCCTATCTATGCTTGGGGTAGCCTTTTACATGGTTTGGCTGGGTGTGTTTAAATTCGATTTTTCCTGGAGCAAGTTTCCAAGCGGCTTTAAAAGTTCGCTCCTCAAATACAGTTTACTCACCTTTTTGGCTACAGCAGCTTCTACCCTGATTCTAAAAATAGATTCAGTCATGATCAGTTCCATGCTGAGCTTAGAAGCCAATGCCATCTATTCGATTGCATTTTACATGGCCTTGGTCATTGAACTTCCTAGAAGGGCAATTTCTCAAGTGGCCATGCCCCTGATAGCCGAACATTTTGCGCAGCAGCGGCTACAGGAGATCAACCTCCTCTATCGGCAACTATCGAATCGGCAGCTCTACATTTGCTTACTTCTCTTCGCGCTTATTTGGACCAATATCGATGCGATTTACCACTTTGTACCCAACCGGGAAATCTACCAAACTGGGAAGTGGGTGGTGTTAATTATTGCGCTGGGCAAATTGGTGGATGTAGCCTTTTCCTTGAATTCTGAGATTTTGGTCTTCTCCTCCTACTACCGGTTCAACTTGGTGCTTACAGTAAGCATGAGCTTGCTGCTGATCGCTGCTAATTATTTCTTGATTCCTGTATTGGGAATTGAAGGTGCGGCCGTAGGCTCTGCGGCAGTCATGCTTGCCTACAACTTGGTCAAGTACGGCTACCTGAAATGGCGCCTTAACTTGGATCCATTTAGTCTAGAAACGCTCAAAATCTTAGTGGTGGGGGTCCTAACCGTATCTGCAATGTACTTGAGCCCAGTACTGACCAATCCCTTTTTATCCCTGGTAATCACTTCCTTACTTGTGATCGCAGTATTTGTAGGGAGCTCCGCCCTACTCGGAGTAGGCAAAGAAGAATGGGCTTGGCTAAAAAATAGAGGAAAGTAATCCGGGCCTAAGAGTGTTACGAAACCTCTAGTAGTGACAAGATTTGAGCTGCCTTGAATTCGCAACCTTCCACTGTTATCCTGCTTTTTGAGCGAGGCTCCGTCCCGATGGCGGAACAGGGTGAGGCCTGATTTTGAAGGGGGCTTTACTCGGTATTGTTTTTAAATTGTGAAGTTCGAACAAGTCGACGGCCCGGATACTCCAAAGATACTGCGAGAAGCGCATAACTCGATCAAGAAGAGCTGAAGAATTTGACCAATTTTTCTTCCTTTTTCAAAAATGAGGGATTTATTCAAAGCATTTTCCTCATTCTAAGAAACTTACTTACTAGTCCAAAACCAAAGATGGCTAGGACCACAATCAGAAAAATTCTTTTATAGGAATCCAAACAATAATTGACAACGATTACCTTTACCTCAAGTTACTTTCAAGCCTCATGTATCCGATAAAAAAATTGATTGTCTGCCTGGATCAAAGTCCCTTAGATCAGACCTTAATTGCCTTCGCAGGGTTTATCGCAAAAGTAAATCAGGTAAAGAAAATCTACTTTACCAACGTGATCAAAAACTTCTCGCTTCCCAAGGAAATGCAGGAGGAGTTTCCCACGCTGATCGAACAGATGCTAGCCGAACGGAAAGCCTATATGGAGGAATTGGTAGCCGCCCAATTGCCTAAAATCAAGGGTTTGGAGCTAAGTTTTGTGGTGAAGGAAGGAAACCTATCCAAAAAAATCTTGAAGCTTGTAGAGGAAAAATCAGTGGATTTAATCCTCCTAGGCAGAAAGGTGGAGCTTGTAGGCACAGGAGTGGCTTCCCAACGCTTGTCTCGCCGGGCTTCCTGTTCCCTACTCATCATCCCAGAAAAGTCTCAGCCTAAATTCAATAAGCTATTGGTGCCCAGCGACTTTTCCGAGCACTCCAAAAATGCGCTGGAAGAGGGAATTTTATGGGCAAAAAAATATGGAGGAGAAACCGAACTCTTCTTTCAAAATGTATTTACCGTTCCTTCAGGATATCATTTTACGGGCAAGAGTTTTGAAGAATTCACGCAACTCCTAAAAAAAGATTCTGAAAGCAGTTTCAAAAAGTTTATCCGTAAGATCGACACCAAAGGAATCCAAATTACGCCTGTCTACACCCCAGACGAAGACGATAATCCTGTTCAAGAGATTGTGTCTACTGCCTTGGAACTTCAAGCAGATGTGATTCTTATTGGTGCCAAGGGAAAAACAGGCGCTACTGCACTTCATATTGGTAGTATGGCCGAGCGACTCATTCAATTCAATAATCGCGTGCCCTTACTTGTAAGCCGCCCCAAAGGGAAAAATGCAGGGGTCCTGGATTACTTGGTAGAAATCTAAACTTGGGGATCTAAACTCCACAGGTGGGTCCCATACCACAATTGAATTGTCGGATACTTCAATTCCAAAGAAAGCACAGGATTTAAGAAAGCTCATTAAACCCTGCCTTCTTCCCTCCGTCTAAAGGCTACTCATGAAGGTAAACGATCAAGAACTTTTAGACCGTATCCGCTCTCCTTTCACGAAGGAGCTTGGCTTTAGGCAATTGGTCGAAACCTATCAAAAACCTGTTTACCAGGTAATTCGTCGCATGGTATTGATTCATGAGGATGCGGATGACCTCACGCAGAATACCTTCATCAAAGCCTACAAGGCCTTGGATCGTTTTGAAGGAAACTCCACCCTTTTTACCTGGCTTTACCGAATTGCCACCAACGAGTCCCTGACCTTTCTCGAGAAAAAGAAAAAGCGCTACTTCTTTTCGTTGGAGGATCACCAAGAAAAGTTGGAAGCTTATGTGGACCAGAGCCCTTCGTTAACTGGAGATGAGATACAAATCAAACTGCAAAAATCTTTATTAAAACTTCCTGATAAACAGCGGCTTGTATTTCATTTGAAGTATGAAGAAGAATTGAGTTATGAAGAAATCTCAAAAATAACGGGCACAAGCGTGGGGGCATTGAAAGCCAGCTACCACCACGCAGTGAAAAAAATTGAACAAGCACTTACCCAAGAATAAACCCTGATACAAAAACTAAGTCTAAGAATAGCATGCAACAGATTCCTAAACTAAAACCTTTTCAAACTCCTGAAAATTACTTTGAGGAGCTGCCTGAAAAGATCCTAGCAAAATCAAAACGCCCAAAGCCTATCCAATCTTGGACCTGGGCAGCGGCTGCTGTGGTCCTACTCGGTGTTGGATTGTGGCAGGCGGGTGGATTTTACGAGGACAAACCTATTTTAGTAAGCCCTGAACAGGAAGCCTTGCTCTATATTGAAAGTGAGCAATGGAGCACAGAGGATGTACTCAGCCTTTCTGATGATCCAAATGCATTACTGGATCAAATAATTGAAGAAGAATACGCTAAATCAGCACCACTATGGACAGAAGAAGAAACCTGGTTTTAAACCCTATGAAAGCACTAAAAATCTATTTACTCCTACTCTTTATGGCTGCCTCAAGTCTTGCTTTTGCGCAGCGCAATGGACAGCCTGTAGATCCGGAACGCTTGCAAGCGGCTCGAATCGCCTACATCACCACAAGAATTAGTTTGAAGACAGAGCAAGCAGAGAAATTCTGGCCTCTATTCAATTCCTTCACCGAATCGAGAGATGCCTCCATGCGCACCATGGGCGACCTCAGCAGAGGAGTAGAAAGTATGAGTGAAGAAGAAGCCAAATCTCGAATCCAACAAAAGCTTCAAATACAGCAGAAATTGGTTCAAGATGAGAAAACCTTTGTTGCAGAAGCTGCAAAGGTACTGACCTACAAACAATTGCTTTTGCTTCAAAACATAGCCAAAGACTTTAATCGACACCTGTACGAACGCCAACGAGAAAGAGGGAATTAAACCAACTTTAAACTAGTAAGGAGCTCCTTCTTGATTGAAGGAGCTTTTATTTTTTCAATAAATCACGAATCTCTTCCAGTAATTTTTCTGTTGGCGTGGCCTCAGGCTTTTCTTTAGATTCTTCACTATTTCCTTTCAACCTGTGGATCCCCTTAATCGCAATAAAAATCACAAAAGCGATAAAAGTAAAGTCCACCACATTTTGAATAAACATGCCGTAATTCAAAGTAACGGCCTCTACCACCGCACCGGTTGAATCTACAGATGCTTCCTTCAGCACTAAACTGAGGTGCTTGACATCCACTCCCCCAATCAATAAGCCTAAGGGCGGCATCACCACATCGCTGATAAAGGAAGAAACGATTTTGCCGAAGGCAGCCCCGATAATCACACCTACTGCCAAGTCAAGGACATTGCCTTTGACTGCAAATTCTTTAAACTGTTTGAAAAAAGTCATCTGATTTGGATTTTAGTAAAGGAATAAAATGAGCTAAAACAGGGAATCGTTTTTATTAATTTACATGATTTCTTCGTTTAAATCACCCTTTTTCTCAAGAATAAGCGGATATATTCTTGCTTACTAGATATGAAGACACTTTCCAGGAGTAATCCAGGTAAATGCCCCATTAGATTTTGGAATTTTTCAGTAACCTTGCAGCCAAATAATTTACTATGCCAGCGCCTATTGCAATCAAAAAACCGCAACTCCTTGAAATTCATGGACACCAACGTCAGGATCCCTATTACTGGATGAATGATCGGGAAAATCAAGAAGTGATCGATTACTTGAATGCTGAAAATACCTACCTAAAGGAGGTCATGAAACCTACAGAGGGATTGCAAAAGCAACTTTTTGAGGAAATGAAAGGCCGTATCAAAGAGCAAGATGAAAGTGTACCCTACTTTAAATCGGGGTATTTCTGGTATTCACGATTTGAAAAAGGAAGCGAATACCCCGTGTACTGTAGGAAATTTGGGAGTCTAGAAGCAGCAGGAGAAATTATTTTGGACGTCAATATCCTAGCTGAAGGAAAAAGTTATTTCCAAGTTGGGCAGGCCACTTGCAGCACCAATCAACAACTTCTTGCCTTTGCTGCAGATGAGGTGGGCAGAAGGATCTATACGATCCACTTCAAAAACTTAGCAACTCAGGAGATCTTGAAAGATCAGATTCCTGAGGTAACTGGTAATTTCGTTTGGGCAGCAGATCAGCAAAGTATTTTCTACTCCAAGCAGGATCCAGAAACGCTCCGCTCCTACCAAATTTTCAAGCACATTTTAGGAACCCCAGCTACCCAAGATCAGCTGATCTACGAGGAATTGAATGAGGAATTTTCCTGTATGGTCCACAAAACCAAATCTGAAAAATTCATCCTCATTCAT
This sequence comes from Cyclobacteriaceae bacterium, assembly GCA_947457095.1. Lineage (GTDB taxonomy): Bacteria > Bacteroidota > Bacteroidia > Cytophagales > Cyclobacteriaceae > Algoriphagus. Next base: position 14,315 of record CANGUK010000028.1, read on the forward strand.
TCGGAAAGCACCATTAGTTCTGAGGTCCGCTTTATCCAAGCAGATCAACCCAAAGCAAGTCCTCAAATGCTGCAGCCTCGCATAGCCCATTTGGAATATGCAGCAGACCACTATGGAGACTATTTCTACATTCGCACCAATGACCAAGCACAAAATTTCAAATTGGTCAAAGCTCCTATTGCTAATCCAAGCAGAGAAAATTGGATCGATGTGGTTCCGGATCGTCCAGAAGTATTATTGGAAGATTTTGATCTGTTTTCCAAGTACTTGGTCACACAAGAACGGAGCAATGGACTCACGCAAATCCGAATTCAACCTTGGGAAGGTGAAGGACATTCGCTTGCCTTTGAAGATGAAACCTACACCGCTTATGTAGGCACCAATCCCGAGTTTGATACCGATGTTTTGCGATTTGGCTACAATTCCCTTGTCTCCCCGAGTTCGATTTACGACTATCATATGGTCACTCGCCAAAAAAGCCTCTTGAAGCAACAAGAAGTCGTGGGTGGTCATGAACCGAGCGACTACCATTCCGAGCGGATTTGGGCGAAAGCAGCAGATGGAGTACTTGTACCCATCTCATTAGTGTATCAGAAATCTACCTTTTCCAAAACTGGAAAAAATCCAGTGCTCCTCTATGCCTATGGATCCTATGGGTACAGCATGGATGCTTACTTCTCCTCTAATCGCCTGAGTTTACTTCAGCGAGGATTTGTGTTTGCCATTGCTCACATTCGAGGTGGTGAAGACTTGGGGCGTGTTTGGTATGAGGATGGGAAATTGTTGAAGAAGAAAAATACCTTTACTGACTTCATCGCCTGTGCAGAGCACTTAGTACAGCAAGAATATACTTCACCGGCGCATCTTTATGCCATGGGGGGCAGTGCTGGTGGATTGCTGATGGGTGCTGTGATCAACATGCGTCCAGACTTATTTAATGGGGTCATCGCCAATGTGCCCTTTGTGGATGTAGTCACTACCATGCTGGATGAAAGCATTCCCCTTACCACAGGTGAGTTTCAAGAATGGGGTAATCCGAAGGATAAGGAATTTTACGACTACATGCTTTCCTATTCCCCGTACGATAATGTCACTGCAAAGGTCTATCCCAATCTATTGGTTACTTCGGGCCTACACGACTCACAAGTACAGTATTGGGAACCGACAAAATGGGTTGCCAAACTTCGCGACCTAAAAACGGATCAAAATCTAGTCCTTCTATTTACCAACATGGAGGCTGGACACGGTGGAGCATCTGGACGATTTAATCCCCTGAAGGAAATTGCTTTGGAATACTCCTTCCTCCTTTTGCTCGAGGAAAAGGCACAGAAATAAAGAAATACCGTTGAAATAATTCCATTGCTATTGGCGGCTTAGAAAAACTGAAATTTCCCTAACTTTGGAAACAAACCTATTGCATATCAATTCATGAAAATTGCCTTAATCGCCCATGATGGTAAAAAAGCCGACATGGTCCATTTTTTGAGTGGATTCCGTGAAGCCCTTCACCGAAGCGATATCGAACTTGTAGCCACAGGCACCACAGGTTCGCACATAGAAAAGGCAGGTTTTCAAGTAGAAAAACTACTTTCTGGACCTTATGGAGGGGATGCTCAAATTGCAGCGCTCGCCGCAGAAAAAAAATTAGCCGCTGTAATTTTTTTTAGAGATCCCTTGGATAAGCACCCCCATGAACCAGATGTACAGATGCTGATGCGGATCTGTGATGTGCACAACATTCCCTTGGCAACAAACCCAGCATCAGCTGGACTGCTATTTAAAGCTTTGACACAAACCTATGACACCTAAAACGATCAAAAAAATTGGAGTACTCACCTCTGGTGGGGATTCTCCAGGCATGAATGCTGCCATTCGCGCAGTAGTGCGTGCTGGATTTTATTACGGCCTGGAAATGTATGGCATCTACCGAGGCTATGAAGGAATGATCCAGGACGACATTAAAAAATTGGACTCGAGATACATTACCCATATCCTAGAACGGGGTGGAACATTTCTAAAATCTGCTCGAAGCGCTGAATTCAGAACACCTGAAGGCCGCAAAAAAGCCTTTGACAATTTGCAGAGCCATGGGATCGATGCACTCGTAGTCATCGGTGGTGATGGTTCCTTGACCGGTGCCCACCTGTTCTTCGAAGAGTATGGAATCCCCTCCATTGGACTACCAGGAACAATCGATAATGACCTCTCGGGTACTGACCTAACCATTGGATTTGATACCGCCTGCAATACGGCCATCGAAGCGATTGACAAAATCAGAGATACGGCTACCTCACATGACCGCCTGTTTTTTGTGGAAGTGATGGGAAGAGATGCCGGCTTTATCGCAATCAATGCAGGCATTGGCAGCGCAGCCGCAGCCATCTTAATTCCAGAACGGAAAACATCCATTGAAGCCCTTGTAGATAAACTGAAAACAAGATCCAAGGCTAAAAAATCCTCCAACATTGTCATTGTGGCAGAAGGCGGCCAAAGCGGCTCGGCACAGCAAATTGCAGACGAAGTGAAGACTTTCCTCCCTCACTACGATATTAAAGTCACTATTTTAGGCCATTTGCAACGCGGAGGTTCACCTACCTCTTTTGACCGACTACTGGCTTCCAAACTTGGAGTAGCAGCTGTAGAAGGTCTACTCCAAGGTAAATACGATGTGATGGCCGGGATGATTAACAATAAAATTGTCTACACCCCTATCGTCAAAGCGATAGTGGATGATAAGGAATTAGATGAAGAGGATTTGCGCGTAGCGAATATCTTATCCACTTAATTGAAACAAAAAAGAGGGGCTTAGGCCCCTCTTTTTATTTCTTTAAAATCAAACTTGAATTCGGAGGCAGGAACATGGTCCCTTGTTTGACCATTACCCCGTCTGTGGCATAAATCGAAGATTTAAAGCCTTCAGGGATTTGAAATTCCATTCCTTTGCTACCCAAGTGATGGATCACAAGAAATTCCTGATCGGCAGTTCGGCGAATAAAGGCCATCACTGACTTTGGATAGTTTTGCTGTACCGATTCCAGGCTACCTATTGCCAAGGCAGGATTGGATTGACGCAAACCAATCACTTTTTTGTAATGGTTAAAATAGCTGTTTGGATCCAAGCGCTGTTGGGCCAAAGGCGTCACTGTCTCATCGGTACTGTATTGAGGGACAATCCATCTGGCTCTACCGGGATCATTTTCTTTTTTATCCCAAAGAAAAGGCTCTCGGATTTGTTCATCTGGCTTGAGTCCAAGCATCCCGATTTCTTCTCCATAGTACAAGTAAGGGGCTCCAGGAAAGGTCATTAGGATCGCTAAGGCCTGCTTGTACTTTGCAGGATCTTTCTTCAAGTCATTCAACAAGCGTGGCTGGTCGTGATTCGAGGAAAAGGTGGCGTCGATAAAATCAGGCGTTATCCCTTGATAAAAATCAAGTACATCCTTCTGCTTTTGGTACAGCAGTTGCCCATTTTCAGTATTCAATGCCTCAATCATCGTGTAGTGAAAGTCGAAATTGAATAAGGCTGCTAAGCCTGGGAGATAGGGTGCAACAACTTCTTTTTTGTCGTAGACCTCACCTACCAAGTAGATGTCAGGCTTGATGGCCTCCATTTCCCGGCGAAACTCCTTCCAGAAAGCATGATTATCCAGTGGACGGTCGTCTGGGAAAATATGCTTGGCAGCATCTAGGCGAAACCCATCTACCCCCACTTCTTCCAACCAAAATCTGCCGATCGAAACGATTTCCTCACGCACCTTGGGTGAATCAAAGTTGAGGTCAGGCATCCCTCCCCAGAAAAATCCATAATAGTAATCTTGGCCATGTCCTGGATCATGCCATTGCCGAATGTTGTCAGAATCCAAGGTTACCGTCTTCTTATTCAAATAGGAAGCAATGGTATCCTTCTGTGCCCATACGTAGTAATCTCGGTAAGGATTTTCTCGACCTTTTTTGGAGGCTAGAAACCAGGGATGATCACTTCCAGTATGGTTGATAATCATGTCGATAACCACCTTGATATCACGGGCATGAGCCTCATCTAGCAATCGCTTGAAATCAGCCATCGTCCCATAATCCGGGTGTACCGCTTTGTAATCGGTCACATCATACTTATGGTAGGTCGGAGAAGGCATGATGGGCATAAACCAGATCGCATTGGCGCCCAACTCCTTGATGTAATCCAATTTCTCGGTTACCCCATTGAAATCTCCTATCCCATCGCCATTGCTGTCGTTGAAGGACTGGACAAAAATCTCATAGGTCAAGCCTGCCTTAGGCCAGTAATTTTTGGCTTGTTGAGCTTCAACTTGGTTAAGTGTAAGCTGCAGGAGCAAAACTGCCAGCAAACTAAATGTGAACTGTTTTTTCATAGTGATGTAAAGAAAAGAAAAAGTCACCTCTTCAAGTGACTTTTTCAGGATTTAGGGAGTAATCTTATCCAATGCTCTTTAAAGCTCCCTCTTCAGAGAGGAGTCGAAAGCCTATTGAATTAATTTCTATTTACAGCATTCAGCATATCGAAAGCAAGTTCGAGACGCTTAACAAAGTTCTCCTCCCCCTTGCGCAACCATACGCGTGGGTCGTAATACTTCTTATTTGGGCTATCTGGTCCTTCTGGATTTCCCAATTGGCTTTGTAGATAGCCTTCATTTTTCTTGTAATAATTCAAGATGCCTTCCCACATGGCCCACTGCATATCTGTATCGATATTCATTTTGATGGAACCGTAGCTATTGGCTTCACGAATCTCTTCTACCGAGGAGCCAGAACCGCCGTGGAACACAAAGTTGAGCGGCTTGCCTGTGGTGCCAAAGTTCTTGTTGATGTACTCCTGAGAATTTTTGAGGATGATTGGCTTCAAACTCACATTCCCTGGCTTGTATACCCCATGCACATTCCCGAAGGCTGCAGCGATGGTAAATAAGTCACCAATCTCCTTCAAATGACTGTAAGCATAGGCAACTTCCTCAGGCTGAGTATAGAGTTTGGAAGAATCCACATCCGAATTATCCACGCCATCTTCTTCTCCGCCCGTTACGCCCAATTCGATCTCAATCGCCATGTCCAACTTCACAAATTCACGGAAGTAGGAGGCAGAAATCTCAATGTTCTCGTGTAAAGGCTCTTCGGAAAGGTCGAGCATGTGAGAGCTAAACAAAGGTCTCTTGTAAGCTTGGTGGTAGGCTTTGCCAGCTTCAAGTAGCCCATCGATCCAAGGGAGCAACTTTAATGCAGCGTGGTCGGTATGGAGAATTACTGGTACTCCATAGGCCTCAGCCATCTGGTGTACGTGATGTGCTCCAGAGATTCCTCCAGCGATGCTGGCCTGCTGCTTGTCGTTGGGTAGACCTTTACCAGCAAAAAATTGTGCTCCCCCATTTGAAAATTGGATGATCACAGGGGAATTTACCTTTTTGGCAGTCTCCAAAACAGCATTTACTGAATTGCTATTTATTACATTGACAGCAGGCAAGGCAAACTCATTTTCCTTGGCATAAGCCAATAAATCGCGAAGTTCATTTCCGTACTTTACTCCAGGTTTAAATTTCATAGTGTGCTTAGGTTTGATTACTGTTTGATAAATCGCTTGTGTAGTACGCGACGGGTATCAAATGCCTCAAAGATATACATCCCTGGTTGAATTCCAGCTAAATCCAGCCCTAAAATCGACAGATTGGAACTTCCTTTTCCTTCAAAAATTACCCTACCCGTCACATCTAGGACTCTGTATTCTGCTCCAGCCATTTCTTTGGGCAACTCCACCACCAAGCTCGAATTGGTAGGATTGGGATAGATCGCAAATCCATCCTCATCCACTTCTTCTGGTACACTTGTAATTAAATCTGCCTGCAGAATATCTTTATCAGGGAGAGGAAGTGGCTTATCAGTAAAGAGGTAGAATTCATTGGGTCGCAGACCAAAAGAAACCTGAGCTGTAGTCACATTCAATTCCTTGCCCGTAAAATAGTTGAACCACTTTCCTGTCTTCGGGAATGAAATGGATAGATTCCCTTGGGAAACCAACTCAAAGTTGCCGAACATAAAGACCTGCAGGTCTGGATGCTGTAAGTGGATAGTCTTTAGCGAAGAACTAAGATTGAGGGTGGCATCGCTCGGAAAGTTAAATACCGGATACTTTGCCCGCAGCTTGAATAGCTCCTTGTAGAGTTTAGACAATCTAAGTCGGTCAGGATTACTGAGGTATTCCCAACGCGTAGGCTTAATTCCCAAGCGATCATTGTTGAGTTCGAGATCATAACCAAACTCCCCAAATTGCCAGATCATTTTGGGTCCTGGAATTGCCAAGAAGAAAGCAGTCATCAATTGATTTCGATTCACTGCATTTTCCAGACTCTTAAGATTAAGTGGGCTAGTGGCTCCAAAATTCATAGTTTCCCAAAATACCCGTTCCTCATCATGAGATTCTTGGTAGGCAATCAATCCATTCTTGGTCCAATTCCGATTCTTGAAATACCCCCATTCTACATTATCGTTACTTCCCTTAGCCAGGTTTCGAGAAGCCCCATTCATATTTCCCCACAAGAGCATGCCGTAGTTAGCCAATTCTTTCTCCTCCTCATTCACAGCCAGGTGCTCCAAGATCACATAGGCATCGGGATGATTGGCCTTGATTCGGTCGTAAATGTGCTTCCATATTTTGATGCGAGAGGGGTCGTAATTAGACCAACTAGTCACATTTGAGCCGGAGTTGACCTGGGTAAAGCCTTTGGAAAGATCAAAGCGAATGCCATCCACCTTGTACTCGGTCAACCAATAATTATTTACCGAATCCACAAAGGCTTTGGTGTACGGGCTTTCGTGATTGAAATCATACCCCACATTGAAAGGGTGCTTGGCTACTCGATTCAACCATGGGTTATCTTCCGTAGGCGCTCCATAATCCCCATCATTGTACAAGCGAACCATTGGATTTTGTCCAAAAGCATGGTTGAGTACCATGTCCATAATCACCGCGATTCCACGACCATGGGCTTCATCAATAAGTCGCTTGAGGTCGTTTTTGGTCCCGTAGTATTTGTCAGGAGCAAAGAAAAAGGAAGGATTGTATCCCCAGGAAAGGTTGCCCTCAAACTCTCCTACCGGCATCAATTCAATCGCATTGATTCCCAACTCTTTCAAGTAATCCAGTCGATCAATGACTGCTTGGTAGGTTCTTTTTTGATCAAAATCACGAACCAAAAGTTCATATACATTTAGTTCCTCAGGTTTGGGTTTGGTATAGTTGGTGTTTTTCCAAGAATACGGCACTTGACCTGTTTGCAGGAAGGTTGCTTGAAATTCTGTTTTTCCACTAGGGTAAGGCAGCAAGCCAGGATGTCTATTTTGGGTAATGATCTCCTGATCATTAGTGGGATCGGACACCTTATCGGCATAGGGATCACCTATGCGAATATCTCCGTCAACTAGGTATTGAAAAATGTATTCTTTTTGGGGCACCAAGCCGGTCAACTTAATCCAGAAAATGGTGCCATCTGCGGTTTTCTTCAGTTGGTATTCAGGGAGCACTTTCCAGTCGTTGAAGTCTCCAATGACATGGGCAATCTTTTTGCCAGGGGCCTGCAATGCCAAGATCACCTCCGTGGTGGACAGGTAATTGATCCCCAGTTTGGCCCCTGCTGGCAAGGGAGCCACTTCTGAAGGCGCAAATACGACCAGATCGAGGGTTTGTGAATCTTCAGTGGTTCCTTTTACCGCGTTAACTTTCAGCTTGAAATTTCCAGGGGTCGTAGCCGTGTAGGCATAGCTGATCTGCTGGCTATTTTTTGCTTCAGCGACTTTCACCCCATCCAATTCTACGGTCAAATCTGCTGTTTCATTTGCAGAAGCCTTAAAGGTGTATTGATCTCCCACTGCAAAGGAAATAGGACCCGAAGATTGGGGGTCGGTGAATTTAACATCAAAGCCTTGTGCTAGGTCTACAAAAAAATCTCCGTTAGCTGTAGTCTTTCCTTCCTTGCTCCCATCGGCATTTCGGAATACAAGACCAAGTCGGAAGATGGTCAGGTTATTGGGATTGGTAAAAAACGAGTTGGGAGTAAGTTCATAGGTGTAGATATTGGGCTGACCGGCTACTTTGGTCATTTTGGCTGCTGCATTAGCTGTTCCCCACTGAAAAGGGATGATGTTCCAGGTGGTAGAGGTAGGCCCTGCTGTGACCGCTCCGATATGGATGTACACATCGCAATTGCAATCTTTTAATCCAGTAGTTCCTTTTGAAGCATCGTAAATAAGTTTGACTTTCGCCCCAGCATTTGGAATCGCTGGTTCGGTAGTTACTTGCGCTATTCCTTTTAATCCTAGAAGGAGGCAAAGACTGAAAAAAAACAGGGTTCTTGAAAAATAGGTCATGAGGGTTGATTGAATAAATAACCGGCATTCGACTAGTAAATGCCGGTTAAAACTACTGGAATGTACTTAAATTAAGTAGGAATGACTTGCTTAATTTTTCACAAGCCTCTCTTTGCCGCGCCCTAGCTTCGCAAAAACTGCTTGTTTGGCATTAGATAAAACGTGGGAATTTTTAACTAAGGATAGATTTACTTTTTTCACTTGGAAAAGAGGGCTTGGATTTCATCCAAACTGATTTTTTATCCTAGTCAATCGTTTCTAACTTCGCAAGGTTCCTAAATGGAATTCAATCACTATATACGAATGAACGATAGCAGTACCCCCACCACGAATTCACGAAATTCTTTTCGGCATCAACCCTTTGGAAAGGTCTTGGAATGGAACAAAACTCCCGATGGTCTAAGCGGAAGTAGTGATTTTGCAAACTTTAAACTCACCGTTTTTGAAACTGGAATTGTCCGTGTGCAAGCGAGCAGATTTGAGTCCTTTGAATCCAATCCTTACTCGGTAGTCGTTCAACCTAAATCCATTGATTTTGGTCTGGAAGAGTTTCAAGATAAATTGATTTTGAGCACCGGCATCCTTCGAGTAGAAATTAACCTCCAATCTTTTTCACTTGCTTTCTTTGATCAAAATGGCAAGCTCCTCAACCAAGACGACTCCTTTGGCGTAGCTTGGATTGGGTCGGAAGTTACTGCATACAAAAAGCTCCAGCAAAACGAGAAATTCATCGGTTTGGGTGAGAAAACGGGGAACCTCAACCGTTTTGGAAATGCCTACACCCACTGGAATACAGACTACTTTGCTTATGGTGTGGGTGATGATCCACTTTACTTAAGCATTCCATTTTACTTAGGAGCGCATAATCAAGGGCATTACGGCATTTTCTTAGACAATACTCACAAGTCCCTGTTCAACTTCGGAGCCTCCAACAATCGATTTGCTTCCTTCAGTGCCGAGGATGGGGATATGGATTATTACTTTTTCCACTACCCCAGCATTTCAGAAATCATTACGGCCTATACCTGGCTCACCGGACGCATGCAGATGCCACCCATGTGGGCCTTGGGCTTTCAGCAATGCCGTTACTCCTACTACCCAGAATCCGAAGTCTATGCTGTTGCACAGGCATTTCGAGATAAAAAAATGCCGGCAGATGTCATCTACCTAGACATTCACCACATGGAAGCCTACAAGGTATTCACCTTTGATGGCGAAAAATTCAGCAACCCCAAAGCGATGATTTCCCGCTTAAAAGAAAAAGGATTTAAAGTGGTGGTCATTCTTGATCCGGGGATCAAAACAGAGGAGAGTTATTCCCCCTATCGAGAAGGGTTGGCACAAGGACTCTTTGTCAACTATCCAGATGGTCAAACCTACGAAGCACAAGTTTGGCCGGGATGGTGCGCCTTCCCTGACTTTACCAACCCCGCTACCCGCTCCTGGTGGGAAGAAAAAATGGCTTTCTACACCCAAGCAGGAGTTGATGGCTTCTGGACAGACATGAACGAGCCTGCCTCTTGGGGTCAGTGCACGCCCAATTTGTTGGAATTTGATTTTGACGGAGAAAAGGCATCGCACCGCAAAGCAAGGAATGTGTTTGGAATGCAGATGGCCCGAAGTACGCAGGCAGGAGCGAGCAAACAGAATCCTGAAAAGCGGCCTTTTGTGCTCACCCGCTCTGGTTTCGCAGGCATCCAACGCTTTGCTGCAGCCTGGACTGGGGATAATGTGGCCTCCGAGGAACACATGCTCGCAGGCATTCGATTGGTTAACAGCCTCGGCATGAGTGGCGTATCCTTTGCAGGCTACGATGTGGGAGGGTTTGCTGGAGAAGCTAGCAAAGGACTATTTGCACGTTGGATGAGTATCGCTGCTTTTTCGCCCTTGTATCGAGCCCACTCCATGATCAACACCAAGGATGCAGAGCCTTGGGCATTTGGAGAAGAGGTAGAGGAAATCAGTCGTAACTATTTGAATTTTAGATACTCATTACTCCCAACCCTTTACAGTGCTTTTTACCAAAGCACCCAAAATGGGCTACCACTAGCTGCTTCCTTGGCCATCCACTATCCTCAAGACGAGACGATCTACCAATCGGCTTTTCAAAACGAGTATTTGTTTTGTGCTACCTTTTTAGTTGCTCCTATAGAAAGCTTCCGAGAAATCAGCAAAGTATATCTCCCACAAGGAGAATGGTACTACTTGTACACGGATCAAAAACATCAAGGCGGCCAAATTATCTATCAAGATTCCCCGCTCAACTACCTACCTGCATATGTACAAGCAGGGAAAATCTTTGCCCAGCAATCCCCTACACAACATACGGGAATGGCTCCGGACAGCACCTTGATCCTCCACCTGTATCGAGGCAGCACTGGATCTACCTACATCCATTACGAAGATGCAGGTGAAGGGTTGGACTACCTAGATGGTGAATTTTTAAGTCGAGAAATTCAGTATGAACCTGAAAATGGTTCCCTGAAAATTGAGAAGGCAAAAGGTCAGAAATCCAGCCAATACGCCCAAATTCGCCTCTTTTTCCATGGCTTTGAAAGCCTAAATCCTCAGGTAAATGGAACAAAACAGGATTTAAAATCAACAGATTTTGCTTTCTTGGATAAATTAACCGAGTTTGATCCCTTACCTGATCAAGTTCACCCCTATTTCCAAATCAAGCAGCTCCCGTATATTGAATTCGCTCATACAGCGGCCGAACTGGAAATCAAAGGTTTGAATTAATTCCTACTCACATTTACGCTCCCAACAATGACCCAAGAAAAAAAGAAGTTGAGTTTTTGGCAGATCTGGAACATGAGTTTTGGATTTATAGGAATTCAATTCGGATTTGCCCTACAGAATGGATCTATGTCTCGCATCTTCCAAACCCTTGGTGCTGAAAAGGATTCCATCCCTTTCCTTTGGATTGCTGCGCCCTTGACGGGATTGCTGGTTCAGCCCATCGTGGGCTACCTCAGTGATCGCACCTGGCATCCTAGATTCGGGAGAAG
>CANGUK010000029.1 GCA_947457095.1 Cyclobacteriaceae bacterium
GAATCTGTGGGGATTTGATGGTCCATGCCATAGGAAGCAATACGCCATTTTTAGCTTGGTAATCGCCATAATAGGTATCTCCTGAAGCAGGGTTTTCGTACTTGATCTTCAAGCCTGAATCCTGTGCGTAGTAGTTGGTCAGTTTCGCTCCAGAGGCAGTTGCAATCACCACCTTATAGGCTGGCTTTCCGTCCACATCCTTCAAACCATCGAGCGTTACCGTATAGCCATTGGCTTTGTAAACCGCCTCAGGGAAAAGGTAGGAGTTCAATTGTGCTTCGGCTAACTGCGCAGGAGTCATTTCTATGGAATTTCCTTGCACAGACATAGATCCTTTGCCATTGGCTAGGGTAGTCTTTTGCATCACATTGCCTGCAATGGAAAGCTTCTGTCCATAACGGCCATTTTGAGAATCATATACGAAGGCAATGGTCAAAGCAGTACCCATCACGTTGGCATCCATACTGATTTTGGCAGTTTGAATAGCTGCAACCTTGGAAGCACCTCCGATTGCGTTCAGGTAATTTTCAAGGACTTTCTCAGCAGTCATGTCTGCTTCGGCTACCAACTTTTTAGCTGGCTCTCCCATGATGTCGTATTCGACTACTTCACCAAACTGGGCTAGCTTTTCTTTGATCTCAGCTCCGTTACCTACGGTAGTGATGATAAACTTGTCCGGTTCAATCAAACGCTTAGCTGTAGCATTGATGTCTGCTACGGTGTAGGAATTCAATTTTTGCAAATAAGTCGCATAGTAATCCTTTGGAAGATTGTAACGCGCGGTATTCAAGGCAAAGTTTGCCACCGTACCAGGCTGCTCTAGGGAGCGACCAAAGCTACCCGCAAGTTCTGCTTTGGCTTTGTCTAATTCTTCTTGGGTCACACCCTTGTCCACGAGATTTTTGATCTCATATACAAACTCATATACTGCTGAGTCGGTCACTTCGCTGCGCACAGATGCGGAAGCGGAAATCGATCCCACCAATTTATCTGCTTCAATAGAAGAGTAAGCCCCATAGGTAAAGCCCTTGTCCTCACGTAGGTTCATAAACAAGCGTGAGGCAGACCCTCCACCCAAAATCTGGTTCAACAATCTACTGGAAATGTAATCGGCGTCTCCAATTTTCATGGCTACAGGCTGAGTGACATCGATGACGGATTGTACAGAAGAACTGCGATCCACAAGCGCTACCGCCTGCTTGGCAGCGCGTACTGGCATTGGGTAGGTGAAGGTAGGTACTACCCCCTTCTGCCATGCACCAAAATACTGGTTCACCACCTTTTGAGCCTCAGCCTTATCTATATCTCCTACAATAGCCAAATAAGCAATATTTGGTTTGAAATAGGTTTGGTAATAGGCCTTCACATCTTCCAAAGTGATGTTTTTGGTAGTTTGCTCAGTTTGAGACTCCCCATAGGGGTGATTTTTCCCATAAAGCACTGCGCGAGAAAGTCGCGAAGAAATCGCCTGTGGATCATCTTTGGTAGTAGCGAGACCAGTTAAGGACTGCTTTTTCAACTTATCCAGTTCCGGCTGAGGGAAAACGGGATTAAAGAGCACATCTGCCATTAAATCCAATACTTTTCCTTGGTGCTTTTTGAGAGAGGAAACAGATACAGAAGTTGCAGAAGCACTAAGGCTTGCTCCAATGAAGTCAATTTCTTGATCCAACTGATCCTTGGTTCTATTTTTAGTACCTCCCATCATCATGTCCCCGATGAAGGTGGTAAGTCCTGCCTTGTCTCCTTCTAGGATCGGGTCTCTCTCGAATACCAGGGTAAAGGAGACGCGTGGTAGTTTGGTGTTTTTCACCACAAACACTTTCAATCCATTGGCAAGTGTGAAGGTTTCCGCCTCCCCAATCTTGATTTCAGGAGCTGGGCCAGAAGCCGGCAACTTACTCCGATCTACCTGGGCAAAGGAGATCCCTGTGGCCAGTAGCATAACTAGTATTCCTAATGCAAATTTTTTCATGTCTTTTCGATACGTTTAGTCAACGAATTATTCAGATACTGGCTTAGCTGATTTCGGCAAATAGTACAATACCACGCGTCCAGTCAGGTCCATATAGGTTTTGGCTACCCGCTGAATATCTTCCTTGGTTACTTTGGAATAGGCATCCATCACTTGATTGACATAGTTGGTATTGCCAAAAATCACCTTTGCTTCTGCCAAGTTCTCAGCTACACCTGCTACGGTGGAATTTCCACTCACAATGTTGTTTTCCATGATGTTTTTCAACTTGGTAAACTCCTCATCGCTGATGCCCTGATCCTGAACCTGCTTGATCAATTTGTCTACTTCGGTCTCTAGATCTTTTGGATCTACGCCCATGTTGGCAATGCCATACATCAAGAATACGCCTCCATCTTCCAATTCAAGAGGAATTGCTGCCACCACTAAGGCTTTTTGTTGCTTATCCACTAGCTCTTTGGTCATCAAGGAAGATTTGCCACCAGTCAAATAGGTAGAAAGCATGGACAAGGCGTAGCTATCTGGGTGATTTCTTGCAGGCAAGTTGTAGGCCTGAATTACTGCTGGAATCTGAATGTTGTCGTAAATGATGTCACGAACCTCAGCTGTTTTCTTTGGCTCGGTGATTTTAGGACGGTAAACGGGCTTGGTGCCCTTTGGGATTTCTGAGAAGTACTTGCGCACCATTGCCTCAGTGGCCGCGTAGTCTAGGTCACCTGCAATGGTCAAAGTAGCATTGTTTGGTACGTAGAAGTCCTTGTAGAATTGCTGAAACTCTTCGATGGTCGCAGCATTCAAATGGTCCATAGAACCGATTGGGGCCCACTGGTACGGGTGCGTGGTGTACGCTCTTTTCAGCGTCTCCGGCAAGATGGTGCCGTAAGGCTGGTTTTCGTAGCGCTGTCTGCGCTCTTCCTTCACTACCTCTCGCTGAGTCTCTACTCCAGTCAGGTCTACTTTGGAGTGCAGCATGCGCTCACTTTCCATGTACAAGGCCAAATCCAATTCATTGGATGGTAGCAACTCGTAGTAGTACGTGATGTCATTTGACGTGTAGGCATTGAGCGTTCCACCTCGACTTTGGATAATGTTCATGTATTGACCTCGGTCAATATTTTCAGAACCTTCAAACATGAGGTGCTCAAAAAAGTGCGCAAATCCCGTGCGCTCAGGATTCTCGTTCTTGGAACCCACGTGGTAAAGCACAGAAGTAACCACGATAGGCGTGGTATTGTCCTGGTGCATGATCACATGAAGTCCGTTGTCCAAGGTAAACTCCTTGAATTCGATTTTAGTCTGAGCAGCCAGAGGAAGGATTATCCATCCTAGGAGGAGACTCAACAGAAGAATTTTTTTCATAATGAAAAAGGTTAGTGAATAATTTATTGGGTTAAGTACGAAGTTGATAATGAATTAGTTTAGGCAAACATAGGTCCTTTTTTCAGAAAGCGCTACTAGGTTGCATTTTTGAAGAATAGTGTCCTAAATTTTTTTTACAGCTACCCAAATTGTGCCAAAAACAAAGCCTGCTTTTGGCCTCCAAATTGGATGAATCTACTCGTAACCTGTTGTAATTCGAACAATTCAATGTGCGAATTCGAACAATTTGATGGAGATTGTCTTTAATTTTTAGGGCTTCAGTCGGGTTAAAATTTCCTTCGCCTCATGCCACTTCAGTCTTGGTCCAAACTGGCTTACGATTCGCGAACTGGCCATAGAGGCTAGCTTCCCACTCTCGGCATAGGAATGACCATTGGTAATTCCATAAAGAAATGCACCCGCAAACATATCGCCTGCTCCATTGCTATCTATAGCCTGCGTAGGATAAGGCTCGATGTCGATGAAGGTGTCTCCATCGTAAATCATGGCTCCATTTTTTCCCATCGTAATGACAAAATGCTTGGCAGCCTTCTTCATTTCTTCACGTGCTTCGGCCAGGGTGCTTTTGCCTGTATACAACATCGCTTCCTCTTCGTTTGCGAATAGAAGATCCACACTTGGACCGATCACGTCGTCAAAATTGGCTTTAAAATACTTGACCATGGCCGGGTCAGAAAAGGTCAAGGCCACCTTGGTACCTGCTGCTTCGGCTACCTTCTTGGCATAAAGCATGGCTTCCTTCCCGTTGGGAGAGGTCACCAAGTATCCTTCGATAAATAAATAGGAAGAATCTTGAATGGCTGCATCATGCACATCCTGGCTAGAGAAATTCTGCGTGATCCCCAAAAAGGTATTCATCGTCCGCTCCGAATCCTCGGTTACCATGACCAAACACTTCCCTGTCACCCCGGACTCGAGCTGTGCGGAAGTTAAGGCAATATCCACTCCAGAATCAATCAAGTCTTGAAGGTAAAAATGACCCAATTCGTCATTGGCCACGCGGAAGCAGTAGAAGGATTTGCCCCCAAACTGGCTTACAGCTACCACCGAGTTGGCTGCAGATCCACCCGCTTGCTTTTTGGCCTCGGCATGGTGGATGACCTGCATGAGGTGATTTTGACGCTCCTCATCCACGAGGGTCATGAGGCCTTTTTCTACTCCATTGTCGGCAAAAAACTGGTCGGTCACTTTAAACTCAATATCTACGAGGGCATTTCCGATGCCCGTTACGTTGTACTTTTTCATTCTATTTTGGTTGGTAGTCTATACTAATTATGATCTTTCAATTCGAGGGAATCTACATATCTCCCTGTTTTTTTAGTTGAAAATTGGGTGTCTTTCATAGGGTTTTTCCCTATCAAAGAGGAAGCGATAAGTGTGATGCGTTTTGTAAATCTCGGCTAATAATTGCTCACAAACGCGCATCATTTTGGGATTAAAGTCCCCAATCCAGTTCATTTCAATAGTCTTGTAAGGAAACGAGTCCTTGCCACTCATCTGATCGTAACTCAACACAATGGCACTTTCTACTCCCTTACCTTGGTGCTCTGGAACTACCCCAAAGACCAGACCGAGCATTTTATTGGGTGGAAAAAAGGTTTTGTACCAGAGAAATTTAAGTTTCCCAATCAGGTCCATTTTCCCATTGACGTGCTTGAAAATCTGATTGATCTCGGGGATCTGAATGAAAAATCCGACAGGCTCTCCCTTGTAAAAAGCAAAGTAAATCAAGCGTGGATCTAAAATGGGTTTCATCTTGGCAAACATCAATTGTGCCTCCTTGAGGGCAATAGACTTACCCAAGTGACGGGCCCAAGCCTTGTTGTACACGGTCATGAAATACTCGGGCGCCTTCTCTTGGAGTTCTTTCCCCTTGATGTAGCGAAAGCTGTAATCTTCATTGGCCAGAATCACCTGGGCACGCTGGATCATCTTTTGATCAAATCCTACATTTTGCACATTTCGAGCATAGGTGTATTGCTTGAAATAAAGCTGGAACCCATATTTTTCAAAAAAATGCTGGTAGTACCCAAAATTCCAAGGCATGTTGTAATTGGGCTCCGAAAACCCATCCACCAAAAGCCCCCACCACTTATCTCGCTCCCCAAAGTTGATCGGTCCATCCATGGCCTCCATGCCTTCGCTTTGGAGCCAGGCTTTGGCCTGATCAAACAATAGAAAAGCGGCGTCTTGATTGTCAATGCATTCAAAAAAACCAACCCCACCTGTGGGCTGCTTTTCCTTCATTTTTGGATTGACAAAGGCGGCAATCCGACCAATGGTCTGTCCAGATTCATCTTGGAGCAACCAGCGCTTGGCCTTGGCCCCATTTCTAAAAAGTTTGTTAGTCTCCGAATGGAAAAGTCCCTCAATATCCTGATCGATGGGACGAATCCAATTTTTTTCGTTGCGATACAACCACACTGCAAGCTCTAGAAAAGCTTTTTGGTGTGCAGGGGTAACAACTTCGATCAGTTTCATTTAACGGGATTTGATGCGAAGTTACTAGGAAAGAATCATTTGGGAAAAAAGCAGGGGGAAATAGAGTGGAAATAAGGTAGAAATAGAGTGGAAATAGACCGAGGAAGCTCGGTGAAATACATCAAATTCATATTTCACGAAGCGAAGCGAAGTCTATCTCAACTGTATTTCTTTTTAACTATTTCACGAAGCGAAGCGGAGTTTATTTCCATCGTATTTCAATTGTATTTCAATTCGTTTAATTCCCCAATTGAAACATCCCGGGTCCAGAAACCCCCAGTACTCCATCCGGGGTCAACACCAAGATCTGAGGTTTGACCATGCCGTTTTCGGTTTGATTTGGTCGATACAATCTTGATCTATTTTGATTAGATGCTGTTTGCGGACTTGAGATTCGTTCGGAATCACTGGACTGAGCGCCTTCGAATACTTGTTCACTCACAAGCTGACCCTTAAAATCATACTGCTTCCAGGTACCCCGCTTCTGTCCGGCGGCATAGGTGCCCGAACTAGCGACCAAACTGGTTTGCGGAAAATAGGTAAACCAGGTGCCCGTTCGCAAGCCGTTGGCATACCTCCCTTTCTCAAGACGGTTACCATCGGCATCATACATCTCCCGTCTTCCATCTCCATTGGCCAAGCTTCCAGCATCCAAAACCTCTCCCGTACGCGTAGTAAATGGACTGATTGACTTTAAAACTCCATCCTCAAAGATTTCTTCTTGATGCACAAACTCCTCTTTTCCAAGCACTTTCCAGGCACCATTTTTAGCGCCATTTTCATAATTGCCCCTCTGGTAAAAATCGGGTAATAAGGGATAAATCTCCTTCCATTCTCCTGCACGATCTCCTTCAGAGTAGATTCCCTTAGCAAGCAATTGTCCTTGATCATTGTAATCTTCCCATACACCTTCCAAAATTCCCTTCGAAAAATTTGCCACAATAGCCAGCTTTCCATCTGCGTGAAATTGGGTAAACTCTCCCTCCTCCTGACCACCTACAAACGTTACCCGCTGCTTTGGTTTTCCATCAGGAAAAAAAGATTCGTACACCCCATTAATTTCGCCCATTTCGAAAGGAATGCGCTCGGCAACTTGTCCAGAGACGTAATAGGCTATGGAAAATCCATTCAATAGATTGTTTTGGTAACTGTATTCGGATTTGAGGCTGCCATCAGCTCGGTAAACAAACCAGTCTCCTGATTTTTCGCCTTGAAAATAGGCGCCTGAAAGAAGAACTTCTCCTTCCTTACTAAATTCAAAAAACTCTCCATGGAGCAGTCCTTTTTGATAGTTGACTACTTTCTTGGTAGTACCCGCTGGATAAAACTCTTCAAATAACCCATCCACCAAGTTGTCCTTAAACTCCAACTGGTATAGGGGTAGGGTTAAATTAAAATTTTCCTTCACTTCCTGTTCTGCCACCTCGGCTACCGCAGGACTAGGATTTTCTAAGACCTCATTCCTACCATATACTTTCCAAACTCCTTCCTTGCTCTTGCCTTCCATTTTTCCAGTACCTACCAAATTGGAATTACCGAAGTAAAAAAACCCTTGCGCTTGGGCGCCTTGGGTGCCAAGAAAAACAAGAAAGACTAACGTTTGAAAGATTTTCATAAGTGAGCTGATGGGAAATCAATAATCTCAGTAATACGATATAGAACTAATAAACTGCCTTGAGGTTTTCTATTTTTTTTTTATGTTTTTCATAAAAAAAGGAGCAGCAGCTCCTTTTTTGTTTTAGTCCACTACTGTGGCATATAAGTCAAACTCGGTGGCATCGTAAACCTTAACAGTCACAAAATCACCCACGCGGCAATACTGGGTGGCTGCATCGATAAGCACCTCATTGTCCACTTCCACCGAATCAAATTCAGTGCGACCTACAAAATGTCCTCCCTCCTTCTTATCAATCAGCACCTTAAAGGTCTTGCCGATTTTTTCTTGGTTGAGGTCGTAACTAATCTGCTCCTGCACCTCCATCAGGTGATTGGCGCGCGCTTGCTTTTCCTCTTGAGAGAGTTTGTCCTCCATCCCAAAGGCATGGGTATTTTCTTCATGCGAATAGGTAAATACACCCAAGCGTTCAAACTTCATGCGCTCCACAAAATCGACCATCTCTTGAAATTCCTTCTCCCCTTCCCCGGGATGCCCAGCAATGAGGGTCGTCCGAATCGCAATTTCAGGAATCAGGTCACGAATGCTGTGGATTAATTCCTCCTGCTTCTCGCGGGTAGTTCCTCGACGCATGGCCTTGAGCACATCTGTCGAACCGTGTTGGAGAGGAATGTCTAGGTACTTGCAAATGTTGGGACGTTCTTTCATGACATCGATGACGTCCATCGGAAAGCCGGTAGGATAGGCATAGTGGAGTCGAATCCAATCAATTCCGTCCACGTCAGAAAGCTTGCGCAGTAGCTCAGCAAGGTTTCGCTTTTTGTACAAGTCCAAGCCATAGTAGGTAGAGTCTTGTGCAATGAGCAACAATTCCTTCGTGCCATTGGCAGCCTGGTGCTGGGCTTCTTTGACGAGTTCTTCGATGGGTCTGGAAATATGACCTCCCCGCATCAGTGGGATAGCGCAGAAGGAGCAAGGGCGATCACAACCTTCGGATATCTTCATGTACGCATAATGGCTGGCATGGGTCAGCAAGCGCTCCCCTACCAATTCATGCTTGTAATCGGCTTTGAATTTTTTCAGAATGGCAGGCAGATCCCGCGTTCCAAAAAATGCATCTACCTGTGGTATCTCCTGTTCCAAGTCATCTTTGTAGCGCTGTGAAAGGCAGCCCGTCACATAGACCTTGTCTACCAGGCCTTTTTCCTTCGCATCTACATATTGCAAAATCGTATCGATGGATTCTTGCTTGGCATTGTCAATAAATCCGCAGGTATTGATGATGATGATGTTGTTGTCCTGACGATCAGACTCGTGGCTGGCATCGATGCCATTGCCCTTTAGTTGGGTTAGAAGCACCTCAGAATCCACCAGATTTTTGGAACAGCCCATCGTGATGATGTTGACTTTATCCTTTTTTAATGTTCTTGCTTTCACAGAATTTACATCGATTTGGGAGGACGAAGGTAGGTAAAAAGGCTTGAAAAAGAATAGTTAGCCGCCTTGACTCTTGTTTTGACGCTGTCTTTTCCCCAGGCCCTAATCGCTTCTTAACACATTGGTAAAACAAGCTTAACGCAGCGTTTGAAAGTGGGGGTCCAGTATTACCTAATTTCGTCACATACAGCAAAATTTTTTAACTCCTTGCATTTATTTTTAGCCCCCGATGCGAGTCGGGGCGCATTGCAGGGGAGTAAATTACCTCACAGCCCTTTTTATTTTTAGCCATTCCTCCCCCAAACCTTTTGGGGTTTATTTGTCTTGGTGTACCTTAGTTTCGAAAATTACCCTCTATGGAATTCACCGCCCCAAACGCCCAAAAATTAACTTTTGATCGGAAAAATTATTCAGACGAGACGCTCCTGAAGCTCTACGAATCCTTGCTTGTTCCAAGAAGAATTGAGGAGAAAATGCTGATTCTGCTTCGTCAGGGGCGGATTTCAAAATGGTTTAGTGGTTGGGGACAGGAAGCCATTTCAATCGGTGCGGTAAATGCCCTTGCTTCGGATGAATTTATTCTTCCCATGCACCGCAACTTGGGAATTTTCACGGGTAGAGACATGCCTTTGGAGCGCCTATTTGCACAGTTTCAGGGCAAAGAATTGGGATTCACAAAGGGCAGAGATCGCTCCTTTCATTTTGGAAGCATCGAACACCATGTAGTAGGGATGATTTCTCATTTGGGCCCTCAGCTCGCCTTGGCAGATGGGATTGGGTTGGCGCACAAACTTGCAAATGAGAAAAAAGTGACCCTTGTCTTTTCTGGAGATGGCGCGAGCTCAGAAGGAGACTTTCACGAGGGCTTGAATGTAGCCGCAGTATGGAAACTACCGGTGATCTTTGTGGTAGAACACAATGGCTACGGTCTTTCCACTCCTAGTGAGGAGCAGTTTGCCTTCCAATACTTCACCGAAAAAGGCCCAGGATATGGCATGGAGGCAGTACGAATTCAAGGCAATAACGTGCTTGAAGTGTATGATACCATTTTACGCCTTGCCGAAGACCTGAGAGAAAATCCGAGGCCTGTGCTTGTCGAAGCAATCACCTTCCGTATGCGCGGACACGAAGAGGCTTCCGGCACCAAATATGTCCCCAAATTCATGATGGAAGAATGGGGGCAACTGGATCCTGTAGACCGCTACGAGGATTACCTCTCCTCGATAGGCGTATTGAATGAAGCACTCAAAGAAACGCTCAATACAAAAGTAAAAAACCAAATCAATGAGGCCTTAGAAATTGCCTTTGCGGAAGAAGCGGTGGATGCACAGCTTGAAAAGGAATTGGGCGATGTATATGCTCCCTGGACCCAAATCGTGCAGGCCCCAGGTTCTGCCCAAACCGATAAGCGATTCATCGATGCGATCAGCGATGGCCTTCGTCAATCCATGGAAAAACACCCCAATCTAGTGCTGATGGGCCAAGATATTGGGGATTATGGAGGAGTATTCAAAATTACAGATGGCTTTAAAACCCAATTTGGTGGAGATCGAGTGCGCAACACTCCCCTCTGCGAAAGTGCCATTATTGGAGCAGGCCTTGGTCTCTCCATCAAAGGCTTCAAAGCCATGGTCGAAATGCAGTTTGCCGACTTTGTAAGTGTAGGTTTCAACCAAATCGTGAATAACCTAGCCAAGATTCATTACCGTTGGGGGCAAAATGCAGATGTAGTCATTCGAATGCCTACTGGAGCGGGTACTGCTGCTGGACCCTTTCATTCGCAATCCAACGAAGCCTGGTTTTTTCATACCCCCGGGCTAAAAATCGTCTACCCTTCCAATCCTCACGACGCCAAAGGCCTCCTCAATGCGGCCTTGGAAGACCCAAACCCCTACCTCTACTTTGAGCACAAACTCCTGTATCGCTCCATCTCGGGACCAGTACCTGATAGCTACTACACGGTAGAAATCGGAAAAGCAGCTTTAGCAGCCACTGGAACGCAGGTTTCCATCATCACCTACGGCATGGGCGTACATTGGGCCATCAAAGCCGTGGAAGAACTCGGTATCTCTGCAGACATTTTGGACCTACGTACCCTACTTCCTTGGGATCAGGAAGCGGTAGCAGCAACGGTTAAAAAGACGGGGAAAGTAATCTTCCTACACGAGGATACGCTTACCGGAGGGATTGGCGCCGAGATCTGCGCTTGGATTTCGGAGCACTGCTTCTCTTCCTTGGATGCTCCTCTGATGCGGGAAGGCAGTTTGGATACACCTGTGCCTTTTGCTCCTAACTTGGAAAAGCAATTCTTGCCCACGGATAGATTTAAGGCAAAACTTCAAGAACTGCTTGCATTTTAAACGCAAATCAGAAATTCAAGTCCCATGGTTCAAATCAGACAAATTGCAAAAGAAGAGCTCTCCAAAGTACACCACATTGCGCACCAAACCTGGCCCTCGACCTTTGGAGCAATTTTGAGTGCGGAGCAGATTGCCTACATGCTCAATTGGATGTATGACCTGGCGCTTCTCGAATCGCAAGTGGAGAAGGGGCATACTTTTTTGATTGCTGAAGAGCAGGGAGCTGCCATTGGATTTGCTGGATTCGAACTTATTTACAAAGAGGGCACGAAGACCAAACTTCATAAATTGTACCTCCTACCCAGCAGCCATGGGAAAGGAACTGGAAAAGCACTCCTTCAGGAGGTAGCGAGCCGAGCGCGAGAAGCAGGTCAACAAAGTTTGACCCTGAATGTCAACAAGGACAACCAAAAAGCGATTGATTTTTATAGGAGCCAAGGATTTGTAGAAATCTACAAAGAGGTCATCGACATCGGCAATGGGTACGTAATGGATGATGCGGTGATGGAATTACCACTTTAATTCTTTGTTTCGAGTACCGTATCCCAAAGAACCAGTCCATACGCAGGTGCCGTGGGCACGGGAGTAAATTCCCCATCTGGGTTTTCCAAGCGCTCCTGGATTTGCTCTGCATTCCAGTTCCAAATCGCGTACACCATCTTGCGCACCTGATGGTGCAAAAACCCCTGTCCAACTACCTCCACCACCCCAACTTGCGCCGGGGCAAAGGGAGAATTCAAATCATTCGACACAAACACGCGCACGGCCTCAACCTTCCTTTCGTAGGAGGATTTGGTAGGAGCTGCCTGGCAAAAAGCCTTGAAATTGTGAACTCCCACAAACAAGCCACCCAAGTTCTGCATTTGATCTAGGGAGTTGGAAAAGGGAACAGCAGAGACGAAGGATGAGGCAAAGGAATGAAAGTCCAGGGGAGATGCGAAGAAATAGCGGTAAGTTTTTTGTCGGACCGATTGAATCAAGTTAAAATCCCGTGCAATGGGCTGGACCCCTTCCAGGCGAATATCTCCACCAAGGTGAGTATTGATCGTTTCTAAAAGAGCTTCAAAATCAATTTCCTCTTCCATGAATAGCTGCACATAGCCTTTTCTACAGCTCACGCCGGAGTCTGTTCGGCTAGATCCGATCAAGCTAAAGGGGCGCTCCTCCAAGACAAATCGAAGTACCCGCTCCAACTTCCCCTCTACCGTAGGCTGCTCGGGTTGCTTGGCCCATCCTTTGAAGCGGGCTCCAAAGTAGGAAATGGAAAAAAGATAGGAGAATGGTTTAGATAGCATTAGCGCAAAGATAATCAGCAACTAACTCCACTCATGAAGTATACACCTTTTCTTAGTGTATAAAAAAAACAAAGAGAGTTTGGCAAAAAAGTAAACACCACCCCGTTTGGAGGTGGTGTTTTAGTTTAAAGCTTAACTCAGAATTTTTGCTGCCAGCCAGTCTCCCAATTCGGAGGTTTTGTAGGCCTTCCCTCCTTCAGCGATATCTTCGGTGACGATTCCTTCAGCTAGCGATTGATTGACTACGTCGCTGATCAATTTGGCTTCAGCAGCCAATCCAAATGCATAATCGAACATCATGGAAGCAGATAAAATGGTTCCCAGCGGATTGGCAATGTCCTTGCCAGCAGCTTGAGGATAAGAACCGTGAATCGGTTCGAATAGCTTCACCTTGGCTCCCAAGGAGGCCGAAGGCATCAATCCCATCGAACCAGAAATCACAGAAGCCTCGTCGGTCAAAATATCTCCAAAGAGATTCTCAGTGATCAACACATCGTAGGCCTTGGGCCATTGGATCAGTCGCATGGCCACGGCATCCACAAACTCATACTCTACTTTTACATCTGGATACTCAGCCGCCAATTCTTGGACGGTTTCTCTCCACAATCTGGAAGTGGCCATTACGTTTGCCTTGTCCACGCAGGTCAGTAGCTTTCTCCGCTTTTGCGCAGCTTCAAAACCCATGCGAGCCAATCGTACAATCTCCTCCTTGCTGTAGACGTTGGTGTCAAAAGCTTTCGTTCCTTGTTCATTTCTTCCTCTTGGCTCACCGAAGTAAATCCCTCCCGTCAACTCTCTAAAGAAAACAAAATCTACACCATCCACTCGGTCTAACTTGAGGGGGGATTTGTGTACTAAGGAAGGAAAGGTAAAGGTGGGACGAACATTGGCAAACAATCCTAATTTTTGACGCATGCGCAACAAGCCCTGCTCAGGACGCACCTTCGCTTTAGGATCGTTGTCGTATTTGGGATCACCAATGGCCCCGAAAAGAACCGCATCAGCTCCCATACAAATTTCGTGCGTAGCATCAGGATAGGGGTCCCCTGTCGCATCAATGGCACAAGCACCAACCAAGCCCTCTTCAAAGGTGATCTGGTGGCCAAATTTTTTGCCAATTGCTTCCACTACTTTTACTGCCTGAGCAATTACCTCCGGCCCAATGCCATCGCCAGGCAGGAGTGCTATTTTCATTTCCATAGGTGCTAAATTAAGGATGAATTTCCATTGGGTTTTTATCCATGATATTCAACATTTTTTCTGTAGCCATCATGGCAGCTACAGTTTGGTCTGGATCCAACCCTTTGGTTTTGAATCGACCACCATATTCCCAGGTTATGACCGTCTCCACCAAGGCATCGGTTTTGCCCCCTGGAGGAATAGTCACGTGGTAATCGACTAATTTAGGTAAGTATTTTTGTAAAGAAGCATAAATCAGGCTCACTGCCTTCATAAACGAATCGTACTGCCCATCACCCGTAGCAGTGGCATCGTGGAAGCTGTCGTACACCTTGAGTCGCAACTGTACGGAAGGCTTTAGTCCTTTGGATTGGGTCATGTGGTACCCATCAATGCTGATGTTTTTGGTAAAGGAGTTGTTTTGGAGCACATCGGAAATGATATAAGGCAAGTCCTCCGTAGTCACTCGCTCCTTTTTGTCCCCCAATTCAATGATTCGTTGAGTGACTCGCGCGAGTTCATCCGGCTCCAAAGAAATCCCTAGGGCCTCCAGATTTTTTGAAATATTGGCTTTCCCTGAGGTCTTGCCTAGGGCATATTTTCGTTCTCTCCCAAATCGCTCGGGCAGCAATTGATTGAAGTACAAACTCTTTTTCTGGTCTCCATCGGCATGGATGCCGGCAGTTTGGGTAAAGACATTTTCTCCTACCACGGGCTTATTGGCGGGAATGTATTGCCCAGAAAATTGTTCCACCAACTTGGACATGCGAAAGATCTTTTGTTCCTGAACGCCAATTTCCAAATCCGTAAAATCCTTAATCACTGCAACGACGGATTCCAAAGGGGCATTTCCTGCCCGTTCCCCTAGCCCATTGATGGTACTATGAATACCAGACACCCCCTGAAGCACTGCTTCGAGCACGTTAGCTACCGCCAAATCGTAATCGTTGTGTCCATGGAAATCGAATCGTAAAGAAGGAAATTTGGAGATTACCTCACCAAAGAATTTACGTACCTCTGCAGGAGAAAGGATGCCCAATGTGTCCGGAAGCATCACGCGCTGAATGGGTTGCTGTGAAAGCATTTCGATGAGGCTTAGCGTATAGTCCCGAGAGCTACGCATCCCATTGGACCAATCTTCCAAGTAGACATTAACCTGAAGTCCTTGTTCTAGCGCATAGGCAATGCACTGGCGGATTTCGGAAAAATGCTCCTCAGGCGTTTTTTTTAATTGATGAACCAGGTGATTGAGTGAGCCTTTGGTAAGTAGATTGAGCACGCGGGCGCCGGCCTCCACAATCCAGTCCACAGAAATGGGGGTGTCCACAAACCCAAGGACCTCCACTCGATCCAAATACCCTTTTTGTGCGGCCCATTGGGTGATGCGTTGCACTCCCTCCAATTCCCCCGCTGAGACCCGAGCAGAAGCTACTTCGATGCGATCTACTTTTAATTCTTCCAAGAGTGCCTTGGCGAGGTGAAGCTTTTCGGATGGCAAAAAAGATACACCTGAGGTCTGTTCGCCATCCCTCAAGGTCGTATCCATCAGTTCCAATCTTCGTGCCTCCATGCTTAACTCAGTTTATCGCTTGGCTTCAAAGCCTTCGATTTCTGTAGCCATGTTGATTAGGTAATCGATGTCATCGAAACCATGCTGCATGTTGTCCTTCTTGTATTCGTTGATGTCAAAGGATTCAGCATCCCCTGTAGCAAGTAAGGTGATCGTTTGTTTTGGCAAGTTTACTTCCACTTCGGTTAGCGGGTCTGCTGCTATCGCCGCAAAAAGTTTATCTGCAAACGCAGGCGTCACTGTCACC
Source organism: Cyclobacteriaceae bacterium (assembly GCA_947457095.1). Taxonomy (GTDB): domain Bacteria; phylum Bacteroidota; class Bacteroidia; order Cytophagales; family Cyclobacteriaceae; genus Algoriphagus. The sequence continues at coordinate 15,540 of CANGUK010000029.1, forward strand.
GGAAGTACGCCGATATTCAGGCAGTTGTTTTTAAAGATATCCGCAAAAAAGCTGGATACTACACAGCGAAAGCCATAGTCATACAATGCCCAAACGGCATGTTCCCGGCTCGATCCGCATCCAAAGTTTTTTCCTGCTACCAAAATCTTCCCGCTGTAAGTGGAATCATTGAGTACAAAATCGGCCTTTGGAGTTCCAGCGGAATCGTAGCGCCAATCGCGAAATAAGTTGTCGCCAAAACCTTCTCGCTCGGTAGCCTTCAAAAAGCGGGCAGGGATAATTTGATCCGTATCCACATTCTCTGTCGAAAGTGGTACGGCTGTACTTTGAAGGATGGTAAATTTATCGTAAGCCATTTTTTCTTGGTTCAAGGATGGTCAAATTAGACTGCTGGTAATTTTCTCCATGCACTCCATAAATTCCGTATTTCGCCTGCCTACCGCAGGCAGGTACTTCGTACTTTCAATTTCCAAATACTTCCCGTGGATCTGTGATTTTTCCCGTAATGGCCACTGCGGCTACAGTCAGTGGGGAAGCGAGTAAGGTGCGCGCACCCGGTCCTTGCCGACCTTCAAAGTTTCGGTTGGAAGTAGAAACAGCATATTTGCCAGCAGGAATCTTGTCGTCATTCATGGCAAGGCAGGCCGAGCAACCTGGTTGACGTAGCTCAAATCCTGCTTCTTCCAATATGGCTACCAATCCTTCGGCTTGGGCTTGTTTTTCCACTTCCCGTGACCCTGGTACAATCCAAGCGGTAATGGAATCTGCCTTTTTATGTCCTTTGACAAATTGAGCCACTGCCCGGATATCTTCGATGCGCCCGTTGGTACAGGAACCTACAAATACGTAGTCCACGGATTTTCCAAGGATTGGTTCTCCTGGTGCAAATCCCATGTAGTCTAAGGCTTTGAGGTAAGAGGTCTTGTTGGAGCCTTCCATGCCCTCGGTGGATGGGATGTTATCTACTACCTTGATGCCCATGCCTGGATTGGTACCATAGGTAATCATCGGTTCAATATCCGCAGCCTCAAAAGTGAGTTCTTGGTCAAATACAGCCCCATCGTCGGTACGCAAGGTATTCCAATAGGCTACAGCCTTTTCCCAGTCCTCACCTGCGGGAGCATACTGCTTTCCTTTTAGAAAATCGTAGGTAGTTTGATCTGGAGCAATTAATCCTCCACGAGCACCCATTTCGATGGACATGTTGCAAATCGTCATGCGGGCTTCCATGGATAGGCTTCGGATGGTCGAACCTGCATATTCCACAAAATAGCCAGTAGCACCGGCTGCTGAGATTTTAGAAATGATGTAAAGAATAATGTCTTTGGAGGTTACACCTTTTCCTAGTGCACCTTCAACAGAGATGCGCATTTTCTTGGGCTTGGACTGCATGATGCATTGCGTAGCCAACACCATTTCCACTTCGGAGGTGCCGATTCCAAATGCAATGGCTCCAAAAGCTCCATGGGTGGAGGTATGGGAGTCCCCGCAGACAATGGTCATTCCGGGCTGCGTTACCCCCAATTCTGGACCGATGACGTGGACGATTCCATGGTGTGCAGAGCCTAGGTCATGCAATTCGATCCCGTACTTCGCACAATTCTCACGAAGCTTTTCCACTTGCATGCGGGAAAGCTTGTCCTTGATTGTCTGGTCTTGGTCTACTGTAGGTACATTGTGATCTGGAGTGGCAATGGTGCGATGCGGGTATTTCACGCCAATCCCTCTTTTCTCCAAATTCAGGAAAGCCACGGGCGAAGTCACTTCATGAATGAAGTGCTTGTCAATGAAAAATACATCAGGGCCAGCAGGCACGGATTTGACTACGTGCGCATCCCAGATTTTATCAAATAAGGTGTTCTTTTCCATAATTAGGCAGTCGCATATTCTTTGACTGGAATTTTGTTGAGTGCATCTACAAATGCTTGCGCGGAAGCAAGCACGATATCTTGGTTGGAGGCAAATCCGTAATAGGGTTTGTCAGACTTGATGAGACGCATGTGTACTTTGGCCACATCGTCACTTCCCTGAGTCATGGCTTGAATTAGAAATTCCTCCAGCTCCACCTGCGGCTGTACCAAGGATTCAATAGCTTTCAACACTGCATCCACTGGACCGACACCGTTGGAAATTGCCGAGTGGTGTTCATTTCCGATTTTTAGGTGTACCTCTGCCTGAATTGCTCCATTGGCGGTATAGTTTACTTCGCCCAATTCAATGAAATTGGAATCCTCAATGTATTTGCCCACTAGCTCCAACAAATCTTTTCTTCCCACATCCCGCTTGGAATCAGCTAAGATTAGAAACGCCTCATACACTTCACGTAATTCCTCTCCTTCAAGTTCCACACCCAAGGCATCCAGGTGATGCTTGAGAGCAGCCCTTCCAGATCGTGCGGTGAGCACAATGGTAGACTCGGAAACCCCAACTTCTTTGGGGTCGATGATTTCGTAATTTTCGCGATGCTTCAAGACCCCATCTTGATGGATTCCTGAGGAGTGCGCAAATGCATTTCTTCCCACAATCGCCTTGTTGGGCTGCACCGGCATATTCATCAATTTGGATACAAGACGGCTGGTGTGGTAGATTTTTGGGGTAACGATTTCCGTGTAAACCGGTATGGATTGGTGGCATTTGATGGCCATTACCACCTCCTCCATGGAGGTATTTCCGGCACGCTCCCCAATTCCATTGATGGTCACCTCCACCTGTCGGGCTCCTTGCTGCACGCCAGCCACGGTATTGGCCGTGGCCATACCTAGGTCATTGTGGCAATGGGTAGCGATAATGGCCCGATCGATATTTGGAACACGGTTTTTTAAGCTTGCAATGATGGCACCATACTGCTCTGGCAGGCAGTAGCCTGTAGTGTCAGGAATGTTGACCACTGTAGCTCCTGCCTTGATCACCTCTTCAATGATTTTGCAGAGAAAATCAGCTTCAGCCCTTCCCGCATCTTCTGCATAAAACTCCACATCTTCCACAAATCGCTTGGCAAACTTAACCGCAGCTACCCCTCGCTGAATGATGTCTTCGGGAGTGGAACGGAGCTTGTACTGAATGTGGTAGGGAGAAACGCCGATTCCGGTGTGGATACGTCCTTTTTTGGCATATTGAAGCGCTGCACCTGCTACCTCAATGTCCTTTTCTACAGCACGTGAAAGGGCACAGATAATTGGATTAGAAACGGCTTTCGATATTTCAATGACTGAATTAAAATCTCCAGGGCTGGAAATCGGAAATCCGGCCTCAATGATGTCTACCCCAAGTTCTTCCAGCGCCTTAGCAACAATGATTTTTTCTTGTGTATTTAGCTGACATCCAGGTACTTGCTCTCCATCTCGAAGCGTGGTATCGAATATCCATAGCTTTTCACTCATGACCTTTTGGGTTTGGGTACATTAATTATTTTCAGGTCTCAACTTGCGCACTACGGCGCCAGCCTGCCACATTTCGGATTCACGAAGTTGTGCGAGTTCAGCCTCTAGTTTTTCTCTGTAATCTGGTTTAGAGTTTGAGTCAATGGATTTTTGAGCTTCAGTTCCAGATTTTACGGACTGATACAATGATTCAAATACCGGCTTGGTTGCGTCACGGAAAGGTTTCCACCAATCCAAGGCGCCACGCTGGGCAGTAGTAGAACAGTTGGCATACATCCAATCCATTCCATTTTCAGCCACTAGAGGCATCAAGGACTGTGTCAACTCTTCTACGGTCTCGTTGAATGCTTCAGATGGAGTATGCCCATTGGCTCGGAGCACCTCGTACTGAGCCGCAAAAATTCCTTGGATGGCACCCATCAAGGTACCACGCTCTCCAGTCAAATCGGAGGTCACTTCACGGTAGAAGTCGGTTTCAAAAAGGTAGCCGGAACCGACGCCAATGCCCAAAGCCACGACGCGATCTTTTGCTTTGCCTGTTCCATCTTGGTAAATGGCGTAGGAAGAATTAAGTCCTCTACCCTCCACAAACATTCTTCTCAAGGAGGTACCGGAACCTTTAGGAGCAACCAAGATCACATCCACATCTGCTGGAGGAATGATTCCTGTTTTTTCCTTGTAGGTAATTCCAAATCCATGAGAGAAATAAAGTGCTTTACCAGGGGTCAAGTGTTTTTTCAACGTAGGCCACAAGGCGATTTGCCCTGCATCAGAAAGCAAAAATTGGAGGATAGTTCCACGAGAGCAAGCTTCCTCAATTTCAAAGAGAGTTTCGCCAGGCACCCATCCATCGGCGATGGCCTTGTCCCAGGTTTTGGATCCGCTTCGCTGACCCACAATTACCTTGAAGCCGTTGTCACGAAGGTTCAGCGCTTGGCCTGGGCCTTGCACTCCATAGCCAATGACTGCGATCACTTCATTTTTTAGGACCTCTCTAGCTTTTTCTAAGGGGAACTCTTCTCGGGTTACTACGTTTTCTTCAACGTTTCCAAATTTCAATTTCATAGTAGAAAATTTTAAGAATAGATTTTTAGGTTGAGTTTAGTTGACAAATGAGTCTATGGTCAGCATGCGCTTGGCAACGGCTACCCTACCGGATCGTGCAAACTCAAGGATGCCATAGTCTTTCAAAATTTCAAGCAGTTCTCGTGTTTTTTCTTTGTGTCCTGTCAATTCCAAAACGACAAAGTCTGGTTCTGCTGCAATAATTTTGGCGTGGTGATCTCTAATGATTTTTTCCAATCCACCATCTAGTCGAGATACTGGAAGCTTATACAAAGCCAATTCTTGGTAGACCACGCCTGAATCCTCGTGGTGAAAGGCCTTAATCACATCGATGATTTTTTCGATTTGATTGACAAGCTGGATGACAGTTTCTTCGGTTACCGTCACTTCGATGGTGATGCGATGCACACCGGGAATTCGGCTTTCGGAGGCCGTTAGCGCATCGATATTGATCCCCCTGCGCGTAAAAATGATGGTGATTCGGTTGAGAATCCCAATGAAATTCTCGGTAATGACAAAGATGGTATAGCGTTTCATAGGCAGGAGATTAATGGAGTCGAACTTCTTCCACGGAACAGCCCGTGGCAATCATTGGAAAGACATTGTCCTCCTTTTCAACCACTACTTCCAAAAAGTAAGGGCCATCATGAATCAGCATGTCTTCAATTGCTTCTTTAAGATTGGATCGTTCGTCTACTTTTTGGGCTTTGATTCCGTAAGCCTCTGAGAGCTTGACAAAATCCGGATTATCTAGTTCGGTAAAGGAGTAGCGCTTGTCGAAGAACATCTGCTGCCATTGGCGGACCATTCCGAGGTAATTGTTGTTGAGCAGAACGATTTTGACAGGAGCCTTGGTTTGCATGATGGTACCAAGTTCTTGGATAGTCATTTGGATTCCTCCATCTCCTACCACGCAAATCACTTGTCGTGAATAGTCGTGTAGCTGCGCTCCAAGAGCTGCTGGCAGCGCAAAGCCCATGGTTCCCAATCCGCCAGAAGTCACCTGCGTTCGCGTTTTCTTGTAATTGAAATACCGCCAAGCAATCATCTGGTGCTGCCCTACATCGGTAACCAATACCGCATCATCTGCCTTGTATTGGTTGATGTGGTGGATTACCTCACCCATGGTTAAGCCAGCTTTGGTTGGAGTCAGGTCAAGGTGAACGACCGCTTCCTTTTCCTGCTGCTCCAAGGCCCGAAATTTGGCCATCCATGCCTCATGCTTTTTTGCCGTAATCGCCTCGGTCAAGGAGGATAAGCTTTCTTTACAATCTCCAAGAACTGCAACCTCAGCTCTCACATTTTTGTTGATTTCTGAAGGATCCAATTCCAAGTGGATTACCTTGGCTTGCTTCGCATAGCGGGATAAATCTCCTGTCACTCGGTCATCAAAGCGCATACCGACTGCGATCAATACATCGCACTGATTAGTAAGTAGATTCGGCGCATAGTTGCCATGCATTCCCAATTTGCCTACATAGTTGGGATGGTCTTGGGAAAGTGCACCTGAGCCAAGAAGGGTAGACGCGGCAGGAATTCCAGATTTGTCTAGGAAGAATTTCAGCTCTGCTTCCGCTTTTCCCAAAATCACCCCTTGTCCAAATAGCAAATAAGGTCGGCTCGCACTATTAATTAGCGCTGCAGCTTCTTGAATGGCTGGAAGATCTACTGGGTGATGGGTTTTATAGGATCTAAACTCTTGGCAAGGGCTGTAATTGAACTCTCCAAGTTCCACTTGCGCATTTTTAGTAATGTCAATCAGCACAGCACCTGGTCTTCCGGAGCGTGCGATAAAAAATGCTTTGGCAATGGCTGGCGCAATGTCCTTTGCATGCCTTACCTGAATATTCCACTTGGTAGCAGGCATAGAAATGCCCATCACATCGGTTTCCTGGAAAGCATCTGTACCTAAGAGATGCGCAGCTACTTGGCCCGTAATGCAAACCAGAGGGGTGCTATCGATTTGTGCATCCGCCAAGCCTGTAATGAGGTTAGTGGCTCCTGGACCTGAAGTTGCTAGACAAACCCCTACCTTCCCCGAAATACGCGCATAGCCTTGAGCGGCATGAATGGCACCTTGTTCGTGGCGGGTAAGTACGTGTTTGATTTGGTCGTGGTAATCGTAGAGTGCATCGTAAACCGGCATTATGGCACCCCCGGGGTATCCGAAAATTAGTTCCGCTTGTTCGGCAATCAGCGATCGAACGACAATGTCAGCACCTCTCATTTTTGTTTCCATGGAATCAGAAGTTATCTGTGACACAACCTTCAGAGGCGGTTGCTACGAGTTGGTTGTATTTTTTGAGTGTTCCTTGCAAGCCTATAAGGGGCTTAGGAGACCAGGATATTTTGCGTGTAGCAAGCTCCTCTTCGGTTACTGCTACCTGAAGACTTTGGCTATCGGTATCAATGGTAATGAGATCTCCATCACGGAGTAGTCCAATAGGACCTCCACACCAAGCTTCCGGTGTTACGTGACCCACTACAAATCCATGGGTACCCCCTGAAAAGCGGCCATCAGTAATCAAAGCTACATCTGCACCCAAGCCAGCTCCGATAATCATGGAAGTAGGCTTGAGCATTTCAGGCATTCCGGGTGCCCCCTTTGGTCCCACATTTCGAATTACCACTACATCACCTGCCTTTACCTGATGATCACGGATGGCATTGTTGGCATCGAGCTCGGAGTCATACACCTTGGCCGGGCCTGTAAATAGCCTTCCTTCTTTGCCTGTAATCTTGGCTACTGCGCCTTCAGGGGCAAGGTTTCCAGATAGGATGCAGAGGTGTCCCGTGTCTTTGATTGGAGACTCTACTGGATGGATCACATTGACTTTGGAAGGGACAAGCGCCTCCACCTTTTCCAGGTTTTCTGCCAAGGTCTTCCCTGTCACTGTAAGGCAATCTCCATGCAGGTATCCTTTTTCTAAAAAGTACTTCATAAAGGCTGGAAGGCCACCTTGCTCGTGCAAGTCTTCCATAAGAAACTTGCCCGAAGGCTTAAAGTCACCAATCATTGGTGTCTTTGCATTGAGTTCCTTGAAGTCTTGGAGTGTAAATTCTACTCCTGCCGTACGGGCGATGGCTAGCAGGTGGAGCACCGCATTGGTACTTCCTCCTAGGGCGATTGCTACACGAACGGCATTTTCAATACTTTTTCGAGTGACGATGTCCTTAGGCTTCAGGTCCATTTCCAACAAGATGCGCAGGTAATGATTTACCTCTCGGCACTCTCTCAATTTTTCGGGGGAGTTGGCAGGATTGGAAGCCGAATAGGGCAAAGACATTCCCAAGGCTTCAATCGCTGAAGACATGGTGTTGGCTGTGTACATTCCTCCACATGCCCCTGCTCCAGGACAGGCATTCCGAATCACCCCATCGTAATCTTCCGGGGTAATGGTTCCTTGAATCTTTTTGCCGAATGCCTCAAATGCGGAGACGATATTTAGCTTCTCTCCTTTGTAAACACCAGATGCTATGGTACCCCCATAAACCATGATGCTGGGGCGATTGATGCGAAGCATTCCAATCACTGCACCTGGCATATTTTTGTCACAACCTGCTACAGCCACACAAGCATCGAAGGAATGCCCAAGCACAAAGGATTCGATGGAATCGGCAATAATTTCTCTGGAAACTAGGGAATAGCGCATTCCCAGAGTACCCATGGAAGTTCCATCAGAGATTCCAATAGTATTGAAAATCAATCCTGTCAACTCTTCTTCTTGGGAAGATGCTTTGATGTGTGCAGCAAAGTCGTTGAGGTGCATGTTGCAGGGATTACTTTCGTACCCGCAACTTGCGATACCTACGAAAGGCTGCTTCATTTTTTTGTCTGACATGCCTGTGGCATACAACATGGCCATGCCAGCAGGATGCTCAGGGTTGTCACTTATTTCCCAACTGTATTTTTTAAGCGGATTTTGGGCCATGGTATCGTAAATAAAAAAAGTGCCTCTTTGAATAGAGGCACTTTACAGGGTATAGAAGTATCGTTCTAATCTTGTGCCTCACTTGGAATTAGAAAGGAGAATGCTAAATCGCAGGAGTAGGAACAAGGAGTAAGTCATGTGTTCACGGTAAAATGATTCAGTACTCATTTACCATACAATAGTAATTATCTAGGCCGAGACTTACAATATTTAATTCTTCATGTTCCCATTTATTCAGCGCTTAAAATTGGGCAAAATCTATTTTTACGGATTTTTATTTCTAAATTAAAGAAATGTCAAAACTAGCACCTCGAAGACAGGCCGAATATTCTATCTGCTCAAAATTTTCTACTGATTTTTATTTTTTTCAATTATTTTGATTTATCAATGCGTTTCAACTAATGATTGGTCGAATTATCCAAACAAATGCTAAAATTTTGGCCAAAGTTTGATTTTTTTAAAAAGTAAATGAAAGGATCCGATCTACACTGATTTCC
>CANGUK010000030.1 GCA_947457095.1 Cyclobacteriaceae bacterium
AAATCCTTTGGAACACTGAGACTCAGGAAATTTTAGGAGCGGAGGAAGTTACTGGGATGCGGATTTTAAATACAAAAACTGAAAAAATTTCTGAGATTTCAATTTCTGGCTTCTTTGTTGCTATAGGTCACGAACCTAATACAGCGATTTTCAAAGAATTCATTACGATGGATGAGGCGGGATACATTAAAACTATTCCAGGAACTTCGAAAACGAATGTCGAAGGTGTTTTTGCCTGTGGCGATGCCCAGGATCATGTTTACCGACAAGCTGTAACTGCTGCAGGAACAGGTTGTATGGCGGCTTTGGATGCGGAACGCTTCCTTGCTGCACTTGAAAACTAGGAATACACTACATGAGGAGTTTACTTCTTCTTGGAATTTTAAGTATTTATTTGAGCTTAAGCCTTGTTGAGGCTCAGGCTCAAGTATTGCCTAAAGTTTTGAATAAAAGTCAAACTCCCGCTACCTCTCCAACAGACAAGAAGAATTTTGATTTTAAGGAGTTTACGCAAGGATTCCCTAAGATTATTAAGAAAAATCCCGCTGGTTCAGGTTCTTCCCAAGAGCGAAGAAATATCGAATTGAGGGATTTCGATGAAGTGACTTATTTGAGGACACTTTCTACCCAAACAGATTCCTTAATTTTTCAAAGTACAGTTGATTTAGCTCGAATTAAATCCATAATTAGTGAAGATCCCTTTAGCATGGATTGGGCTCCATCGAATGAAGTGATTGAGGTAGCAGATCAAGTTCAAATAGACAGTGTCTGGATTACAGCCTTTGAGTATTTTTCCAACTGGGATACCAAAAAAGTAAATATCTATAACTTTGATTTCAAGGAGTTTAAGGATAGCCTCGTGGTAAAACTCTACGATGAGCAATTAGGTCAGTATTGGAAATTACCTTTAACGGACGTGCTTGTCAATTCTCGTTTTGGTCCACGTTGGGGTAGAATGCATGGGGGAGTGGATTTGGATTTGAATACTGGAGATGCAGTGTATACTGCTTTCGACGGCATCATCCGGGTGAAAGGATATGATCGTTACGGGTACGGGTATTATTATGTTGTACGCCATAAAAACGGTCTTGAAACCTTGTATGGCCACTTGTCTAAGCACGTTATGGAGGTAGGTGACGAAGTTCTGGCGGGCGATTTGCTTGGTAAAGGCGGCTCCACGGGAAGAAGTACAGGACCACATTTGCATTATGAATTGCGATACAAAGGCTTGGTTTTTGACCCTGAAATCGTCTATGATTTTGATAAAAGTCTATTGACCAAACAGGAGCTCTTGATCAATAAAGCTTTGTTTGGCCACATTGCTAAAGCGAGTGCAGCAGCTTACCATCGTGTAAAAAGAGGGGAGAATCTCGGTTCAATTGCTCGTAGGTATGGGGTTTCAGTTTCTGCCATCACTAGGTTGAATGGAATCTCTAGTCGCTCCATTTTGAGAATTGGTCAAAGTCTTCGGGTTAAATAAATTACCAGCGATGCTTAAATTAGATATCCTTGTACTAGCTGCGCATCCAGACGATGCAGAATTGGGTTGTTCTGGTACCATTGCTGCACAGGTGGCAAAGGGTAATAAGGTGGGTATTGTAGATTTTACCCACGGTGAAATGGGTACTAGAGGTACTTCGGAACTTCGTTTGCAAGAGTCTGCACATGCAGCTGAGATTTTAGGACTCAGTGCCCGCGAGAACATGGGCTTCCAAGATGTTTTTTTCAAAGACGATGCCGAGCACCAATTAAAATTGGTGCAGGTAATCCGAAAATACCAACCTGACATCGTCTTAGCCAATGCGGTCACCGATCGTCATCCTGATCATGGAAAAGGGGCTTCTCTAGCAACGAATGCGTGCTTTATGAGTGGATTAACCAAGATTGAGACCTGGCAAGATGGAGTCCAACAAGCTCCCTGGAGACCTAAATTTGTTTACCACTACATTCAGAACAACTACATTCAGCCTGACTTTATAGTAGATATTTCGGAGTTCTGGGATACCAAAGTAAAAAGCATTGTCGCTTTCGGTTCCCAATTTTATGACCCAAAAAGTAAAGAACCTGCCAGCTTTATTTCTTCCCCTGAATTTTTGCCATTTATTGAATCTAGGGCTCGGGAATTTGGCCATCGGATCCAAGTGAAGTATGGAGAAGGGTTTACAGTTGAGCGATTTATTGGGGTGTCTGACCTATTTGACCTGAAGTAATCAGGGCGCCAGCCGAGCGATTTTCCAAGAAGTAGTTGCCTCATCCTTTTCGTAACAGATGCGGTCGTGCAAACGACTAGGTCTTCCTTGCCAAAACTCGATTCGATGGGGAACAAGCCGGTATCCACCCCAGTGCATCGGCCTAACTATAGTAGATTCCGAAAATTGGTTCTCCAATTCAATATGATTCGCCTCAATCACTTCTCTATTGGCAATCACTTGGCTTTGTGGCGAGGCCCAAGCCCCCAATTGTGATCCAAAAGGTCTTGATAAAAAATAGGCGTCGGATTCTTCAGCACTAATTCTACTGACTGTTCCTACTACACGCACCTGACGCTCAATTTCTGCCCAAAAGAAGGTGAGGGATGCTTTAGGATAGGATTCCAATTCTTTTCCCTTGGCACTCTCATAATTAGTAAAGAATACAAAACCAAGATCCAATTCTTTTAGCAAGACGATCCTGGAATTTGGAAAGCCATCTTTGCCTAAGGTGGAGAGGCACATCGCATTCACTTCCAACACTTCGGCTTGCATTGCCTCCTGAAGCCAAGTTCTAAACTGCGAAAACGGATCTGAGGATACCTTATCGATTTCTAGGGACCGAAGGCTGTAATCCTTTCTAATGGCTGCAAGATTCATGGGTAGGTAGGATATTCCGTTTTTTTCCGGAATCTTTTCTTGGGATTGTGATTTCAAAAATTAAATTTAAGAAAACTTAAACTTCTTTTCTGCATGGGTCAGAAACCAAACCAAAAGCTTTTGCCAGGAAACCTTTTGCTTTCAGCTCCTTTTTTAAACGACGAGAATTTTGTGAGATCCGTTATTCTTCTTTGTGAGCATGAAGATCAAGGTAGCTTTGGTTTTGTGATCAACAAGCCCTCAATTTTAAATTTAGGCGATCTAGTCAAGGAACTAAATTTTTTAGATTGTGAAGTCTTTGTAGGAGGTCCTGTTGAACAAAATACGCTTCATTTCATTTATTCGGGTCCTCAAGTAGTACCTGGCAGCAAGGCATTAGCAAAAGATATCTGGTGGGGAGGAGATTTTTCAGTATTGGTTCAACTCCTAAAATCAAACCAATTGGATGTAACTCAGGTCCGGTTTTTCATTGGTTATAGTGGCTGGGGGGAAGGCCAACTTGATTCTGAATTAAGCGAAGAAACTTGGGTAGTCTACTCAGGCATGACCAGTTTCTCGGTTTTTGAGAATTCTTCGGATCAAATTTGGAAACAACTGATGAAAGGGATGGGGGGTGAGTTTGAAATTCAAGCAAATTATCCCATAGACCCACGATTAAATTAGTCAAAATGCCTACCTTTGAATCTATTGCGTAAGATTAGTATCGTTTTTTATGACTAAGAAAAGTAAAGAGCTGTCCGAAGAGGACAAGGTAACCACCGTTCCGAAAAAGGGAACTAGGGGTAAAAAAGTTGCTGTTGAATCCCTTCCAGCTTCAGAAGATGCGGATAGTCCTACTTCTGTTCAAGAAGTAGCTGAAACTGCTGTTGAAGCTGTTGTAACTTCTGAAGTAGCACCTGTTCAGGAAGAGAGCACCCCAGATCTAGAGGCAATTCCTCTTGAAGGGGAAGAACAGGTAGCTGAAGAGGAAGAACAAGTAGCAATCGATTTATCTGGGTTATCCAAATTACAGCTCTTTAATTTGTTGCAAGAAAAAGTAAGCCAAGGAGTAGCGATCAAGCTCGACAAGGTAGTCTTTGAAATCAAAGCTGCCTTTGACGAATTGACACAAAAAGAGCGGGAAGAGGCCTTACAAACTTATTTGGCTGAAGGTGGAACCGCGGATGATTTTGCCTTTAGAGGATCTGAGATTGATCGTGAATTCAATTCACTTGTTTCAAATTTCCGCAATCAGTTGAATTCATTGCGCAAAGAAGCTGAGCGTCAAAAGGAAAAGAATTTAGTCGCGAAAACCGAATTACTAAACAAGCTTCGCGAATTGGTTGATGGTGAGGAGACTACCTTGAGCATGGCAGCTGTAAAGGCCATCCAAGAAGCTTGGAAAGCTATAGGGCCTGTTCCAGTAGCTCAAAGCAAAAACTTATGGGCAAGCTTCAATGCGTTAATGGATCGGTTTTATGACAATAGAAGCATCTATTTCGAACTAAAAGAACTTGACCGTAAGAAAAACTTAGAAGCCAAACTTGAGCTTTGCGAGAAAGCGGAAGCGTTGAAAGATGTAGCCGATTTAAAAGAAGCTATTCGTCAACTTAACGAACTACACGAAGAATTTAAGCATTTAGGTCCAGTTCCTCGAGAAGAACAAGAGCAAATTTGGCAGCGATTCAAGGCTGCTTCAGATGTGATCTATGATCGCAGAAAGGAATTTTTTGATGGACAAAAAGAAGTAATTAAAAAAAATCTAATTGAGAAAGAGGCACTGATTGTTCTATTGACCCCTTTTGGTCAATACAAAGCAGATCGAATTAAAGACTGGAATACAAAAACCAAGGAAATCTTAGAGATTCAAAAGGCTTGGGAAAAAATTGGAGCAATTCCGAAGGAAGCAGGTAAAGATATCAATAAAGCATTTTGGACCTTGTTTAAGCAATTCTTCCACAATAAGAATTTGTTTTTCAAGGAACTGGATGAAGTGAGGGCGTTGAATCAGAAGAAAGCGGAGGAACTGATTGCACAGGCTGAGGAACTAAAGGATAACACCAATTGGCAAGCCACTGCCAATCAGTTGGTGAAGTTGCAGAAGGAGTGGAAAAAGTTAGGACCAACCCCTGAAAAAAATAGAGATGCATTGTACAAGCGATTCAAAGAAGCTTGCGATGCGTTTTTTGAAAACAGAAGAAACTCTTCCAAGGAATCTTCTTCTGAGTTTGATGTCAACTTGGCTAAAAAGCAGGCAATTATTGCTCAAATCATCGAATTAACGAAGAAGGGTGAAGGACTGGACGAAGCGCAGTTGAGTACTTTGGTTTCTGAATTTAATGCAATTGGCTTTGTACCTCGAAAAAACATCAAGGAAATCCAAGCAAAATTCAAAGATGCGGTAGACGCCTATTTAGAAAAATTAGGTGCTAAAGGAGGAGATAAAGAAGATTTCCTATTTAGACTCAACTTAAATCGTATCCAAGGTGATCCGAATTCAGTAAAAACACTGAACAAGAAGGAGCATGGAATCCGAAAGCAAATCACAGAACTGGAGAATAGCATTACGCTTTGGAGAAACAACTTGGAGTTTTTTGCTGCTTCTAAAACTGCAGACAAGCTAAGGGATCAATTCGAGATCAAGATTCAAAAAGCAGAAGAGGAGATTGAAAAATTGAAAAAGAAGCTTTCTATCCTTAAAGAGTTTTAATTTTTAAGGGCTCAGAATCTGCATGATAGCAGGAACCTTAAAAAATAATTGAGGTGATTTTGGTCGTAAGGGCCAATCCTTCTATATTTGCAGCACCAATTAGGTAGGCCTCTTTAGCTCAGCTGGTAGAGCAACTGACTTGTAATCAGTAGGTCGCTGGTTCGATCCCGGCAAGGGGCTCTTGGTAAAAGCACTTATAAGATTTTCTTGTAAGTGCTTTTTTTTTGCTTTAGGTTTAATTATAGGTTTCTTCATTCAAGTGACTAAATCCAGTTTTTGTAACTGAACTCGAATATTGGCAAGTAAACTATAAATCAAGATGTCATCAACAACCCTCAATACTTCCCTTCAACTCCCTTGTGGTGCTATCCTTAAAAATAGAATTGGCAAGTCAGCCATGAGTGAGAATATGGGTTCTCGTGGTTATACTTCCAATGAGAAATTTAACCGCCTGTATGCTCGCTGGGCAGAAGGAGGGATAGGGCTATTGATTACAGGCAATGTGATGGTAGATCGTTTTGCCTTGGGGGAAGCGCACAATGTGGTCATCGAACAAGGAATTCAAGATGCAAACTTACCGCTCTGGGCAGCTGCAGGAAAAAGAGAAGGAACCCACATCTGGGTGCAACTCAATCATCCAGGGAAGCAATCCCCTAAATTTCTAAGTAAGGAGCCCGTAGCACCATCTGCTATTCCTCTAAAAAAACCTTTGGATCGCTTGTTCAATACCCCAAGGGCACTTACTGAACCTGAAATCCTTGATTTAATTGCACGTTTTGCATTTGCTGCAAAAGTGTGTAAGGACAATGGATTTACTGGTGTACAGATCCATGGGGCTCATGGGTATTTGGTCAGTCAATTTTTGTCTCCCACCCACAACCAACGAACCGATCGCTGGGGTGGGAGTCGTGAAAATCGGATGCGCTTTGTTAAAGAAGTTTATCTGGCCATTCGAAAAGAAGTAGGTGATTCCTTTCCAGTCAGCATCAAGTTGAATTCTGCTGATTTCCAGAAAGGAGGATTTACCCAAGAGGATTCCATGGAAGTAATCAAGCAATTGAGTGTCTTGGGGATGGATTTGATTGAGATATCAGGAGGTACTTACGAAGCCCCAGCCATGATGGGAGCAGCTCAAAAAGAGTCTACCAAGCAGCGCGAGGCCTATTTTTTAACGTATTGTGAAGAGGTGCGGAAACTAGTTCATAGTCCGCTGATGCTTACTGGTGGATTTCGCTCGGCGCAAGGGATGAATGCAGCTTTGGAATCTGGTGCCTGTGATGTAATTGGAATAGCGCGTTCGCTAGCCATTCAACCCGATTTTCCGAATCAATTGTTGTCTGGCGCAGCAATAACGAGCCAAGTTAAGCCTTTGACTACGGGTTGGAAATTTTTGGATAAAACCTTTCCATTGGAAATCATTTGGTACACCGACCAGCTACACTTGATGGGGGAAGGAAAAGAACCCAACCCAAAAAAATCAGCCCTAGGATCAGTACTAAGCATGGTGTACAAGCTGGGAAAAAATGCCATTAAAAAAGTGAGGTAAAAATTAGTTCATCCGCAAAAAAAAATGGCCTGAACTTTAGATTCAGGCCTTTTCATTTCAACCAAGAGTAAAATCCGGGAGCTGTTTGATTTTTCCTCCCTCCATGGCCGACTCATGTGCTAGGATTCCTACACAGGTGATGTTGGCAGACTGTGCCGCATTTGGATAGGGTGATCTGCCCTCTGCGAGTGCGCTTACAAATTCATGAACTAGGTGCGGATGCGAACCGCCGTGCCCTGAACCCTGAATAAAGGAAAGGTGCTGGTTGTCGTCCGCATCATATACCCCTTGCTGGGTAAATGGAGCGATTTCAGCAGGTAACAAATGTGCGTAATCAGGGATTTTAACTCGCTCAGGCACTTCGCCTGTATGAATTACTGAATCTTCATGTTCAATAAGCGTCCATTCAAAGGACTTTTTGGATCCATAAACATCAAAGCTCTCTCGGTATTGACGTGCTGTATTGAATAGCGAACGCGTTACTTCTGCAGATAAGTCTGAATCTTTGAGTTTGATGTGGCAGGTTTCAATCGCAAAAGGAGAACCATACTTAGGAATCAGTTCTTCATCAATTCTTCCTGATCCAAAACAAGACACGTATTCTGCTTGTCCTTTGGGAAGAGCAAGCACCGGACCTACGCAGTGGGTAGCGTAATGCATGGGAGGGAGGCCTTCCCAGTATCCTGGCCATCCGGCCATTTCCTGCTGGTGGGAAGCTCGTAGAAACTGGATTTTTCCTAACTCACCTTTCTCATACATTTCCTTTACAAATAGGAATTCCCGGCTATAAATGACCGTTTCCATCATCATGTAAGTCAATCCAGTGGATTTGGTCAATTCCACGATTTGTCGGCATTCCTCAACTGTCGTAGCCATAGGAACTGTACAGGCCACATGTTTTCCTGCCTTTAGGGCTTGAATGGATTGCTCCGCATGATTTTGAATTGGGGTATTGATATGCACTGCATCGATCATCGGATCCTTGAGGAGCTCTTCGTAGTCGGTGTACACTTTTTCAATTCCGAAAGCCTTTGCTATTGCTTCAGCTTTTTCTCGGTTTCGCTGACATACCGCATACAAATTGGCATGCGGATACTTCTGGTAGATGGGAATAAATTCGGCTCCAAAACCTAAGCCGATGATGGCGATATTTAATCTTTTAGTGGTCATGATTTTTATTTTTCTTGGCCTTATATTACTCTGAGACCCATTTTTTTAAAAATTTCAATCCTTCGTTTGCAAATTCATCTTGGCTAGGAACTAAGGGCTTCCATATGCATACGGCTCCTGCCAGTTCCTGAACCTGTGGGGTAAAGCTTTCTATGGAAACACAGCCTTGGTAGTTGATGGCTTCTAATCCTCGTTTCCAAGCAGCCCAGTTGGTCTGTCCCGTACCCGGTGTACCTCTATAGTTTTCAGAAACTTGTACGTGAATCAATTTGTCACCTACACGACGTATGGCATCTTCAAGGCTAGGTTCTTCTATATTCAAATGAAATCCATCCAAGGTAGCCTTGGCTTGAGGTTCATTGATGTCCTGAATCAAGCGCATCAGATCGGCACTGGTATTGATTAAGTCCGTTTCAAATCGATTGAGGGTTTCAATAGCCAAATCCAAACCAAACTCGCCAGCCCGTTTGCAAACTTTCTGCAAGTTGTGGACGGCCCTATCCCATTCGATTTGCCGCTGTTCGGGGGAAACTAGCCGAGCCTTACCTACTGCCGCATACATCGGTCCTGCTACGAAAGAGGAGCCTAGCTCAGCTGCAATCTCAAAACAGGCATCCAAATAGTCAAAGCAAGTTTGATGGTACTTGGAATCATCATTCGTAAGGTCTCGGGTTGGGCCAAAGGCACCGCAGATGATGGGTTTAAGCCCATTTTCTTGCAGTGCCTGTTTGACAAGTTTCAAATCCACCAAGGCAGGGTCTTCCACAGGTATTTCTACCGCATCGAAACCGTAGTTCTTAATTTTTGAAAATAAGGCTACCGTATCCCGGTTGAAAGGGGAGGTCCAAAGCCAAGTACTGACTCCAAAGGTTACTGAAAGTGCCATCTTTTATTTCCGTACAACCATGATCCCGTTCATAATTCTCCAGTGGCCCGGTACGGTACACACAAAAGGATATTCTCCAGGCTCTGTTGGTGCGGTAAATACCAAGGTTTCCTTGCCTTCGGGACTAACTAGCACAGTAGCAATAATTACTTCAGGGATTTCAGGCACATAGTTGAGTTCAGCTCCAGCGGGATTTCTTGCCAATTCATCGGCTGCTTTTCCAATCGTTTCCATGCTTCCTTTTTTACCAATAACAAGGTTGTGCTGCATGAAATCAAGGTTTTCAAAATCGATGGTCACCTGAGTTCCTGCTTTTACGGTGAAGGAAGGCTTGTCAAACTTCATTTCATGTGGAATCACACCAAGTTTGATCACGGTTCCTCCTTGGGCAGTTGCAGCAGCCGGTAGACTAGCTACTAAGGCAATGTCGCTACCTGGTTGCTTCAAGGAAAGGGTAGAGGCATTGCTCAATCGACCTCCAAACCACCAAGTACCCTCGTATTTGCCGACCACGTTTCTGCCATCGTTGGATCCTACACGCACTCGATTGGGGCTTAATGCTTGAGTAAATAGGCCTTTGGTTTTTCCTTTAGCTACTTCCTCACCATTGATTTGTAGGGAAAGACTTCCATCGGCAAGTAGCGTCGCATCCACCGTGAATTGCACCGAAGGCAATGCCTTTTTCGAACTAAGTATCGTTAATTTACCTTCCTGGGCCACAGCAAAATGTAAGGCATCCTGGTAGATGTACAAACTATATCCATTTGTATTGTTTCCTTGAGCCATCAGCACTCCTTCCAATGGGTTTTCTCCTTTGGATAGGATGATACGAACGCCAATTTCCTTACCAGTAACATCTGGAGGGAATAGGATGCTATTTCGCTGATCAAGTGGATATTGTTCTGCCACCAAGCTTCTGCTAATTCGATCCGAAAGTGGAAGTTTGGTTTCTCCAGAAGCTTGGATCGCTGCCTTGGCATCGCGCTTAGCAAATTCAGCAGGATGGGTAAGTACGGCTGCAAATATGGCCTGAGGTAAGAATGCATCGGTTCCATTTTCTGCTACCTGGGCCAATGCAACAAGTTTTTTGGCAGCTTCTGCTGAAGTTGGCATTTCGGAAAGTGCTAAGAATGCATCTTTCCGGGTATGCAAATCAGCATCTTCCAATACGCCTGCTGCTAGGATAGCCTTTAGAGATGCTTCATTACGTGGAAGTACACGAAGTGCATTTTTTCGAACTGCTGCAGAAGGGTGCTTGAGCGCATTGACCACCACTGCATTGGCTTCTGCATTCTTGCCACTAAGTTCACCCAAGCCATGCAATGCCCAAAGTGCATTGATTGCAGGTCCATTTAGTCCCAATTTATCTTGAGATGTGTTTTCAATTAGCCCATAAAGGTCCTCAATCAGCGATTTTTCTTTACGCTCCACGATCAAGCGCTGCGCAGTCATTCTCCAGAAGAGGTTGTCACTTTTTAATGCCTCAATGAGCTTAGCTGGTTTGGCATCCTTAAGGTCAAAGGTTTTCGAATTTTTGCCTCCTTTGTAGCTGATTCGATAGATACGACCATGCTTACTATCCCGTAGTGGGTTGATGTAAGCATTGCCAGCCCCATTTTCAAAACCACGTGGGGTAGGGTTGTGCTGAATGATAAAATCATACCAATCTGCTACCCAAAGCGCTCCGTCAGGTCCTACTTCTGCATGGACCGGAGAGAACCATTCGTCTGAGCTAGCAAGAATGTTGAATCCATTTTTCTCTTTGTAGCTTGATCCATCAGGGTTGATCATGGCTTTATGGAGAACTCTACCTGTTGGCTCAGCAACAAAGGCTACTCGATTCCAGTAGGATTCTGGGAAACTTCGTGCAGTGTAAAAATTGTGCCCTGCTGCAGCGGTATATCCTCCAAACCAATCCACTTGACGTAGGAAAGGAGTAAGATGTGGCATGTCGTAGTGGCTATCGATGCCATGCACGGTATTGGCTGATCCTTGGAAGATAGGTCGCTTCAGGTAGTTGTTGGCCATGGAAAAGTACACGCTGTGTTGTCCATTGGCGGTGGATAGGAAGGTTTCAAAATCCTCAGTGAAACCTAATCCCCAAGTATTGTTGGAGGAGTTGCCTAGGTATTCAAGGCTACTTGCATCTGGTGCAAAGCGGTACAATCCCTGACCAAAGGAATGGGTTTTACCACCCACTTCACCATTGAATCCAGAGTATCCCAATACTCCCCAAATTTTGTTGTCAAATCCATATTTTAGGTTGGATGGACCAGCGTGGGTATCACTTTTTCCCCAACCCGTGATTACTACTTTGCGCTCGTCGGCTACATCATCCCCATTGGTATCTTTTAGGAATACAAAATCTGGAGCCATGGAAATCAGAATGCCTCCATTGACAGCCATGA
This sequence comes from Cyclobacteriaceae bacterium, assembly GCA_947457095.1. GTDB lineage: Bacteria > Bacteroidota > Bacteroidia > Cytophagales > Cyclobacteriaceae > Algoriphagus. Next base: position 11,549 of record CANGUK010000030.1, read on the forward strand.
TAGAAGTAGGGATATTCAATTTGTCTGCAAAAACGGTGACTTTATCTGCTTTGCCATCTCCATCGGTGTCCTCTAGAATTTTGATTCGATCATTGCCCCCTTCGGTACGAACTTCATTGGGATAATCTACCGTTTCGATCACATACAGTCTGCCACGCTCGTCCCAGGCCATGGCCATAGGATTGATAATCATAGGCTCACTGGCAAACAATTCCATTTCAAATTCGATGGGTAACTGAACCAATTTCATACTCTCTTCTGGAGAAAGTGGCAATTGGTAGCGAGGTGCAGGATCACGTTTTTCGTAATTGGGAATTTCTGCATCCTGGAACTGTGGTGTAGGGATTTTGTAATCGGCTAGGAGTTTGGTTACTTTTTCACCTACTGCCCAAAGGATACCGTTTGCTAGCAATTCATGAAACTCAGGTTGCTTCCAAGTTTCCTCGTTGTGACCATAAGCCGTGTAAAATACACGTCCTTCCCCTTCGTTTCTTACCCAGGTATATGGTTCCTTTTTATCGCCCTCTTTTCGCTCCATGAGCACTTGAATGTCTGGATTTACTTTTGTGTGTACGTAAGTTTCATCCCAGGTTTCAAATTCACTGATCCCCTGAAGGGTAGGGTGGGTAGGGTCCACGAGTTGGGTGGTAAATCTTCCCGTACCATGGGTACTAAATTGTCCACCTACAGCCTGCACATACCAATCCGAATTTCGGAAGCAAAAGGAAGCACTGTGTAGCGGAATCAGGGCCTTACCACCTTGAACAAAGGATTTGAGTGCCTGCTCCTGTGAAGGGGAGATGGAATCGTGGTTAGCATAGATGAGTAGGCCATCGTAGTTTTGTAGCACCTCGTCCTTCAGGTCATTGGGATCTGCGGTGTAGGTAAGGTTGATGCCTTTTTGAAACAAGGGAGTCGAAATGTACATCATCAATTTTTCGGTATTGTGATGGTCACTGTCGTGTCCCAAGACCAAAATCTCCACGCGACGTGGTTCGGTCATCGATAGGAAATTGTTCTTTTTGCCGCAGGCAGAAACTAAAAGAACAAAGATCAAGGAAAGAAGGCCAATCGGTCTCCAAAACATGCTTTGGTTCATAAGGGGTTTGAGGTTAATTGTATCCAAAGAAACTAATGGTAAAGAAAGAGTTTAAGGTTTTCCTTAAATTAAAACTTCTTTCTGAAGATTTAAAAAGGTTTTTTATGAATATAGACTTAGAAGGGATAAGCTTCCAAATTGATGTTCCAAAGCCATGGTAAAATGAAATAGACCATCAAGGAGAGTAGAATAATGGAAAGGACATTTAGCCATAGACCGGCCTTAACCATGTCTTTTATTTTTAGGTAACCTGGTCCGAATACAACTGCGTTGGGTGGTGTAGCGACAGGAAGCATAAAGGCACAACTTGCAGCGAGAGTCGCTCCAACCATCAATCCAAATGGATGAACATCCAATTTGATGGCTACAGAGGCCAAAATAGGTAAGAGCATCGAGGCAGTTGCGACGTTGGAGGTAACTTCAGTTAGAAAATTCACAGCAGCAACGATGATTAGCAATAGCACAAAGAAACTTACTCCTTCGATAAGGCTTAAATGTTGACCAATCCAATCTGCCAACCCTGTTTCTTTAAATCCTTCGGCCAAAGCAAGTCCACCACCGAACAGAATTAAAACGCCCCAAGGTATTTGTTCTGCTGTTTTCCAGTCTAGAATTCTACCCTTTTCACCATTTTTGCCAGAAGAGGGTAGGAGCAGCAGCAGGAGAACACCAAGTAATGCGATAATCGTATCGTCTAATGCTGGAATGAAGGGTGCTAATAAAAAACTACGCGTAATCCAAGAAAAGCAAACTAGGCCAAAAACAATCAATACCGTCTTCTCCTCAAATGTAATTTTTCCGAGTTTAAAGAGCTGTTCTTGAATTACCGATTTTGCTTCAGACAATTGAAACTTTTTTGGGAGTGGATTCCCGAAATTTACCAGATAGAACCAAGCTATTGCCATCAATACTACGGTAAATGGAAAAGCAAAAAGCATCCACTCATTGAAATCAATGGTATAGTTGTATAATTTTTCTACCACAGCCCTCAGAATATTATTGGTTGGAGTACCAATTAGCGTAGCCATTCCACCAATAGATGCAGCATAGGCAATGCCCAACAATATATTCTTGGCCAAATGAGTGGATAGAATACCATTTTCATCACCCAAGTGGTTTTTAAACTGGCCGATTACGGCCAAACCAATTGGAAGCATCATCAAGGCAGTAGCAGAATTTGATATCCACATGGATAAAAATCCTGTGGCAAGCATAAAACCAAGAACAATACGTCTTAAATCTGTGCCTAATAAATTTATTATGGTAAGTGCAATTCGGCGATGCAAGCCCCATTTCTCTATCGCAGTCGCCAATAGAAAGCCTCCCATGTAAAGCAAAACCGTTGGATCCATGTAATTGGAGGAAACCTGTTTAATGGATAGCACACCGAGCAAAGGAAGCACCACTAAGGGCAATAAAGCGGTGCCAGCGATCGGCACTGCTTCTGTAATCCACCAGATTGCCATCCATAGGGTTAAACCTAACATCAATTTACCTTCAGGAGCTAGGCCAGATGCTTCTACAAAAAAATAAAGTAGAATAAAAGCAAGAGGTCCAGCGATGCGTCCAAATGTTGGAAACCAATTATTCATGGAAGAGGAAGTTCAAAGTGAAGCTTGAAATAACAAGTGTGTAAGCTACGATAGGTTTTAAAATTTTCACTAGGGATTATTCAAATAGGGTATCAAGGGTAGGCTGTGGTCATCAACTAAACTACCGTACTAATTTGTATCGATGAGAAGCAAGGTGTGGGAATAGATTTATGTTTTAAATCTGTATTTAACATAATATAAATTATACAACATAAAATATATCCATTTAAGCCAAAATGGGCTATTCTCTAGATTTGAGTACGCCAACGTAGTAATCAGGATCAACAACCAGTTCCTGCAAATTCCCTACTTCGAGTTTCTGCCAAGCAGTTTTTGTTTGCAGGCGAACTACTTTCCCGTTGAGCAATACATCCACCGGCATATCGAAATCTTTTACAGCATTGGTCCATCGGTACTGAATTTCCCCTCCTTGTTGGTAATATTCAAAAATTGGGATCCGTGTATCACGCAAGTATTGATCAAACACTTTCCCCAAATTCCAACCTACCTGGGTGGAGATATACGATTCTACTTGTTCCGTAGTCACCGTCTGATGGTAAAATTCTTTATTTAACCCTCTCAATATCAGCCTCCATTTTTCATCATCTTGAAGTAATTGTCTAATCATGTTCAGCAAATTACCTCCCTTGTAATACATATCGCCCGAGCCCCGCTTATTGAGTCCATAGGTTCCGATGATGGGGATATCGTTGGCAATGTTCATCCGCGTACCACGCACATAGGCTTGACCGGCTTCTTTGCCAAAATGGTAATCCAAATACAAACTTTCGGAATAGTTGGTGAAACTCTCGTGAATCCACATATCCGCCACATCCTTATAGGTGATGTTGTTTGCAAACCACTCGTGTCCCGCTTCGTTGATGATGATGAAGTCAAATTTCATTCCCCATCCAGTTCCGCTTAAATCTCGTCCTCGATAGCCATTTTGGTAGCCATTGCCATACGTCACCGAACTTTGGTGTTCCATACCCAAATAAGGTGCATCGACCAACTTAAAGCCATCTTCATAAAATGGATAAGGTCCAAACCAGTGCTCAAAGGCTTGCATCATCCGTCTGGCATCTTGAAAATGAACTTTTGCCTTCTCCAAATTCTCCTTTAACACGAAGTAATCCATATCTAGAGTCCCTTTTTCTCCTTCGTATTTCTCTCCAAAATGGACGTAATCACCTACATTGATATTCACTCCATAGTCATTGATTGGATTGACGACTTTCCAATGAAAGGTATCGTTGTCTTTACCCACTTCAATTTCGACCAAACGGCCATTTGATATGTCCATTAGCCCCTTGGGAACCGTCACATGCATATCCAAGCTATCTACCTCATCCGCTGGATGGTCTTTGAGGGGCCACCAGATGCTGGATCCAATCCCTTGATTGGATGAGGCCACAAAGGGAAGCCCTTTGCTATCTTTTTGCCAGGTAATCCCACCATCCCAAGGCGGGCGAATCGCCTCCTTAGGAATGCCTTCGTAACTGATGAGCACTTGTTCGATCTTTCCTACTTCCTGTTTTTTAGTCAAATTGACCCAGTGTACTGCCCCTTCTCGGCGAAAAGTTAGTGGCTCCCCTCCTTGCGTGATTGCCGTAATCTTAAGCGGCTCTTGAAGGTCTATCTGTAAAATATTTGCTTTACTTACTACTTCGTAAGTTATTTTATTTGAGCCTTTTATAGATTTAGTACTAGGGTCAATGTTGATCGTTAAATCGTAATGCTTGAGGTCCCACCAAGCTCTTTCTGGAGTAATGCTTCCTCGTAGGGTATCCGCACGATTTGCTGTTTTTTGTGCCAGCACAGGGGAATTAATCAACAAGGGCAGGCCTACAAGGCTTAACGCAGCTAAACTTTTTAATGTGTTTTTCATGGAGTTCAGAAAAATTGAAACTGCTTACCTTCCTCCTGGAGGGCAATGCGTTTTAAGAAATTCGGTAAATAAGGTGCGCAGGTGTTGGCTCGTGCCTTCTCCTTCGTTTATGCCATGGCTCCGGTTGGGATACGGCATGAAGGTAAATTGCTTACCCTGCTTAATTAATTCATTGATCAGCATTTCCGCATTGGCATAATGGACATTATCGTCACCAGTGCCATGGATGTATAAGAGATTGCCTTTCAGATTTTTCGCATGTGTGATGGGCGATCCTGCCACAAAATCTTCCAAGTTTTCTTGTGGTAATCCCATGTAGCGTTCTTGGTAAATGTTGTCATAAGTCAACTGGTTGGCCACTGCTGCCATTGAAATGCCCGTTTGAAAGAGGTCAGGGTACTGAAATAGGAGATTTAAGGTAGCGGATCCTCCCCCACTATGACCCCAAACCGCCATTCGAGTAGGATCCACAAAAGGCCAATTGCTGATCTGCTTTGCTGCTTCTGCCTGGTCGGAGATGTTTAATCGCCCGATTTTTCGGTAAATACTTTTACGCCAAGCCCGACCTTTGGGTGCAGGGGTACCCCGATTGTCAATGGAGATGTAGATATAGCCATCCTCAGACATATCACCTAGGTAGTTGCGGTTACGCCCTACTCCATAATTGTCTTTTACATTGGCTCCCCAAGGTTCGGTGTAAACAAAGAAAAGCACAGGATATTTCTTGTTGGGATCAAAATTCTTGGGTTTCACCATCCATCCGTCCATTTCTGTTCCGTCGGCTGTATTGATTTTAAAGAATTCCACTGTTTTGGCACCCTGGTTAGTAGGCAATTTGGATGCGATGCTCTGACTTGCATCCAAGGCCTGGTGATTTGGTAGGCTGATCCATTCGCTAGCAGGTCGAGTATAGCTGTTGGAAAACTGATGCATGGCATACCCACCACTTGGTGAGACAACATAGCTATGCGTACCTTCCAATTCCATTGGGCTGACGCGCTTTGGCTTCCCTTTTCCATCTAAACTAATCGTGTAGAGGTACTTTTGAGTAGCGTTTTCTGGGGAAGCATGGAAATAGATCCGGTTTGCTTTTTCATCTACTTGCAACAAGTTGATGACATCATAAGCACCACTAGTTACTGGAGTTACTTTTCCATTCAAGCCAATCCGATACAAGTGTCTCCAGCCATCTTTCTCGCTAAACCATAGGAATTCCTTGCCAGCATTGATCCATTTGAACTCGTGTCTGTAGGTAAGGCCATAGGTGTTTTCCCAACTTGATAATACATCGATCCATGTCTCGTCCTGTTCCTCGAAAATGAGGTTCGCGACATTAGTCGTTACGTTGACTCCTAAGATTTTGCTATGGTTTTGCTTGCGGTTGAGTTGCTGCACCAGCAGGAGCTCTGGTGAATTCCACTCCATTCGCGGCAAGTAATGTTGCTGTGGATCTCCTGGAATATTGAGCCAGGTAGTCTGTTTGGTGCTCAATTCGATCACTCCAATTTTTGCCGGAGAAGGGGACTCTCCTACTTTGGGGTACTCTACGGGGATGATTTGGGAATAAATAGAATCTGTGGTATTGATCATGTAGTAATCACGGATCTTGTTGGCATCGATTTGCCAAAAAGAAATACGCTTCCCGTCTGGGCTCCACTGGAAGCCATCCCGACATCCAAACTCTTCTTCATAGGCCCAATCGAAGGTTCCATTGATTAGTTTACGTGTGCCATCGGTAGTTAGAGGGGTAACTTGACCAGAAGTCAAGTCCTGAACGTATAAGTTAAACTCACTTACAAAAGCCACTTTGGAAGCATCTGGAGCAAATTTGGCAAAGCGAAGCGAACTTTCGGGAAGCGTTTCTCCTACTTGAGTTAATTTCCCAGTTGTAAGTTCATATACCCAATAGTCTCCTTGCGTTTGCAGGCGCCACACCGCCTTGGTATTGGTGTATACCAATACTTTCTGCCCATCGGCAGAAAATGCAAAGTCGGTAATGGAGAGGGGTGCTTGGCCTTTTGGGCTAAGTTGAGCCGTAGAAATTAACTTCTCACCTACAGTATTGGGTAAGGAGTGTCGGAAAATCTCATTTTTTACGACCGAATAATAGGTATCCCCTTTCTTGTCCCATTTGATTTCCTGCGCAAAAGCAGTGAATCCAATTAGGAAAGTCATCAGGAAAGGAAGTAATCGAAAGGCTTTTTTCATGGGTGAAGTTAATCGTGATTCTTAGTCAAATAGGTTAAAATAAATGGAGAATTCAAGGCTACTTTCTTAAAATTTCATCTAGCCTCATGCTGTAATCGTATTGCAGATCCTCGTGTAGGGCAGCTATGTTTTTCTGAATTTTCTCTATTTGCTTCAAAAACAGGGACTGAAGTATCGGATGCTGGTACTTTAAATACCCATATTTTTTAAGTTGCTCGCAGAAATACAGCAGCAATTCCGCCTGATCCTCTTTGTTTTTACTGAATTTGAGCGCTTTGTTCAGTTTCCTGCGAATAGTCTGGGCAGATTTTTTGCATAAGTAAAAGGAAGTAGTGTTGGCCGTTTGAAATAACTCATCCAACTCTTCCTTCACCGTATCAACAAATAGACTGGGTTGATCCTTTTCGTTGAGTTTGAAGTATAAAAATGCCTTATTATCCCGGGTAAACTTGCTTAGTTCTAAGATTAAGCCACTTAACTCCTTTTCATCGAGGAAAGAAAGCTCTTTTTTTATAGCTGCCAAACTAGGAATATTCATACGGAAGGGTTGAAATCTGAAGGTTTTGGGATTGCAAGAACTTATTTTTTCAGGATAGTTTTCGCGAATCCAAACAAAAGTTGAATCAATAGGAGTTTATCAATAAATTTAAGGCAAATAGAAGGAAGTTATGGAAGCGTACGGAAAGATATTGTTGATTGCGATGCCAGCATTTTTTGTGCTGGTACTCCTTGAAAAAGCATGGGGAATTTGGAAGGGACAGGATACCGTTCCTGTTTCCGACATGATTGCAAGTTTGAGTTCGGGCATCACCAATGTAACCAAAGATGTTCTTGGGCTTAGTGTGGCGGTCATTTCCTACCAATGGCTCTTTACGCAATTTTCCTTTTTTACGATTGAGGCCACTTGGCTTGTGTATGTGATTGCCTTTTTTGCCTTGGATTTTGCAGGCTATTGGACCCATCGCATTGCGCATGAGTACAATATCTTTTGGAACAATCACATCGTGCACCATTCTTCCGAGGAGTTTAACCTTGCCTGCGCTTTGCGTCAAAGCATTTCTTCGATCTTCAAAATCTTCACCGTCTTCTTATTGCCTGCCGCTTTTCTAGGAGTCCCACCTGAGGTAATTGGTGTAGTAGCTCCCTTGCATTTATTTGCGCAGTTTTGGTACCATACTCAGCACATTCGGTCCATGGGTATTCTTGAGAAAATCATCGTCACCCCTGCCCATCACCGGGTACACCACGCGATCAATCCCGAATACCTGGACAAAAACTACGGACAGATCTTCATCTTCTGGGACAAGTGGTTTGGAACTTTTCAGGAAGAACGAGCCGATATTCCTGCGGTTTACGGAGTCACTCGGCCTGTACAAACCTGGAATCCCATTAAAATCAATTTCATGCATTTGTGGCTCTTGATAAAGGATGCATGGCGTGCCAAGAACTGGGTAGATAAGCTGAAAATTTGGTTTATGCCTTTAGGATGGCGCCCTAGTGACGTGGCTGCTAAGCATCCGGTAGCCAAGATTCAGGATGTATATCATTTTGACAAATACAACCCAGAACTTAATGGGGGCATGCGAATTTGGAGTTTCGGTCAGTTGATTGTCTTGCTGCTTCTATTGAGTTACCTCTTCTCCAATTTGGCAGCAATTGGGGCTCCAGGCATCTTCTACTACGGAGGATTCGTCTTCCTCACGGTGTTTGCATACACCGAACTAATGGATCGCAACCCCCTTGCCTGGTGCTGGGAAGCGTTAAAGAGCAGTTATGCCCTTTATTTTGTGTTCACGACTGGTGATTGGTTTGGGCTCAATGTCCAGTTTCCAGGTGCAGTATATGCATTTGTGGGCTACTTGGTGATTTCCACGCTTTCCTCTCTCCTCTTTTCCCTAAAAAAGCCAAACGCATCCTCCTCTCCTAGCTCGCAACTTGCTGAATGAAAGAATTTGCCCAGCTGATTCATGCCTATGATCTAGCCAAAGCGGAGGGGCATTCCATGGCCCTGGCAACGGTGGTGCAGGTAGACGGCTCTGCCTATAGACGCCCTGGCGCACGAATGCTCGTAACTCAGGATGGAAGACTAACTGGGGCGATTAGTGGGGGTTGCTTGGAAGGAGATGCGCTTCGCAAAGCACAGGCAGTCATTTTTCAGCAACAATCCATGCTCGTCACCTACGATACCACGGATGAGGATGACCAGAAGTTTGGTATTGGACTAGGCTGCAATGGCATCATTCACCTCTTGATCGAGCCCCTTGATGTGAATCAGGCAGATAATCCTGTGGAACTAATTCGTCAGGCAAGATCAAAGCGGGAGACATCCCTATTGCTTACCTTTTTTTCCCTTAAATACTCCAAAAAGGAGCAAATAGGGACGGTTCACCTTTCGCAGGGATTGCAGCAGTTTGGATCACTGACGAAAGTCAAGCAAGAATTCCATACACGCATATTGCAAGAAATTGCTGCATTTGATCAGCCCAGCAGTCGAATTCAATGTTTTGACGAGCTTGACGAACTTTCAATTTTTTTCGAATTGATTCACCCTCCTCTACAGCTGCTCCTATTCGGCGCAGGCAATGATACACTCCCTGTGGCTCAATTCGCTTCCCTCTTAGGGCATGAAGTGATACTGGTAGATGGGAGAAAAGCATTGGCCACGAGTAGCCGATTTCCTACCGTTCAACGGATCATTCAGGGACCTGCGGATGAGATAATGGAGCAGATTGAAACGGACTTGAATACGGTAGCGCTCTTGATGACGCATAATTTTGACTACGAACTGGTTATCCTCGAGAAATTGTCCCTGCTACTCCTTCCCTACATCGGGATTCTAGGTCCAAAGCGAAAAACTGAAAAGCTTTTGGAGCGCTTACAGGCGAAGGGAATCGCTATTCCAACCGGTAATCTCTATGCTCCTATTGGTTTGGACCTTGGAGCAGAAACATCCGAGGAGATTGCGTTAGCCGTCCTTGCTGAAATTGCTGCGGTAGTTCGTAAGCGGAAGCCTGGTTTCCTCCGGGACAAGCCAGGTCCCATTCATGATTTGGCTTTATGAAAACAGGAGTCATTCTTTTGGCAGCTGGTTCATCTTCCCGTTTAGGTAGATCAAAGCAACTTATTAATTATCAAGGTAAAACACTGATTCAAAATTCCATTGAAGCTGCACAGCATAGTGCGGCGGATGATTTAATTGTAGTACTTGGCAGTAACTCGGACTTAATCCAAACCGGTATTGAATCTAAAGAGGTTTCTGTGATTGTTCATGCACACTGGGAAGATGGAATGTCCTCCAGCATGCAGTGTGGTTTGCGGCATTTGATTGAAACTAGCCAGGTAGACCAGGTGATTTTGATGCTCTGCGACCAGCCTTATGTCACCAAAGCCCTTTTGGATCAATTGATGCTTGATAAAAAAGCTTCTGGAAAAGGTATTGTCGCCTGCTCCTATGCAGGAACCGTTGGCGTCCCTGCCCTATTTGATCAAAAGTATTTTCCAGAATTATTGGCACTTAAAGGGACTGAAGGGGCTAAAAAAGTGATTTTGACCCATCAAGCAGATACATTTTTAGTTGACTTCCCTTTAGGGGCAGTAGATCTCGATACGGAGGAAGATGTTCAGAAGTTCATTGGATATCGCTGAAAAACTCTTCCAAATCTAATTTAAATCCCTTCACTACCTCCGATTCGACTACATCCCCGGTAGTGAACAAATGAGCAGGTACCTAGGAGCCATTTACCTAGGTAGAGATAATCACTGTTGGGTGTTCGGGCTGAATAATCCAATATTCCAACAATCCAATCTTCTTAGGTTACCCATATTATAAAAAAACCATTAATATAATCTTTCGATTGAAATGAAGTTATTATAGAAAAAATAACCTATCATCAATGTAATACGATACACCCTAACGTTAGTGTTATCATACAATACATAAGTTGATGTATCACCTTGATTTGCAAACCCCCAACCGAATATTGAATTAGATGCCGTTGTTGAGAAGTTAAGGGTTGTAGACCTTCCATCATTAAAGGGACTAGCAGCAGCCCCATACGTTCCAGAAATATGAGCAGCGAATGAAGTTGATACTGCTCCTATACTCAAACCCCGATTATTTATTGTGGTGAGTGTTGCTTTAACGTTATCTAATATTACAAATGTTCCTGGGTCTACAAATCCACTTGCTAATTTCAATTCACCACTAGGTCCAGTTGGACCTTGGGGTCCGGCAGGACCTGTTGGCCCTGCAACTCCAACAATTCCTGCTGCTCCTTGTGGTCCGGCAGGCCCTGTAGCACCAGTTGTTCCTATACTTCCCGCTGCTCCTTGAGGACCAATTGATCCAGCAGGTCCAGTTAACCCAATCGGGCCTTGAGGCCCTGTAACTCCATTATTTCCTGCTGCGCCTTGGGGTCCAGCAGGACCTGTAGCACCAGTTGTTCCTATACTTCCAGCTGCTCCTTGAGGACCTGCAGGGCCAGTCAAACCAATAAGGCCTTGAGGCCCTGCGACTCCCTCATTTCCAGCTGCTCCTTGGGGTCCAGCAGGACCTGTAGCACCAGTTGTTCCTATACTTCCAGCTGCTCCTTGAGGTCCAATTGATCCAGCAGGTCCGGTTAACCCAATAGGGCCTTGAGGACCAGTTAGTCCTGCAACTCCATCATTTCCTGCTGCACCTTGGGATCCGGCAGGGCCGGTAGCGCCAGTTGTTCCTGCTATTCCTTGAGGACCTGCAGGGCCAGTCAAACCAAT
>CANGUK010000031.1 GCA_947457095.1 Cyclobacteriaceae bacterium
AAGTCAACAGACGACGGTCCACGGTCGACAGCACAATTTAGCCTAAGAGGGGGTTACAATTTTCCGAATAGTTTCAGGAGCGTATTGTAGGGTTTGGACCAGCTGCGCTGAATCCGTAGGGGTCCATTTAGTTCCCGCTCAAAAAAATCTGCGTGCTTGGCATTGAGGTAGGCGATGCGGGCACGCTTAAACTGGCTACCTCCAGTTTTTTTCCGTTTGCTCGTAGGCGTAAGTCGGTAAAAGAAACCTACCTCTGGAAGCTGAACCACTTCGCCTCCATTTTTGAGGAGCTTGATCCAAAACTCCCAATCCTCTCGGCCCAACTGCATGTCTTCGGAAAATCCTCCTACCGCCAGCGCATCCACTTTTCGAAAGAGGGCCGATACAAAAATCATGTTGTCCTTGGCCAGCTGCTGCAGGCTAAAGGGTTTCAGTTTCCAAGGCTTGCGAGCTGTCGCGGAGAATTTTTCCGCTTGGCAGTAAACGACTTTGACTTCGGGACGAGTGGAAAGGACTCCTAACCCCTTTTCGATGTAGGTTGCAGAAATCAGATCGTCTCCGTCCAGGGGTAAAATGTATTCTCCATTGGCAGCAGCAATGCCCACATTACGGGCTTTGGTGACTCCGGCATTGGCTTGATCGAGTACTCGAACTTCTGGATGCTGGGCTTCCAATTCCTTGGCGAGCTTCAGGGAATGATCGGTGGAGCCGTCGTTGATGATGATAATTTCGAGCGGGCGGTAGGTGGAGGCTAGCGCAGATTGGATGGTTTCCTTCAGGTAAATTCCCTGATTGTAACAAGGAACAATGACAGAAATCAATCCTGGGGTCATGCGTTAAAAAAGGAAGCAAATTCACCCAGCGGCTTTTGTAGGGCCAGGGTGTTGGGTCCAAATTTTTTCAACTGGTAATTCTGTTCTTCCAAAAGTTGCAGGCAGGAAGCATAATCTGCTGCGTTTAAACCCACATTTTCAAAGATGATGGCCTGCGGTCGGGTCTTGGGGATGTCAAAAATCCGAATGACCTCCAAGTCGTAGCCTTCCGCATCGATTTGAAGCAAGTCAATGTGCTGCAAGCCGTAGGTTTTAATGAGCGTAGCTGGCGCAATCACCTGCACGTCTTCGTGGCTGATCCACTGGCTTTTGTCGGAGGGGATTTCGATGCCAAAGCGTTTGCAGTTGGAGGCGACGATGCCGTCTTCAAAAGCCTTTTCAATTTTCTCCTTAGAAAAGGAAGCGAGACCAGTTGCCCAACGCATGGACGAAAATCCGATTTTGTAGATGGGCTGAGTACCGTCTTTTTCTCCAATGGCGGCGCAAAGTGGATGGATACCCTTGTTTTTGGCGTAGATCTTGGTCAGGAATTCATTAAATACATCCGGCTGTGGTTCCAAAAGCACCCCTTTCCAATCGTCCCGTTTGATAAACTTGTGGATAGGATCGTGGGTGATGCCGTCGTTGGCACCGATTTGCACTACCGTGAAATTCCCGGGTTTTGACTTCGAATACTGACTCAAAAAGTCAGAGAGGCTCCCCTTTTTTGGATTGTAAAAATTCCTGTAGAAACCAATAAACAGGGGATTGTTAGAGGCACTTAGGTTGAATCGAATCATTTTCCAGCGCTGCTGAAGATTTCTTTTCAAGGACTGGAGTGGGGAGGAGTTGGTAGCCATAACGCGATTGGGTGGAGGCACAAAAAACCTCAGTTCAAAATTACCATTTTTTGTGAAATTTGTGGGTTCTTCCCAGCTCCCGCATTTTGGTTACCTTTGGAGCTGTAAATCAATCGCCAAGCATGGGTAGAAGCCTGGTCTTCTTCGTTCTCCTTTTGTTCCTTCAAGCAGGGATACTCTCGGCCCAAAGCAAATGGGACAGTAGCTATGTAGCGGAGGAACCTGAAGTGATGGTGCTCCGGACCTATATATCCCAGAAATACACGGGGCTCTACTTCCCAAGTGAAGACCTTCGCTACCAACCCAACAGTGGATTGAATTTGGGCATTGGGTTTACCTACCAAAAATTTACGCTCAATCTGGCCTTTCCGCCAGGTTTTTTGAATCGAAGTAGGGAATCCGATTTTCCTCGGTTTCTGGATCTTCAGGGGCATTTTTATCCGAGAAACTGGGTCATTGATTTTTTTGGACAGTTTTACAAGGGGTACCGCATTCCCGATGGAATCGCTGAGGGGCAATCCTACTTACGCCCAGACTTGGATGTACTCAAAGTGGGTCTTCATGCTAATTATATCTTTAAAGGGGATAAAATCTCCTTGCCAGCGGCGGTTCACCAGTCAGCGATTCAAAAAAAGTCAGCGATTTCTCCACTGCTAGGATTTGAGATGTACCGAGTTCAGGTGGCTGGGGATTCCTTGATCTTTCCGACGCAGCTTTCGCCAAAGCAGAATTACCAACAAGCCGATTTTCTACAACTGGGACCCAATGCAGGGCTAATCGGTACCTTGGTGCTGGGGAAAGGGTTTTTTGCGACGGGGAGCTTTACCGGAAATCTGGCACTTGGATCCACTTGGAATTCGGGTGCTACAGGAGGGAATTGGAACCTGAGCCTGGGAACCCATGCCCGTGCCTACCTAGGCTACAATGGCCCTCGGTTTGGGGTGAATGTGAACTATGTGTACAAGACCTTGGCACTGCAGCCATTGAAAGATTGGACACAAGAAGTGCAGACCGGCAACTACCGCTTCATTCTTGTTTATAAGATTCGTCCTTCGGAAAAGTTTGCCTCCACTTTTTCAAAATACAATCCGGCTAGAATTTTTGGAAAGTAGCGGGAGAGTGGCGCGCAAAATTTTAACTTTGGGCTTTCACTAGACACTTTCCCAATGAACGATCTTTTTGGTATCCAACAGTCTTTAAAAAATCTTGGCATTCAGGAATCCAACTTGGGTTCTTCCACCGGTACGACCTGGCTCGATTCAGGTGCCGCTTCCCTGGCATCTTTTTCTCCTGCCGATGGCAAAAAAATAGCTTCCGTGCAGTTGGCAACCGAGGAAACCTACGAAGCGGTGGTCGCGCAGGCGTTGGTGGCCTTTGAAACCTGGAGGAATGTGCCTGCTCCCAAGCGTGGCGATATCGTCCGGGAGATTGGCAATGCCCTTCGTGAAGTAAAGGCCGACTTGGGCAAGCTGGTGTCCTACGAGATGGGCAAATCCTATCAGGAGGGTTTGGGTGAAGTGCAGGAGATGATTGACATTTGTGATTTTGCGGTAGGCCTATCGCGACAGCTGTATGGCCTGACCATGCACTCTGAGCGTCCGGGTCACCGCATGTACGAGCAGTGGCATGCACTTGGGATTGTAGGCATTATTTCGGCCTTCAACTTCCCGGTGGCCGTTTGGTCTTGGAATACCGCTTTGGCTTGGGTGTGTGGGGATGTGTGCCTGTGGAAGCCCTCTGAAAAAGCACCACTATCTGCAATTGCCTGCCAGCACATTGTGGCAAAAATATTTGCCCAGCAGGGCTTGCCGGAGGGGATTTCCAACTTGATTGTGGGCGATTCCTCGATTGGCGCTTTAATTTCTCACGATTCCCGAATTCCGCTGGTATCCGCCACTGGTTCCACCCGAATGGGCAAGGCTGTCGGCAAGGCCGTGGGCGAGCGACTCGGTCGTTCCTTATTAGAGCTTGGGGGCAACAATGCCATCATCATCACCGAACATGCCGATTTGGAGATCGCAATTCGCGGGGCCTTGTTTGGGGCTGTAGGTACCGCAGGACAGCGCTGCACCACCACGCGACGCTTGATTGTCCAGGAGAATGTATATGAAACCGTAAAAAATCGATTAGCAGCTGCCTTTGGCAAGTTGGTCATCGGCAATCCTTTGGATGAAAAAAACCATGTGGGTCCGTTGATCGATACCCAGGCGGTGGAGCACTACCTAGCCGCTATCGCACAGGTAAAAGCCGCTGGAGGAAAAGCCGTAGTCGAAGGAGGGGTGCTTGCAGGCGCAGGCTATGAATCCGGCTGCTACGTGAAGCCAGCCATCTACGAAGCAGAGAACCACTTCGATATCGTGCAGCACGAAACCTTTGCGCCGATCTTGTATTTGATCAAGTACAGCACACTGCCGGAAGCCATTGCTTTGCAGAATGGAGTACCGCAGGGACTTTCTTCGGCCATCATGACCACGAATATGCGGGAGGCTGAGGCATTCCTTGCCGTTTCAGGATCCGATTGCGGGATCGCCAATGTCAACATCGGAACTTCGGGAGCAGAGATTGGGGGGGCTTTTGGGGGAGAGAAGGAAACCGGTGGAGGTCGCGAGTCGGGCTCCGATTCCTGGAAGGCCTACATGAGACGCCAAACGAATACGATCAACTATTCTACTCAGCTGCCGCTAGCGCAGGGGATTAAGTTTGATATTTGATTTGAATTTTCGACAGACGACGGTCTGCAGGCTGTCCACCGACGACGGCAATCTTGCATAAAGCGAAAATTGATTTCCGTCGTTAAAATTTTAATGAATCGGATTGACAGAAAAAAAGAAAGCCTTCCGGGATTCACGGAGGGCTTTCTTTTTTCCTACCCAGCCCAGCCTTCTCGGTCGAGGCTGCGGTATTGGATGGCTTCGGCGAGGTGCTCTACGCGGATGTCTTCGCTCTCGGCAATGTCCGCGATGGTTCGTGCCACTTTTAGGATGCGGTCGTAAGCCCGAGCAGAGAGACCGAGTCGCTCCATGGCGGTTTTGAGGAGGGTTTTGCCAGCCTCAGAGATCTGACACACCTGCTTCACTTGGTGGGAAGGCATCATCGCATTGCAGAAAACCTCTGGATTTGATTCAAATCTGATTTTTTGCCGTTCCCGCCCCTTGATTACTCGCTCTCGAATGTCTTTGCTCGACTCACTTTTGCGCGTGGAGGTCATTTCCTCAAAGCGCACGGGAGTCACTTCCACATGCAAGTCGATCCGGTCCAGCAAGGGTCCGCTGACCTTATTCAAGTAGCGCTGCACGATGCCTGGTCCACAGACGCATTCTTTTTCGGGGTGGTTGTAGTAGCCGCAGGGGCAGGGATTCATGCTGGCGATCAGCATAAAGTTGGCCGGAAAGTCCACTGATACTTTGGCCCGGCTGATGGTGACTTTGCGCTCCTCCAGCGGCTGCCGCATTACCTCTAGTACGGAGCGCTTAAATTCAGGGAGCTCATCCAAAAACAAAACCCCATGGTGGGCCAGGGAAATTTCCCCAGGCTGTGGATTGCCACCTCCCCCAACCAAGGCTACATCCGAAATGGTGTGGTGGGGACTGCGAAAAGGGCGCTGAGCGAGTAGGGAGGCATGCTTTCCTAGTCTACCAGCCACGGAGTGAATCTTGGTGGCTTCCAGTGCTTCCTGCAAACTCAAGGGAGGTAGGATGGAGGGCAAGCGCTTGGCCAACATGGTTTTGCCTGCTCCAGGAGGGCCGATCATGATTACATTGTGGCCACCTGCAGCGGCAATCTCCATGGCACGCTTGATGTTTTCCTGTCCTTGTACATCCGCAAAGTCAAATTCGGGCGCATCGATGCCCTGGTGAAAAATCTCCCGCGTATCGGTTACGAGCGGTTCGATCTGGATGTGCCCCTGCAAAAAGTCCGAAGCCTGATCGAGCGTTTCCACGCCGATGATATCCAAGCTATTGACAATAGAGGCCTCCTTGGCATTTTCGAGGGGAAGGATAAATCCTTTGAAGCCCCGCTTTCGGGCTTCGATGGCAATGGGGAGCACCCCTTTGATGGGACGGAGTTTGCCGTCGAGGGAGAGTTCCCCCATCAGGACATACTGATCAAGGGTAGGAAAATTCACCTGCTCGGAGGCCTGGAGAATGCCCATGGCAATGGGGAGGTCGTAGGCGGAGCCTTCCTTGCGCAGGTCTGCAGGAGCTAGATTGACTACGACCCGCTGCCGAGGCATGCGGTAACCGAAGTACTTGAGTGCCGATTCCACACGCTGCTGGGATTCTTTGACTGCGGAGTCGGGCAGTCCCACCATAAAGAAGTTTGTGCCCTGGCCCACATTGACCTCGATGGTGATGAGGTTGGCGTCCACACCGGAGACGGCGCTTCCAAAAGTTTTTGCAACCATGATTGAGTTAAAAAAAGTGTACCTACGAATATAGGCTATTTTACAAGGGATTTGGTGGAGGGGTCAAACTTTTAAAGAAGTCATTTTGAGCACTCCCCAAGGACTCGTTTCCAGTAGAGAAACTGGCAGTTGATTCGAAAGTCTAGACCGACTGAATCGTGGAGAGCTTCTGGTAGAGTCCTTCTTGTGCGATCAGCTCCGCATGGGTTCCACGCTGCACAATTTTGGCTTTGTCGATGACCAGGATCTCATCCGCATGCTGGATGGTGCTGAGGCGGTGTGCGATGACCAATGTAGTCCGGCTGCTCATCAGCTTGGTGATGGCTTCCTGTACAAGCAGTTCCGATTCCGAATCCAATGCCGAAGTGGCCTCATCCAAGATCAGAACGGGAGGGTTCTTGAGTACAGCGCGAGCGATGCTCAGTCGCTGCCGCTGTCCACCAGATAGTTTGGATCCTCGGTCGCCAATGTTGGTTTGGTACCCGTATTCTAGCTTGCTGATAAACTCATGGGCATTGGCAATTTTTGCCGCTTCCATAACCTGTGCCTCCGTAACTCCATCGATGCCAAAGGCGATGTTGTTGAACACGGTATCGTTGAAAAGGATGGACTCTTGGGTAACAATCCCCAGTTGGCTTCGCCAAGTGGCGGTAGCGATGTCTTTGAGGTCGATGCCATCCACCAAGATTTGTCCGGAGCTCGGGTCGTAAAATCGGGGCACTAAATCCGCTAAAGTAGATTTTCCACCTCCTGAAGGGCCTACGAGTGCAATGGTTTTTCCTTTTTCAAGGGTAAAGTTGATTTGGTCCAGCACCTTATTTTCCCCGTAGGCAAAGCTGACGTTCTTGTACTCGATTTGCTTGCTAAATCCTGGGAATGATTTTGGATTTGCTGGAGAAGGGAGTTGATTGGTCGTATCAATCACCTCAAAAATCCGGTCTGCAGAGGCGATGCCTCGCTGGATGGTGGATACCGCACGGGAGATTTCCTTGGCAGGATTGAGTACTTGGGTAAAGATGATGATGTAGGTAATGAAGTTGGAGGCAGAGAGTTCGGAGGTGCCACTCAACACCAGATTGCCCCCGTACAGCAGGATACCGGCCACTACACTTACTCCTAGAAATTGGGAGATGGGGCCTGCCAGTTCATTCTTGCGAGCCATGCTCACGTTCACATCGGAATAGTAGTCGGTTTCGGAATCAAATTTTCCTTGCACAAATTTTTCCCCATTGAAGGCTTTCACTACGCGCATGCCACCCAGTGTCTCGTCCAAAATGCTCACGATACGACCTAGGGATTGCTGGCTTTGGATGGCGGTTTTTCGCAATCGCCGCGTAATTCCCCCAATGAT
Source organism: Cyclobacteriaceae bacterium (assembly GCA_947457095.1). Taxonomy (GTDB): domain Bacteria; phylum Bacteroidota; class Bacteroidia; order Cytophagales; family Cyclobacteriaceae; genus Algoriphagus. The sequence continues at coordinate 7,429 of CANGUK010000031.1, forward strand.
CGCTCCTGAGATCGGAATGATCAGAATGGTAAAGAGGGTGAGGGGCACCGACATAAAAAAGAGTACCCCAAAATAGAGGACGATGGTGGCGGGCTCTCGAAATAGGATTCGTAAGGATTGCACGATCGTGTTCTCTACCTCCTGAATGTCGTTTGTCATTTTGGAAAGGAGATCTCCTTTCCGTTCATTGGAAAAGTAGCCCAGGTGGAGGGCACTTACTTTTTCAAAAATATCCATGCGCATCCCTTTGATCACTTGAGCCCGTACTTGGGCCAGCACCACGCCGGAGAGGTAGGTAAATAGGTTGGCAAGGAATACCGATCCCACGATGATGGAGCAGACGAAGAGCAAGGTGCCAAATTTCCCGTAGGATTCACTTACCTGTAAAAAGAGGTGATTGAATAGGGAAATGAAATAGTCTAGGGAAAAGGTAAAGGTCGGTTGGCTTCGGAATTTTTCTAGGGCATCGGGCGCGACCTGCTCAAAAATCACATCAAAAAGTGGCTTGAGAAGGGTGAAGTTCATCAAGCCAAAAATGATCGCCAATAGGGTGTACCCGATGTAAACCGGAATAAATCTCCCATAAGGTCGGGCATAGGAAAGAATCCGAAGGTAAGTTTGCATGGGGTGTACACGGATAAATCCGACCGCAAGTTAGGGAAAATTTCACGTCTCGAAGCTTCCATCGGCTCAGGATCCTCGACGGGCGTTTTCGTTGGCATTATTTTGCTTCGATTTTGTCATTTAACATAAGTTTAACCAAGGAAACTTTTCGAATCCCTATCTTTGAGAAAATTCTTCAATTCCCTATGAAACGATTCTTTTTTGGCATTCTTCTGGCAATTTCTCTTGGTACCGCTGCGGTGGCACAGCAAGCTGCAAAAAAGCCAAAGTTGGTGGTGGGCATCATTGTTGACCAAATGCGTCAGGAGTATTTTTACCGATTTGCCGACCGCTTTGGAGAAGGTGGATTCAAGCGATTTACGCAACAGGGATTTATGATGACCAATGGGCATTACAACTACATTCCTACCTACACAGGACCTGGTCATGCCTCCGTCTATACTGGAGCTACGCCGGCCACGCATGGGGTGATTGGCAACAATTGGTACGTGCCTTCCTTGAAGAAAATGATTTACTGCGCGGAAGATTCCCTGGTAAGCAATGTGGGAGGGACGCCGGACAATGGAAAAATTAGTCCTCGCAATTTGTTGACTACAACCATCACGGATGAGTTGCGCCTGTCTACGGGAAAGCGCTCCAAGGTAGTGGGCATTGCGATCAAGGACCGGGGAGCAAGTTTCCCCGCAGGCCATACTGGAGATGCCTACTGGTACGATGACGTGAATGGGGACTGGATGACGTCGACCTATTACCGACAGACCTTGCCTACTTGGGTAACGAATTTTAATGCAAAAAAGCGTCCGGATCATTACTTAAGCCAAACTTGGAAGACCCTATTCCCGGTGGAGACTTATGTGAATAGCCTTCCGGATCACAACGATTTTGAGTCGCCATTTATTGGCAAGGATAGCCCTAGCTTTCCATATGATTTGGCGGCTTTGAAAGAAGCCAATGGGGGCTATGGCTTGGTGCCTTCCACTCCTTTTGGCAATAGCCTCACCTTAGATTTTGCCTATGCAGCCTTGGAAGGGGAAAAATTAGGTCAAGGTGAGGTTACCGATTTTCTAGCAGTTAGCTTTTCCAGTCCAGATTACATTGGACACCGATTCGGGCCTTCTTCCATCGAAGTAGAGGACAATTACTTGCGATTGGATCGGGAGCTGGCGCAATTTTTCACCTACTTAGATCAAAAGTTGGGCAAGGGCGAGTATCTTGTATTTATCTCGGCAGATCATGCAGTAGCGGATGTGCCTCAGTACATGTTGAGTGAGCGGATTCCTGCCGGAAATTTCAATTCGGGGATGGTTCAAGGGCAGTTGAAGGGTTTTGCATTGGCAAAGTATGGTGAGGGAGATTGGATCCTTAATTTTTCCAACGAGCAAGTATTTCTAAATCATGCCTTGATCCAAGAGAAAAAAATAGATTTGGAACAGATGCAGCGTGACATCGCTCAGTTTGTGTTGGGATTTGCAGGAGTGAAGCAAGCCTACACGGCAGCAGACCTTCGACGTCAGGAATTTACCCAGGCCCCGGCGCATCTCTTGCAGATGGGCTACAATCACAAGGCTTCTGGGGATGTATTGCTTGTCTTGGAGCCAGCTTGGCTGGTAGGCGGGAAGCGAGGTACCACCCATGGCTCGGGTTATTCCTACGATACCCACGTACCCATTGCCTTTTATGGCTGGGGCATCAAGCCAGGAAAAAGTTCAGCCTACACAACCGTAACGGATATTGTTCCTACCCTTGCCAATTTGCTTCAAATCCGGATGCCGAATGGTACCACTGGTCAGCCGATTCAAGCCGTCCTAGGAAATTAATTTTCAGCCGAATGCCCGTTCAATTTTTTAGAAAGGGCTTCCTTAGCTAGGGAAGCCCTTTTTTTCTACTATTTATAGGAATAATTGAGATTTATTACTTGCTGAAAATCAAGGATTTACTTGCAGGATAAAATTTTTGTTTCTATTTTTAGTCAATACGTTGCCCAAAATGCCCCATTCACACTCAAATATCTGGACGCACCTCGTTCTTTGGACCAAGGGTCATGCGCCGTTGATTACCTCTGAAATGGTGGGGTCTATCAAAAAAGTACTCGAAGAACTTCCTTTGGATTTTTACGAGAAGCAAACCCATCTCAGCGTACTTCCAAACCACATTCACTTATTAATCAAGTTGCCAGGTAACCATTCCGTAGACCAGTTGGCACGCTTCGTACAGCAGCTGATTTGCAAAAAGCTGGAGCAGGAAGGATTTGCGAATTGTCCCGAATGGGATGAAGACTATTACGCGCACTCGGTCAGCCTCAACCGACTTTCTACGGAGAAGAGTTTACTGGACCGACAGGAATACAAGCACAAGGAGATCTCCTTGGAGGAGGAATTGAAGTTTTTAGGCCTTTAAGTTTGGCATCACCAATAGCCTATAAAAAAACCGGAGTTTACTCCGGTTTTTGTTTTTTAGGTGGTCCAGCTCATGGGGTAATTTTTGTCTACAAACTCCAAGGCATCCGTGGTGATTTGCAGGGGCCGGAAGGTATCCAGCATGACCGCATACTCATGGGTTTCCTTGGCGCCAATTGATTTTTCTACCGTCCCTGGATGTGGACCATGCGGAAGGCCACCCATGTGCAAGGTAAAGGAGCCTCGATCGATTCCCTTTCTACTCATAAACTCCCCTTCGGCATAGTACAGCACCTCATCTGAGTCAATGTTGCTATGGTTGTAGGGAGCAGGAATGGACAAGGGATGGTAGTCAAACAAGCGAGGAACAAAGGAGCAAACCACAAAGCCAGAGGACTGAAAGGTCTGGTGCACAGGAGGTGGCTGGTGGATTCTCCCTGTGATGGGTTCAAAGTCATGAATAGATAAGGCGTAGGGGTAGAGGTAGCCATCCCAACCCACGATATCCAAAGGGCTGTGCGCATAGTGGTAGGGGTGAAGCATGCCTTGCTTTTTGATTTGAATCAGGTAATCTCCCTTTTGCTCTTCCAGATGAATCTCGTGTGGAGGACGAATGTCGCGCTCACAGTAAGGCGAATGCTCGAGCAATTGACCCACTTCATTTCGGTAGCGCTTGACCGTTTCGATAGGTCCCTGAGATTCCATCACCAATAGCCGGAGTGGCCCTTCTTCAGAAAATTCAAAGCGATAAATGGTCGTTCTCGGAATGACGATGTAGTCCCCTTTTTTGACCACAAGCTTGCCAAATTGGGAATACATCACTCCTTCCCCATCGTGAATGTAGATTAGCTCGTCTCCATCTGCGTTTTTGAAAAAATAATCCATCTTCCGTTGCTTCGGCGTACATATCCCCATCATCACGTCATTGTTGATCAGGAGCATGCGCCGTGCGCTGAGGTAATCCTCACCAGTAATGCCTACCTCGGAAGTTTTGAGGTGCGTTTGATTGAGCCCATGGGCATCGGCAGCCTTCCAGCTGTATGGGGTGGGTTTCCCGATGGATTTTACTTCATTGGGGTTGTAGATGTGGTAGAGGTTGGAGTAGATTCCTGAGAATCCTTTGGAGCTGACCAGCTCTTCCTTGTAGAGGCTGCCATCGGCTTGGCGAAACTGGGTGTGTCTTTTTGGAGGGATTTGTCCGAGTCGAACGTAGTATGCCATAATTTTGGGAGTATATTCGTTACTAAAATAGGAGTTATCCTCGATTCTTAAGAGGTAAATCCTCGTTTTTGTCAACCTTATCCCTAATAAAAAAGTTTTTCTTGCTATGAAAATTGTTTGCCTCTTTTCTCTCGGTCTTCTTTTTTCTTTTTCCACCTATTCCCAAGGATCAAAATCCGAAGCCAGACTCCTTTGGGCAGATGAATTTGAGCAAGAAGGACTTCCTAATCCGAGCAAATGGAGCCTTGAAGTGGGCGATCACGGATGGGGCAACAATGAGCTTCAGCTTTACACTTCCGGACAGCTGAAGAATGCGCGCGTGCAGGGAGGAGTGTTGCTGGTGGAGGCCCATGCGGATGCGAGTCAGCCCAAGGGCTATACCTCAGCCAAACTGGTATCCAAAGGAAAGGGTTCCTGGCAATACGGCTACATGGAAGTTCGTGCCAAGTTGCCGCAAGGTCGTGGTACCTGGCCAGCGATCTGGATGCTTCCCGAAGAAAACCGATTTGGTGGATGGCCAAAGAACGGAGAAATCGACATCATGGAGCATGTAGGCTTTGACCCCGGAACTGTTCATGGCACAGTGCACACCGAAGCCTTCAATCACCTGTTGGGAACTCAAAAAGGAGGCAGGTTGATGGTACCTGATTTTGCTACTGAATTCCATACTTATGCTGCGGATTGGAAGAAGGAGCAAATCGATTTTTACATTGATGGAAAGCTCTATTTTTCGTTCAAAAACACGGGGAATGATTACAAGGAATGGCCTTTTGACCAGCCCTTTTACTTGATTCTCAACCTTGCTGTGGGAGGCAACTGGGGTGGTAAGGAGGGAGTAGATCCAAACATCTGGCCTCAGCGCATGGAGGTGGACTATGTGCGTGTGTACGATCAAAATCCAAATCAAAATCCCTGAAATTTGCCTCCGATCCCTTGGGAATTAGGAGGAATCTGGTTTACTTACCCAACAAGACTTAGTTAGAATTACTTACTGCAATGGCGATTTCCTATAAAAAAAGAAAAATAACTGGCTTCCTGATTATAGGGGTGCTTGTGGTGATGCTGTATGGAAAAAATCTATTGGAACGGCAATCTTTTCGTAGTGTAAGCAGTACGCTTTCCGATGTATATGAGGATCGCTTGCTAGTGGAAAGCTATATTTTTAAAATTTCCGAAAAATTGTTTACCATTCAAAAATTGGTGGACCACTGTACCATCAATTTCGATTATTCCAAGGCAGTGCTGGAGATCTCAAAAGAGGAGCAGGAGATTCTGAAGCTTGTGTCAGCTTTTGAGGCTACGCAGCTGACGGAGCAGGAAGCTACCTTATTGGCAGATTTCAAACGCATCATTGAGAAAGACTTGAGCATCAAAAGTTACCAACTACTCTACAATGATTCTACAGGGGTAAATGAATCCCAAGTTAAGGTCTACGATCAAAAAATCGCCCGTGCCCAGCAGGACTTAGAGAAGTTGAGTTCCATTCAGCTGCAGGAAGGAGAAAAACTGGTTTCCAAGGCAAAAACCTTGATCAATCGATCTCAAATCTGGGCGCAGTTTGAAGTTGCCCTTCTCCTAATTTTTGTATTGGTGATTTACATCTACATCTTCAAAAAGCCTGTACAGGAGGAATTTGCGGATTAAGACTCCCCTTTAAAAAAAAAACTGCCTGCCCTTATTCAAGGCAGGCAGCAGGTTGAGCTTTAACTTAAACCCAGGCTCGATCTCCTTTTTTATAATCCACGCAAGGATCAAATCGCCCAGGAGTTTCTTGGTATCTTAGTGCTTGGGTAGCGCCAATTTCTGAGCTGAAGTAGCCCAGCACGGTCAAGTCGCGAAGCATGTGGATGATTTCAGGTTGCTTTTCCTCTCCACTGGCTACATACTTTTGGTGAAGGGCGTTGAGGAATGCCAATCGATCTTCTGGCGTTCCTTCCATAAAGTCCACATTCTTTTCCGCTTTGAAATCGGTACGGATGGTATTCAAGCCGTTGATAAAGGTAGTCTGCTGGTCTGCATCGTAGCAATCCTTCACCATCATCTGAATAAACTCCCCAATTTTGGTAGCCTTAGCTCCAGGAGTATCCGTGGCAGGGATGATGGTTTCTCCGATCTCATCCAAAAAGGCCAAATCCTCAGCGGTAAAGTTCAAATCCTTCAACTGTGAATCGGGTGCACATCCGGTAAGAATTGCGGTTGAACCGATGACAGTTCCTCCCATTAGGAGCACCACAGATTTTAGCGCGTCTCTTCTATTCATTAAGGTCATGTTCTTTTCGGATTAGAGGTTTTGCTTTTTCAATTCTTCAACGGCAAAAGCAGCTGCTCTCGCGGTCAGGGCCATGTAGGTAAGGGAAGGGTTTTGTGCTGCTGCAGAAGTCATGCAGGCCCCATCCGTCACAAATACGTTTTTGGCATCCCATACTTGGTTGTTTCCATTCAAGACCGAAGTCTTTGGATCTCTACCCATACGCGCAGTGCCCATTTCATGGATACCATTTCCAAAAATGTAGCCATTGTCAAAGGTTTTCACATTTTTGAATCCTGCTATTTCGAGCATTTCTGCCGCATCGCTCATCATGTCCACGCGCATTTTTTGCTCGTTTTCTTTGATTTCTGCACTCATTACTACGGCTTCCATGCCCCACTTGTCTTTTACGCTATCGCTCAGTTTGATCAAGTTGTCATGGTATGGAAGGATTTCCCCAAAGGCAGTGATGCCCATGGACCAAGGTCCTGGCTCAGTAAGGGCTTCCTTCATTGGACCTCCTAGTCCGAGTTCGGCTACATCACGGCTCCAGCCACTGCGGCTGGCACCCCCTTGGTAGCCAAAGCCTCGGATGTAATCTCGCTTATCGCCATTCACATTTCGGAAGCGTGGGATGTACAATCCGGTAGGGCGCTTGCCAAAATAGTACTTGTCATCAAAACCTTCATAGGTACCGCTGGCACCCAAGCGGAAATGGTGATCCATGATATTGTGTCCCAATTCGCCTGAGCTAGAGCCCAATCCACCTGGCCAAATATCTGTAGCGCTACGCATAAGAATGGACGTTGAATTGATTGTGGAGGCGCAGAGGAAGATGATTTTTGCGGAAAACTCCATCGTCTGGTTTGTTTCTCCATCGATGATTTCCACGCCGGTGGCTTTTTGGCTGTCTTTGTCGTAAATCAATCTTCTGACGATAGACCATGGGCGTAGCGTCAGCTTTCCAGTAGCCATGGCTGCAGGCAAGGTAGAAGCCTGGGTGGAGAAATAGCCTCCAAACGGACAGCCTAGGGAACACTTGTTGCGGTATTGGCAACCTGGGCGTCCAGGAAGTGGTTGCGTGATGTTGGCAGGTCTGCCGATGATCCAATTTCTTGCGCCTTTGTAGTGCTCTTTGATTTTGGCTGTGCCAGCCTCTTCCACACAGTTCATCGGCATGGGTGGCTGAAACTCACCATCAGGCAATACGTCTAGGCCTTCCTTTGATCCAGATACCCCAATGAATTTCTCTACATAGCTGTACCAAGGAGCAATGTCCTTGTAGCGAATTGGCCAGTCCACCGCGATGCCGTCTTTGGCATTGGCTTCAAAGTCCATTTCAGACCAGCGGTAGGATTGTCTACCCCATAGCAGGGATCGACCGCCTACTTGATAGCCTCTAAACCAGTTGAATGGTTTTTCTTCTACATAAGGGGAATCACTTTCGTGCGCCCACCAATCCAAGTTGAGCTCATTGAGCACATAGTCGCGCTGTAGCGTGGGATGGTTGGCAAGTAGCTCTTGGGTTCTACGGCCTCTGTGAGGCACTTCCCAAGGCGCTAAGGTCGCCGATTTGTAATCTTTTACGTGCTCGACATTGGGACCTCTTTCAAGAAGAAGTACGCGAAGGCCCCTCTCAGTAAGTTCTTTTGCGGCCCATCCGCCACTAATTCCTGACCCAACTACAATTGCGTCATACGCTTCATTTGCCATAGTAATGGTATATTTAATTGTTATTAGACATCGCAAACCTGCACGGCATGACCCAGTGCAGCAATTTTATCTGTTCCCTTCGGGATAAATTCATGGGAAACATAGCCCTTGAAACCCGAATCTACAATAGCCTGCATGATGGGCGGGTAATTTATTTCTTGGCTTTCATCCAAGTCATTTCTTCCTGGGTTACCTGCCGTGTGGTAATGGCCAAAGTATTGGTGGTTGTTTCGAATGGTGCGAATGATATCGCCCTCGTCAATTTGCATGTGGTAGATGTCAAAGAGGAGCTTGAAATTTTCGCTTCCAATGCGCTTGCATAGTTCGATTCCCCAAGCAGACTTATCACACATGTAATCTTTGTGATCCACCCGGCTATTCAGTAGCTCCATGGTGATGATCACTCCGTGCTTTTCTGCTTGGCTGAGAATTTTTTTAATTCCGATTTCACAGTTTTTCATTCCTGTCTCATCGTCCATGCCGCGTCGATTTCCAGAAAATGCAATGACGTTCTTGTAGCCAGCTTTTTGCACAAGAGGGATCAATTCTAGGTAATTTTTTTCCAGCTGCGCATGAAACTTGGGATCGTTGAATCCATCTACGATGCCGAGTTCGGCTCCGTTGCACATGGAGCAGTGGATGTCGTATTTTTTGAGGAGATCCCAGTTGGCAGGGCTGATTAAGTCAATAGCACCTACCCCAACTGACTTGATCTGCGCACAGAGTTCTTCCAGGCTTAGTGGGCGCATGGACCAGGCGCATACGCCATGGTTGATATTGCCCTTGAGGGCATAAGTTTCCTTTTCTTTAAAATCCATGGAGGAAAGTGTGCCCATAGCGGCGCCGCCGAGGAGCATTTTTTTAAAGGAGGAGCGTCTTCCTGAGTCGAAGGTCATGATGCGCAGGGGTTAGTTTTGGGTGTTTATTTTTTCTGCTTTGAAAACAGCTATGAAAAATAAGAAAACCAAGCCAGAAATCCCAGCGGGGATCAACCAAATTGATTTCCAGTCGTGGAGACCCGATTCAAGTAGGTAGAAATTGGAGATTTGTCCTGCCATCCAAAATCCGATCAGCATTCCGATTCCGTAGGTGGCTAGGGTGATTAACCCTTGGGCGGCAGATTTGAATTTTTTGCCCGCATGTGCATCGGTATAAATCTGCCCACTGACAAAAAAGAAATCGTAGCAAATCCCATGTAGGATGATGCCTGTGAGGAGCATCCAATTTCCAGATCCGGCATCACCGAAGGCAAAGAAGAGGTAGCGGATGACCCAGGCGAGCATCGCCACTGCAAGGGTCTTTTTTAGCCCAAATCGGGAGAAGAAAAAGGGAAGTGCTACCAAAAATAGTACTTCGGACACCTGCCCGAGGGCCATTTTGCCGGTTGAATTTTCCATGCCCAATTCGGTCAAAAATGGGCTGGCGTTTTGGTAGTAAAAGGCCAAGGGGATGCAGATCAGGATGGAAGAGAGGAAGAAGATGGCATAGTTTCTATGTGAGAGCAGGCTAAGTGCATCGAGTCCTAAAGCCTCTTTGAGGCGGAAAGGACCATTCGTCTTGGCTTGAGGTGGAGTAGCGGGTAGCGTAAAGCTGTAGGTACCGAGGAGCAGGGAGGCACCAGCTGCGAGTTTCCAGGTATTGTCGAGAAGCCCTTTGGCCAATCCTTCGGGGCTATCCCAGGCCAAGGCAGAGATGAGACATCCAGCGGCTACCCAGCCCAGCGTTCCCCAAATTCGAACGGCAGAAAACTCCTTTTCTGGTTGCTGCATCTGATTGAATGAAATCGAGTTGACCAAGGCAAGTGTGGGCATAAACAAGATCATGTAACCCAATAGCATGGGAAAGAAGGTATCGAAGGTGAGGGCTTCGTGAAGCCCAAAAAGTAAGGCTGCACCAATTAAGTGAATGAAGCCCAGGATTTTTTGTGCCTGAAAGTAGCGGTCCGCAATTAGACCTACTAAAAAAGGAGCGAGAATGGCTCCGAAGGATTGGGTAGAGAAGGCCAAAGAAATTTCTTGGTCCTTAGCCTGGATGTTATTCGCGAGAAATGTACCCATCGTCACGTACCAAGAGCCCCAGACAAAAAATTCCAGAAACATCATCAATGAGAGGCGAATCTTTACCAAAAGGGCCATAGGCTAAGGAGGGGGGCTAGGTGAAGGCTATTTTTTTGGGCTTAAAATTTAAACTTTTGATGTTTTTGCAGTAGTTTACCCATCTTCTTTGAGAATCTAAAGAAAGCATGCAAAAAGTTTTGTGGGAGCCGTCCATAAAGTACTGGGACTGCTGGTCATAAAATCGCTTTTTTCAGGAAGAAAAACGGGGAATTTCATCCATTTCCTCAATCCTAGTTTAACCTTAGACCCATTTTAATTCAGTACCCATGTCGACTACAAAAAAATTGAAACTTGGCCTCGTTGGAGGTGGTCCCGGCTCATTTATTGGAGCAATTCACTTGAACGGGGCGCTGATGGACGGAATGTTTGAATTGGTTTGTGGAGCGTTTAGTTCCGATCCTGCCAAATCCATTCAAAAGGGAAAAGAGCTTCGACTTGATCCTTCTCGCGTATATGGAAATTACGACGAGATGTTCGCCAAAGAATCTCAGCTTCCCGAAGGAGAGCGAATGGATGTAGTGGCCATTGTCACGCCCAATAACATGCATTATGATCCCACCGTCAAGGCCTTGAAACATGGGTTTCATGTTGCGCTAGATAAGCCGCTTACCTTAAACTATGGGGAAGCCAAGGATTTGTATCGTGTGGTGAGTCAGTCTGATCGACGCTTTTTACTGACCCATACCTACACTGGCTATCCGATGATCAAGCAGGCCAGACAGATGGTGCAAGACGGAATGATCGGGAAGGTGCGGAAAGTCTATGTGGAATATCCGCAGGGCTGGCTCTACAAACTCCTAGAAACCGAGAACAACAAGCAGGCAGAGTGGAGAACGGATCCGAAGAGAAACGGCTTGGCAGGTTGTATGGGTGATATCGGTACCCATGCTTTCAATATGGCAGAGTATGTGACTGGGGAAAAGGTGTCCCACCTCTGCGCCGACTTATACATCAAAATTCCAGGTCGACCTATCGATGACGATGGGGTAGTCTTACTTCGATTTGAAAATGGGGCGTCAGGAGTGTTGATGGCTTCACAAACCGATACAGGATGTGAAAACAACCTCAAAATCCGCGTGTATGGAGAAAAAGGGGGCTTGGAGTGGGAGCAGGAATTGAATAATTCTTTGACCGTAAGGTACCCAAATGTACCTGCACAGATCTTCCGAGCAGGAACGGGCTACCTAGGCTCCTTGGCGCAAGAAAATACCCGCACACCGGCAGGCCATCCTGAGGGCTATGTGGAGGCCTTTGCCAATTTGTACCGCAACTTTGCGCGCTGCCTCTATGCGGATCGGGAGGGAACAAAACCAAAATGGGAATGGGAAGATTATCCCGGTATTGAGGATGGAATCCGCGGGATGGCATTTATCGACCATGTCTTGCGAAGCACCGAGTCGGAGCAAAAGTGGACTCCATTTATCGTAGAAAAATAAATTCAACTTCTAATCATTTACTAAGTCGTATGAAAACAATCAAAGGACCGGGTATCTTTTTGGCACAGTTTGCCGGTGACGCTGCCCCTTTCAATAACTTAAAAAATATCTGCCGCTACATGGCAGATTTAGGATACAAAGCCGTGCAAATCCCTTCTTGGGATGGACGCATGATTGACTTGCAAAAGGCTGCTGAAAGCAAAACCTATGCGGACGAAATCAAAGGAATCGTAGCCGAGTCGGGGATGGAGATTTCCGAATTGTCCACGCACTTGCAGGGGCAATTGGTGGCGGTACATCCTGCCTATAACGAGCTTTTTGACGGTTTTGCGCCAGCCAATCTCAAAGGAGATCTGAAAGGAAAATCTGCTTGGGCTACGCAGCAACTCAAATACGCGGCGAAAGCTTCTGCTAATTTGGGGCTCAATGCGCATGCTACCTTCTCTGGGGCCTTGATGTGGCACACCGTCTATCCATGGCCACAGCGTCCTGCGGGATTGGTGGAGACTGGGTTTACAGAGCTAGCCAACCGATGGATGCCTATTTTGAATGCCTTTGATGAAGTAGGTGTAGATGTATGTTACGAATTGCACCCGGGAGAAGACTTGCACGATGGCATTACCTTCGAAATGTTCCTTGAGAAAGTTGGCGGCCACAAGCGCGCCAATATTCTCTATGACCCAAGCCACTTTGTATTGCAGTGCTTGGATTATTTGCAGTTTATTGACTTTTACCATGAGCGCATCAAAATGTTCCACGTAAAGGATGCAGAGTTTAATCCTACTGGCAAGCAGGGAGTCTATGGCGGATTCCAGGGCTGGGTAGAGCGTGCTGGTCGATTTAGATCTTTAGGCGACGGGCAAGTTGATTTTGCAGGAATATTTAGCAAACTTTCGCAGTACAATTACAGTGGCTGGGCCGTGTTGGAGTGGGAGTGTGCCATCAAGCATCCGGAGCAGCGTGCATCGGAAGGCGCTCCATTTATCGACTCTCACATTATCCGAGTAACTGAAAAAGCCTTTGATGACTTTGCCGGTACGGGTGCGGATGAGGCATTTAATAGAAGAGTATTAGGAATTTAACGTATAAACCAAATCAAACCAATGAAACTAAATTTTCGCGCAACCAGTGTAGTTGTACTTCTAGCAGGTCTTGCTTTTTCTTGTGGAGGTGGTGAAAAATCAGCAGAATCAGGTGCTGAGGCTTCCACTACCACCGAAACCGCCACTGCGGAGGTTTCCTTAGAGGACAAGTACAAGGATGATCCTGTGTACATCAAGGGATTGGAAAAAGTAAAGGGATCAGACTGTACAGGATGCCACCAGGTGGACCGCAAACTTATCGGCCCTGCTTATGCTGATGTTGCTGCCAAATACGAAAATACCGATGCCAATGTGGCCATGCTTGCCCAGAAGGTAATCGCTGGCGGTGTAGGTGTGTGGGGAGAAATTCCTATGGCTGCCCATCCAAATTTGACTGAAGAGGATGCATCTGACATGGTACGCTACATTTTACTACTTAAGAAATAAGTAATGAAAACTAAAATCATAGCCCTAGTAGCAAGTGCTGCTATCGGATTGGCATTTGTGCAGGGTACAAAAGAAGAAAAGTCCCTTGCCCCTGTCCAAGAAAATGTAGCAGCTGAATGGACTCCACTTTTTGATGGAAAGACCTTTGCAGGCTGGTCCAAGTATGGAGGAGGAGCCGTAGGGAAGGCTTGGAAAATTGAAAATGGCGAATTGTACCTGGATGCTGCTAATAAAGCGAGCTGGCAAGCAGGAGATGCAGGGGATATCGTCACTGCGGAGGAGTTTGAGAATTTTCATTTCAAGTACGAGTGGAAAATCGCTAAAAACGGAAACAGTGGAGTGATTTTCTTGGTGCATGAATCTCCGGAGTACCCCTATCCTTGGCAAACTGGCCCTGAGATGCAGGTTTTGGACAATGCGGGTCACCCAGATGCAAAGATCATCAGCCATAGAGCTGGGGATTTGTACGATTTAATCGTGAGCAGCCAGGAGACCGTGAAGCCAGCGGGAGAGTGGAATCAGGCTGAGATTCGAATCAACAAAGGAAAGTTGGATTTCTTCTTGAACGGCGTGAATATTGTCTCTACTCAGCTATTTACGCCAGAGTGGGAAGCGCTGATTGCAAAGAGTAAGTTCAAGAGTATGCCAGGGTTTGGAAAGTATAAAAAGGGTAAGATTTCTCTTCAGGATCATGGCGATGTGGTGCATTACCGCAATTTGATGATTAAGAAGTTGTAGGTTGTACCCTGCCTGCGGCAGGCAGGCAAGTATCAGGTGCTACTTATAATGTAAAAAGACTCTTCTAGTAAACCACATAGGCACATAGGGCTTTATTTTCTAGGTGTCTATGTGGTTTTTTTTGTGGAGGTGGTAGAATTCAAAACCTAAATCGAATCCCTCCTTCGACATTCAACACTCGGCGTTGGACATTCGGTATTGAAAAAGCATCAAGTATCCAACGCCCAGCAGGCAGGTACTTGGTACATTGTACAATTTACTCTCACAATCGAGTTACGTCTTCTTTCTTGATGTAGGCAATTTGTTCCTTCCATTCGATTTCGTACCAGATATCTTGGGAGGATTTGATGGTCACACGGTGCCCGGGTTCAACTAGATCTACTAACTCCCCACCTGCACTGGGTTTGGATCGAATTAGCGTAGGACTGGAGTTTACCAGGCCTGTAGAAGGGCCATTCAAAAAGTTGTTGCTTGCAAAGATGATGGCAATTAAAATGAATGAAGGCCAATAAATGCGGCCCTCATTTAATTTTTTCCCTTGAGACCATGACACAATGAGGGACATGATCAAAAACAAGGTCAAACCTCCCACAATAATCTCTTTGTATTCTACCAAAAAGAGAACGAATCGCATCCCATCACTTACCTCATAGCCGAACAAATCTGCTTGTCCTGTGAGCGTTTTGATTTTGGAAATGGTCTGAGGATTAGGGCTCAAATCGTAGTATTTACTAAGGTAAAGCGTAGCGCGTTCTCTATCTCCAATGCCTTCCGCAATGAAGGCCATTTTGAGGAGCATGGAAGTGGAATAAATCCCAGATTCGAAATTTACCTCGTAAATCTCCATGGCTTCTTTATAACTTCTCTGGTTGAACAAAGAATCCGCGATCATTAATCGAGGCACATCCGCCTGACAATGAATACTTTGCAAGAGGAATCCAAAAAATATGGAAACTTTTATGAGAAAGATGGATTTGATTCTTGGCATTTAGAATTCAGAGTCATAAATTTGCAGTCCAATTACGGCATTGAACTTTCAAAAAGCAAGTTCATTTAACCGAAATTAAGTAACCGATTCCGT
>CANGUK010000032.1 GCA_947457095.1 Cyclobacteriaceae bacterium
AACAGGGTTGCAAAGGTAATCAATATCACCTTCAACACAACTAATTCAAGAAAATAAATTTTAACCAATTTACCCCTCAAACCAAGCTTCCCAATACCAACTTTAACCCCTCACTAAGCAGCTTACCCGCCTTTTGGGAGTGCAAAGATAGTGAAAAGATTGCCGAAGACAATACAAAGCCAGAAAATTCATCCCCAACACCACAAGTACTTGACCCTGAAGGAGAAATTTTTAAACAAAAAAATACCCTGAAACCTAAGTCCCAGGGCATCCCCTTGCATTTATTGATTCTTAAAGCTTTTTCAACACGATATTTCTCCAATACACCTTAATTCCTCCCCCATCGTGAATTTGCAACAATACGCCTCCCTTGCCGGCGCCAATCTTCTCGTCCGCATAGTTGACCATCTCTACCCCATTTACATAGGAAATCACCCGATCCCCTTGCACGACAATCCGCATGGTATTCCATTCGCCAAACTTTAAGGCTTTGTCTTTCTCTGGGTCCGGCTTGATCAACCAGCCCCGACCATAGGATTCGTAAATCCCACCAGTATCGTTGCCCGGAGGAGCTACTTCCACCTGCCAGCCAGACACCTTGGTACCGTCAACGGTAGAGCGAATAAATACACCAGAGTTTCCATTGGCCTCTTGCTTAAACTCCAACTCCACCTCAAAATCACCATACTCGGCAGTCGTACCCAAATAGCCATAGCCCTTGTCAGGCCCACTCTCGGATACCAACACCCCCTTCTCTACATACCATTTCTCGGTACCATAGACGGTCCAGCCCGTCAGGTCTTTTCCGTTAAACAACTTTTCCTTTTTCTGGGCATACACCGTCTGCATCCCAATTAGTAGCAAGGCTACCAAAATCACTTTTTTCATAAGGGTCGAATTTTAATGTTTTTATACCAAACAGGATCCCCATGATCCTGCAATGCAATCAGCCCCTTGCGGGCAATTTTGTAATCGGGAAAATCATTCCACTTTCCTGAATTCCGTCGCGTCTTCCAGTCCTCAGAATAAGGTACAAAAGCAACCGTCTGCTTTCCATTGAGCCAGTAACTGGAACCAGCTTCAGAAAACACAATCTTGGATTCATTCCACTCCCCGGCAACCTTCACTACTCCTTCGTAATCCGGCTCATACATGGCATAATCCCCTGCAAGTGACTGCCACTTTTCAAGAGGCTGTGCAAAACCCAACTGATCGATCACCTGGTATTCCGGTCCTGTATAATAAGGCGCCTTGTACGCTGGACCCTCTACTACATGGTAGAATACCCCTGAATTACCCCCTGCGGAGATTTTCCAAGAAAACTTCAACTCGAACTCCTCGAATTCCTGCCCCCCATACACCACATCTCCGCCAAAATCTTCTCCACCAGTAGCACCCAATCCTTTCATCGCACCTTCTTCAATGATCCAGTTAGCAGGAGTCGTGTCCCCATTGAAGGCTCTCCAACCTTGCATACTCTGCCCATCAAATAATAAGATCCAACCTTCTGCCTGCTCCTCAGGAGTCAATGCATTTTCGGCCTGAGCCCCAGTTCCTAGGGAATCCAATCCACTGGCAGATTCTTGAGACTTGGGACTGCACCCAAATCCAAGCCCGCCCATAAGCGCTAGTACAACAGCAATTTTTTTCATTTTTTTAAGATTATGTACCAATTCAAACTCGTGTTTTTCACTTTTTAATTCTACCTGAAACCTGATTTTCTACAAATTCAGGATTGTAGCAACAAGTTAAAAAAAAAGTCCCAACCCCATTTCAATAATTTATACAAATGGGGATGCCCCCTCCTTAACTGATGTATCGGAAATCAAAACTCGGATCAAAGTCCACCAAAAATGCATACATCAGTTCGATGACCTGATCGATATCGCTTTTGCTGGCTGTTTCTACCGTCGTATGCATGTACTTCAATGGAAGGGAGATCAGCGCGGATGGTACCCCTCCATTGGAATAGGCAAAGGCATCCGTATCCGTGCCGGTAGTCCGTGAAGCTGCGGCTCGCTGAAAAGGAATCTCATGCTTTCGCGCAGCGGCAATGATCAAATCCAGTAATTTTTTGTGCACCGAAGCCCCATAGGTGAGCACAGGACCTTTGCCCGCGGCCTGATCTCCGCTGCTTATCTTGCTGTAGAGTGGCGCCGTAGTATCGTGACATACATCTGTAATGATCGCCACATCAGGTTTGATTCGCTGCGCAATCATTTCAGCCCCCCGAAGTCCAATCTCTTCCTGAACCGCATTGACTATGTAAAGACCGAAAGGAAGTTTCTTTCCCGACTCCTTGATTTTTCGGGCCACCTGCGCAATCATGTAGCCCCCAATTCGATTGTCCAAGGCTCTGCCTGACCAATATTTTCCATTCAATTCGGTAAGCTCATCCTGGAAGGTGATTACGCAACCCACATGGATCCCCAATTGCTCTACCTCGGCTTTGGATTGCGCGCCTACATCAATAAAAATATTGTCTAAAGTAGGTGCATCTTCTTTTCCCTCCTTCCGTACGTGGATGGCTGGCCAACCGAAGACTCCTGGTACAATTCCCTTGTCGGTATGGATATTTACCCGCATGGAGGGAGCAATCATGTGATCTGATCCTCCATTCCGGCGAACATAGATGTACCCATCGTCTTTGATGTAGTTGACAAACCAGCTGATCTCGTCGGCATGGGCTTCGATCACCACACGAAAGGGCGCATCGGGCTCAATCACTGCCACCGCAGTACCATAGGAGTCGGTAAAGTAGCTGTCAACAAAAGGCTTGATGTAATCCAGCCAGATTTGTTGTCCCGAAGCTTCATGCCCCGTAGGAGAAGCATTGTTTAAATAGGTTTTCAAAAATTGAGTCTCATTCATCGCTTTATAAATTCTCCAGCATGCTTGAAAAGCACAATGGTTTTGGGTTAGTAAAAATTTTTCAATGGTGGATTACTAGCGGCTTCGTTCCAACTTATAGCGGAATATTGCCGTGCTTCTTTCGGGGCAATTTATCCACCTTATTTTCGAGCATTTTAAATGCCTTGATCAATTTGGCTCGTGTGTCAGACGGGAGAATTACCTCGTCAATGTATCCCCGGTGAGCAGCACGGTAGGGGTTGGCAAACTTGGCTGTATACTCCTCCACCTTCTCCTGAAGTTTGGCTTCGGAATCTTCAGCTTCAGCGATCTCTTTTTTGAATATAATTTCTGCCGCTCCCTTTGCGCCCATCACGGCGATTTCAGCCATAGGCCAAGCATAATTCAAATCTGCTCCAATATGCTTGGAGTTCATCACATCGTAGGCTCCACCATAGGCCTTTCTAGTGATGACGGTGATCCGAGGCACAGTGGCTTCGGAGAAGGCATAAAGTAACTTCGCTCCATTGGTAATGATCCCATTCCATTCCTGATCAGTACCTGGCAAGAATCCCGGCACATCCACCAACACCAATAGTGGCACATTGAAACTATCACAGAAGCGCACAAAGCGCGCTGCCTTGATTGATGCATGATTGTCCAAAACCCCTGCCATGGATTGGGGCTGATTGCCCACAATGCCAATACTTCTGCCGGCAATTCGCGCAAAACCAACTACAATATTATCCGCATAGCTCTCATGTACTTCTAAAAACGAACCTTCGTCCACAATGCCCCCAATCACTTCCCGCATGTCGTAGGGATGGTTTGGGTTTTCTGGAATCAAGTTGTCCAATACAGGTCTCGACTCATCTTTCTTGGGTTCGTAGGGATAGCTCGGTGCTCGATCCTCGCAATTCTGTGGGAGGTAGCTTAGCAGGGATTTGATTCGCTTTAGCGCCTCCACCTCATTGGCGCAGGCAAAATGGGTTACTCCTGACTTGGTACTGTGGGTGGAAGCTCCACCCAACTCCTCAGCAGTCACTGTTTCCTGGGTAACTGTCTTGACCACATTGGGTCCCGTCACAAACATGTAGGAGGTATTTTCTACCATCAAAATAAAGTCCGTTATCGCAGGAGAGTACACTGCCCCACCTGCACAAGGACCCATAATTGCAGAAATCTGAGGCACCACCCCTGAAGCAAGCGTGTTTCGGTAAAAGATGTCCGCATAGCCCCCGAGGGAATTGACGCCCTCCTGAATTCTAGCGCCGCCCGAATCATTCACTCCAATAATTGGCGCACCATTCTTAAGTGCCAAATCCATCACCTTGCAGATCTTTTCGGCATGGGTCTCTGAAAGGGAACCGCCAAAAACAGTGAAGTCTTGGGAATAGACATAGACCAAGCGCCCATTCACCTCCCCATATCCTGTCACTACACCATCCCCAAGGTAATGCTCCTTGTCCAAACCAAAGTCTTTGGCGCGGTGCATGACAAACTTATCTAACTCTTCAAAGGTGCCCTCGTCCAAGAGCAATGCGATCCGCTCTCGAGCGGTAAGTTTTCCTTTTTTGTGTTGGGCATCAATTCGCGCTGCCCCACCCCCTTGCTCGGCTTCTGCATTTTTTTTTGCCAAGAGAGCGGTTTTCTCTAGGTGACCTGATGGGCTGTAATTTGGGTTCTTTGGATCTGTCATCACGGGGGATTATTTCTTCTACCAAATATAAAAGCTCCAACGGATAGAAAAAGCCTTTGCGCAGCAAATCAAATTCCAAGACTCCTTCAACCTGCTACTAACCTGTGTTTTATCCAATGCATAAAAACTTAAAATAGAACTTTTAAAAAACTTTATATATTCGCCCATCCAAAAAAAATGGCAATGGCAAATCCCAAAAAGGCTGCAGTGATCGATATGGGGACCAACACGTTTCACCTGTTGTTGGTGGAACTGCATGGAAAAGAATTTAAGACCATCTACAAGGAAAAAATCGCTGTAAAATTGGGTCAAGGAGGCATCACAAACAATCAGATTACTCCCGAAGCCGAAACAAGAGCCTTGCATACCCTTGGGCACTTTAAGAACCTGATTGATGGAGAAGCAATCAGCCAGGTATTTGCCTTTGCCACCTCGGCTGTACGAAATGCCACCAATGGCCCCGATTTTGTCAACAAGGTAAAGGAGCAACTTGGCATTCAAATCCATGTGATTTCTGGAGAAGAAGAAGCACAGTTGATTTACGAAGGCATTCATTTTTCAGGAGCGCTAGACAAGCGTACCTCTCTGATGATGGATATCGGTGGGGGCTCAGTAGAATTTATTATCGGCAATGCAGATCAGGTATTCTGGAAAAGAAGTTTTGAAATAGGTGGACAGCGTCTTTTGGATGCATTCCATTACCATGACCCTATTTTGCCAGAAGAGGTAGAAAAGCTAGAGCAGTACTGTGGAGAAAAACTTCAACCCTTACTTGAAGCCATTGCTACATTCAAGCCAAGTGGATTTGTGGGAGCCTCAGGTACCTTTGATACCTTGATCGACATGTACTATGCGACCATGCTACAATGCAAACTCACTGGAGAGCATGTGTTCGAGTTGCCAGTGAACCATTTTTACCAACTTTTTCAGTTGCTGGTTACCAAAAATAGAGCAGAACGATTACTTATTCCGGGCATGATTGCCATGCGGGTGGACATGATTGTGGTCGCAAGCTGCCTTATCGACTTTATCTTACAGCGTCTCCAAGTGGAAAGCATTCGCTGCTCCCATTATTCTTTAAAAGAGGGCGCAGTATCCCGAATGCTCTCAGGGGAAATAAACCTTTAAGCTGTCCCTCTTTTTCTCAAGAGGAAATCAAATACTTCGCATATTTTTTAAAAGAACAAGGGAATACACCCTGCCTCTTGATTTCTATCTTTGCAACATACTTTATCGCTATTTACCCTGGCAGCCATGCAACAATTCTCCTACGATCACTTGTACCGCTTCACCTACGACATGCTCCTCAAGATTGGCTGTCCCGAAGCGGATGCCCAACTGGCGGCAAAGGTGTTGCTTTCGGCAGACCTTCGCGGCGTAGATAGCCATGGTGTAGCAAGGCTCAGTGGCTATGTGCGGCTATGGGAAAAAGGAAGAATCAATGCAGCACCGAAGTTGCGCGTGAGCTACGAAACTCCCTCCACTGCCGTAGTAGATGGAGACGGTGGACTTGGTCTAGTGGTGGCTCCTTTTGCCATGAAAGTGGCCATGGAAAAGGCCAAGCAAGTTGGAACAGGCTGGGTATCCGTCAAAAATTCCAACCATTACGGCATCGCGGGCTACCATGCCATGTTGGCCTTAACTCAAGACATGATTGGTATCTCGATGACTAATGCTAGCCCGCTTGTCGCCCCTACCTTTTCGAAGGAGCGCCTCCTCGGTACCAACCCAATTTCTGTGGCTATACCGGCCAACGAGGAGCCTGCTTTTGTGCTGGACATGGCCACCACCACGGCGGCCAATGGCAAGCTAGAAATGCTGCAACGTAAAGGTCAGGACACTCCCAGTGGATGGGTGCAGGACAAGTCTGGAAACCCCACCACTTCTGCCAATGGAGTAAAAGATGGAGGGGCATTACTTCCTCTCGGCGGAGATCGAGAGCACGGATCCCACAAGGGCTATGGCCTGGGTGCGGTAGTGGACATTCTCTCTGCCGTACTTTCCGGCGCCAATTACGGACCTTGGGTCCCTCCCTTTGTGGCATTTCTTGATCCCCTCCCCAACCTGGTGGGCGAAGGGATTGGACACTTTTTTGGAGCCATGCGCGTAGATGCCTTCCGGCCTGCTGAAGAATTCAAAGGACACATGGATCAGTGGATCCGTAGATTTCGATCCGCAGAACCTACCCCAGGTCATGAAAAAGTAGTGATCCCTGGAGATCCAGAACGGGAACTCGAACTCCTTCGGAAAAAAGAAGGCATACCTTTACTCGATCCGGTGATTCAAGATTTGACCGAGTTGGGAAAAAAGTTTGGAGTCAGCTTTTAGCATTCTTCCAAAAAGGGCCTCTTCCAGCAAGAAAAATTACCTAGAGGAACCAGTTTTTCTGTTTCTGCCTTACCCAAGGTGTATTCCTCCCTTTTTCTGCCTAACTTAGTACTTAGGTCCTTTTTCTCCCTTACCCATGAACCGATTCACGCTTTTCCTTGGCTGGCTTTTGACCTGCATTAGCTTCACTGCGTACAGCCAAAAGGCTACTTTACGCATTTTTGACAAACCCATCACCTGGAACGCCGAACGGGAGCAGCTCTCGCTGAACTACCTCAAGGAACGTCACGGACTCACCCAAACAACCGCAACCATCAAGCCCCAAATGGTGGTAGTTCACTGGACGGCGATTTCCAACATCGAAGTGACCTTCGACGTCTTCAACCCAACCACCTTGGGCGGTAGAGCCGACCTCACCGGTGCAAGCAACTTGAATGTTTCCAGTCAGTTTTTGATCGACCGCGACGGCACCATTTTTCGCCTACTTCCAGAAACTACCTTTGCTCGGCACGTGATCGGCCTCAATTACTTGGCTATCGGCATAGAAAATATTGGTAGCGACGACATGCCTCTCACCAAGGCCCAACTAGATGCCAACGAGAAACTAATTCGCTACTTGAAACGGAAATATCCAATCGACTATGTCATTGGCCACCACGAATACCAGCGCTTCCAAAAAACAGATCTTTGGAAAGAGACGGATCCCAACTACCGCACCGTAAAGTCAGACCCTGGAGACTCCTTCATGAATCGCTTGCGTAAAAAATTGACCGACCTGAACTTAAAACCTCTCCCTTCGCTTTGATAGCCCCATGAATCTGGCCCTCAAGTTTACCGCATCTTTTCTTCTCTTACTTTTCGTATGGACAGGCAGCTCTGCCCAACAGTTGGATCCACTGGCTCCAAAAACTAGCGCTACAGAAACAAAAAGCAATGGGTTAGAAAGCAGGGAGGCCTCCTTTGTGACCGTAACCCACACCCTACCCGAGATTCCACGAGAATTCCGTGGCGTGTGGATTGCCACCGTAGCCAATATTGACTGGCCGCTATCCCCCACAGACCCCTGGGAAAAACAAAAAAAGGACTACCTCGCGCTTTTGGATTACTACAAAGGACTGCACTTCAATGCGGTAATCGTCCAAATTCGTACTGCAGGGGATGCTTTTTACCCCACAGACCTAGCCCCATGGTCCAAGTACCTCACTGGCCAACAAGGGACAGCACCTAAAACCCAAGAAGATCCACTGGATTGGATGATTGATGCCGCTCACCAGCGTGGACTGGAGTTTCATGCATGGCTCAACCCCTACCGCGCCACGATGGACCTCAATACCGCTGTGCTAAGTCCTGAACACGACTTCAACAAACATCGGAAGTGGATGCTCAAATACAGCACCAAATGGTATTACGACCCAGGACTACCTGAGGTGAAAGCACATTTACTCAAAATCATCGACGAAGTAGTCGAAAACTACGACATTGACGCCATCCATTTCGATGACTATTTTTATCCTTACAGGGAGCCCAATTTAGAGTTTCCAGACCAGGCTTCTTATGCTGCTTACAAAAAGCCAGGCCAGTCCAAAGACGATTGGAGACGGCAAAATGTGGATGAGCTTATCCTAGCCCTCAGCCAAACGATCAAAAGCAAAAAGCCATGGGTTCAGTTTGGCATCTCCCCTTTTGGGGTGTGGAGAAATAAGAGTAAGGACCCGAAAGGATCACCCACTCAAGCTGGTCAAACCAACTACGATGACCTTTTTGCGGATGTGCTACTTTGGATGAAAAATAGCTGGATTGATTACCTGATCCCTCAACTCTACTGGAGCATGGAGCACCGCCTTGCTTCCCATCGCATTCTTGCCGACTGGTGGTCCAATACCAGTTACGGGGTTCCTATTTACCTGGGCAATGGCCCTTACAAGATTAGGGACGATTCGGATGTCGCTTGGAAAGAGCCCAAGGAACTTATCTCACAAGTGCATTACGGAAGAACTTTGCCTCAAATTCAAGGCAATGCCTTTTTCTCTGCCAAATCCATGTACCAAAAGAATCAGGACATCGCACAACTCCTGAAAAAAGAAGTGTACGATCTTCCGGTATTGCCTCCTGCTTTCGAACCCAAAACTCCGGTGCGCATCACCGCCCCACAGGTATTGGATCTCCAAAATTTAGCTTCAAAAATCCAGCTCCAACTGGAAAAGCAGTTGGACCCTTCCATCCGCTATGCCCTCGTTCAAGGCGGCAATAACCTGAACAGCATCCATCAGGCCCCACTCCACAAGGTTTGGGTAGGAAGCAATCAAAAATCCAGCCTAGACATCCCTCAACTGAATAGCAACTACCTGGCCATCCGTTGGGTAGACAGCTATGGCCGTGTGGTCCAAAGCCAAGTCCTCCAACTCACCAAACCTTCACGACCATGAAAGACATGCTCGTTCGACTCCTAGAACTTCCTTCAGGCGCAGAACTGGAGCAGCGACTTTTGGAAAAGGAAAAAATAGTGGTGCGCAGAGCGATAGCGCCAGAAAAGCATTTGGTGTGTGACTGGGTCATGCAAGCCTTTGGGGCCTATTGGCATTCAGAGGTAGAAGTGGCCTTTTCGCGCCAACCCGTATCCTGTTGGATTGCGCAGCGGGGCAATAATATTTTAGGATTCGCCTGCTACGAAAGTACTGCGAGGAATTTTTTTGGCCCCACGGGCACCTTAGAGTCTGAGCGAGGCAAAGGCATCGGCAAACTCTTGCTCCTCAAGTCATTGGAATCCATGCGGGAAATGGGCTATGCCTATGCGATCATCGGTGGCGTAGGTCCAGCGGAATTCTATGAAAAGGCTGTTGGGGCCAAAATCATCGAAGGCTCAGAAATCAGCATCTACCAACACTTACTTCGCAAATCATGACCCCAAGCGCCTCCAAAAACCCTTGGCTGTGGGTTCCCACGCTCTACCTTACCGAATCAGTACCCTATGTACTGATCATTACAGTGTCAGTGGTGATGTACAAAAACCTAGGCATCTCCAATGCGGACATTGGACTGTACACTTCCTTTCTCTATTTGCCTTGGGTGATTAAACCCATTTGGAGCCCAATTCTAGAACTGTTTGGTCACAAAAAGCAATGGTTTTTGAGTATGCAGTTTATCCTGTCTCTGGTGTTTTTGGGGGTAGGATTGACTACAGGTAGTTCGCATTTTTTCACGCTCACACTTGCCTTTTTTTGGATGGGTGCTTTTGCCTCAGCTACGAATGACATCGCCTCGGATGGGCTGTATTTGATTGCCTTAAAACCCGAGCAACAAAGCTTTTTTGTGGGCATGCGCAGCACCTTTTACCGGGTGGGTATGATTACAGGTCAAGGCTTGATCGTGATTGTTGCCGGCTATTTAGAAGAGAAATTTGCTGATCCTGCCCAAGCCTGGTCTTGGACCATGTTGGGCGTAGGCGGCTTGATGCTCGTGCTAACAGGGATCAATTACCTCGCTACGCCCAAGGTGCTGGAGGAACGTATCGCCAAAGAAGATCAACCGAGTTTTGGAAAGGTATTTTCGACCTTTTTTACGAAGAAAAATATAGGCCTATCCCTGGGCTTTGTACTTCTCTACCGCTTGGGAGAATCTCAACTCGTGAAGATGGCCTCGCCCTTCTTTTTGGATGAACGTGTCGATGGAGGCTTGGGATTGAGCACCACTGAGGTGGGATTTATTTACGGTACGCTAGGGGTGATTGCCTTATTGGTTGGCGGTATTTTGGGGGGCATCTTCATCTCACGGGATGGATTGGGCAAGTGGATGATGCCCATGGCTTTTGCGATCAACGCTCCCAACATTGGCTATGTGTTTTTGGCATGGCTCCAGCCAGACAACGTGTACTTTGCGGCCTTTGTGGTCGTGATTGAGCAGCTAGGCTATGGTTTTGGATTTGCTGCCTTCATGGTCTTTTTGCTGTTTCTAGCAGAAGGGATTTTCAAAACGGCCCATTATGCCCTCGCAACCGGTTTTATGGCCATGGGCATGATGCTTCCTGGCATGCTTAGTGGCTATGTGCAGCAGTGGCTCGGCTATCCCGGATTCTTCGTTTGGGTGGTGATCGCTACGATTCCAGGATTTGTGATGGCGTATACGGTGAAGTACCCGAGGGAGTTTGGAAAAAAAGTACTAAGTACTAAGTACTAAGTACTAAGTACAAAGTATGAGTTTGAATTAGGACGCGAATCTTCCTTGCATGTAGCAGCCTGGCTTCTTACTAATTGCGGGACATTTTACTTCGATGAAATCTTTTCTTGATACTTGATACTAGGGACTTTCTACTCCCTAAATGTCGATAGAAGAAGGAAGAATTTCGAAGTACCTACAATACAAATATGAATAAAAAACAAAAAATTGCGCAGCTGTTTTCTCCTGCGGCGTTTATTCACGATACGGAAGAGAATTACCAAGCAATCGAAACCCTGATTCGCGAACAGGAAATCGGGGGGCTGACTTTTTTTCACAGCAGGCATTCTGCTGCGGCCAACTTTGAAAAGCGGGCAGAAGTCCTAGATGTAAGTGGCACTTTTGAGAAACTGATCGGCTTGATCAACCGCTACCAGAAGGCGGCCACCATCCCATTGCTCATCAGCATCGATGGGGAATACGGCCTCGCAATGCGCATCGAAAACACCCCACAATACCCCTTTGCCATTACCCTAGGAGCCTTGAAAAATGATGCGGCAACATGGGTAACAGAAGTGGGCTACCGCATGGGATTGGACATGAAGCGCTCCGGCATTCACCTCAACCTTGCCCCTTGTGCCGATGTGAATACGAATCCTGACAACCCGGTGATTGGCTACCGCTCTTTTGGAAATCAGTCGGATAAGGTATCCCAACTGGCCTTTGCTGCCTATTCAGGAATGAAAAAGGCTGGCATCGGCGCTTGCTTGAAGCATTTCCCAGGACATGGGGATACGGCAACGGACTCGCATCTTGGCTTGCCGATTTTGCATAAAACCAAAGCGGAACTCGAAGTGGAGGAATTACTTCCCTTTCAAGTGGGTATCGATCAAGGCGTAGAACTAATCATGGTGGGGCACTTGGCTGTACCTGCTCTGACTGGGGGGAAAAACATTCCAGCCAGCATCAGCCGCGAACTGATTACCGACTTGCTCAAGGGAGAAATGGGTTTCAAAGGCCTAGTCATCTCCGATGCGCTGAATATGAAGGCCGTGGCCAATCTGTATCCCGAGCCAGGGGAACTGGAATGGCAGGCTTTCCATGCAGGCAATGATATTCTATGCTTTTCAGATCACGTGAAGGAGGGCATTGAGAAAATTACCCAGAATGCCTCAGATTCAGAAATAGTTACCGTTTTTGAAAAAGTGATGGGGTTAAAAACCCGTTTGGGTGTCCTAGAAACCCAGCCCATTGCTGTTCCTACTTTCGACTGGGAAAATCATTCTCAACTGCAAAAATCCTTGGCAGAAAACTATGTGTCTGTAATCTCAGGTGAGATTAATTCGGCAGCCCTCCGGGAGTTGGCAAAAGCAGGAAAACTTGATTATCAGGAATTTTTCACGGCTAGTCCAAGTCTCTTTTCCCAGCAGTTGGATCTTCCTTTTTCCTCCAGCAAAGAGGCAGAAAAAGTGATTTTGGCGGTATTTGTGCCTAGTCACAAGCCCTTAAATCAATTTGGAATGGAGCAGACCGTCTTGGATGAAATCCAAGAATTGGCGAAAACCAAGCCTTGCATCCTGATTCATTTTGGGAATCCCTTGGCGCTCAAACACCTGGGCAACTTATCCGATTTTGAAGCGGTGGTTTGTGCCTATCAAGGATTTGTAGAAACACAGGTTCAAGCTGCAGCAGTCCTAAACGGAAACTAAGGAGGCTTTCACTGTCATCGAGGATAAAGAAAAAAGTCATTCGTAGTGTGGTATACCTCCAACCCTGACTAAAATGTAACTACAAAACGATGATTGAGTTTTTGAGCATTAATATATAAAGGAATGGATTTTCTATAGTTCTACAGGAACTCACTCTTCAGTAATTATTTATTTCTTGTTTTGTTTTTTTGTAAATGTAGAATCCAATACTCGCCAATGAAATAGAAATTAATGTTAGAGGGATTAAAGTGATATCTGCCCATAACCAATGAACACCATTTTCATTACCCCTGAATGGCAAACAAAGGGCTAAAAGAAACAAAGCAAAATACAAAGTGTAAATGATTTGGTTACGCTGTTTCATGACATGAAGATTTTCAGTTGAAAAATCAATCTCTAAGATTATTGAGATTTTTTTTAATGAGTAAACAGAAGGATTTACTTCATGATTTTCGATTCTTTGAATCGTGCGTTCAGTGAGCCCTGTCTTGTCTGCCAATTCTTTTTGGGTAATTCCTTTCTGCACTCGGGCAGATTTTATTTTATCTCCTAATTCCATAATTCAAAATTAAAAATTTAGATTTTTTTTGATCTAAATAATTGCACGTCATTAACACGACATTTGTTTAAAAACCAAAAAACCGCTATAAATGATAGTATAACGTTTTTTTATTTTCCTTACTCCAATTGCTTCCCTGAACTTACTTCAACACATGGTGCGCCAAGACGCGCTGTACTTCGTAGACGTTGACGGATTTGTTAAACTGCTTTTTGATGCTGGGATGAACCTCGCTGGACACCCAAATCTTTAGCTCTGCATCCAAATCAAAGGTGCCTGCGGTCTCCACGCTGAACCTGGAGATGCTCTTGTAGGAGATCGAAGTGTATTCGGTTTTGCTCCCCGTTATCCCTTGGATATCGACCAAAACAAGCCGCTTGTTGGTGAAAATAAAGGTGTCTCGAACTAGCTTGAAGCCAAGCTCAATCTCCTCTCCGGTAGTAAGCAACTCACCATATTTCTTTTGAAGTTCCTCTTGACTGACCGCTCCTGCATTCCCCAATAGTGCTGAAAATAATCCCATGTTATTTATTAAAAGTTGAACATCTAATTGAATCCCTGTCCAAGCTGAATTAGCTTGCTGTACATGAAGACGAAAGATCTACTCCTAAAGTTTTTTTTATCCCTAGGGAAAAGTGGACCTACTTAATCTTCTACCGAAAAACGGTAGTCGATGGTATGTGTGTAGGTTTCCCCAGGCCGAAGAACAGGACTTGGAAAGTTGGGGTGATTGATGGCATCAGGCCAATTTTGAGATTCTAGACAAAAGCCCCAATGAATGTCGTAGGCCTGGCCAGCAGCACCGGGAAACTTGCTTAGAAAATTGCCGGTGTAGAATTGAACGCCCACATTGTCCGAATACATATCCATTACCCGACCGCTCTCGGGATGACGCACTCGGGCCACCTGCTTCATTTTGCTTGATTTTTCAAGTTTGGTCACAAAGTTGTGATCAAAGCCTCCTCCATTGGCTGCGATTTGGTCTCCCAAGATCTTTGGCGAACGAAAGTCAAATGGAGTTCCCGCTACATCCTTCACCTCTCCAGTAGGAATTAGCTCCTCGTCGATAGTGGTGTAGTTGTCAGCCCAAAATTGAATTTCGTGATCCAATACATCGCGCTTCATACCACCCAAATTGAAGTAGGTATGGTTGGTCAAGTTGACCAAAGTGGCTTTATCTGCGGTCGATTCAAATCGAATTCGGAGCGTATTGTCTCCATGTAGCTCCATCCAGAGCGTCGTCTGCAGGTTGCCAGGATAACCCTCTTCCCCATCTGGGCTGAGGTAAGTCATCTTGACCCCTACGGTGGAGTCTGTGGAGTAGGTTTCGGGTGTCCACACCTTCTTGTCAAATCCCACCTTTCCTCCATGGAGGTGATTATCTCCATTGGTCTTCGCCAGGTTGTATGACTTGCCATCCAAACTGAATTGAGCATTCGCAATTCGGTTGGCCACTCTACCTGCGGTGGCGCCAAAGAAGGGGTTTTCTGTATCCAAAAAATCTTCTACTCGATCCAAAGTCAAGGCCACATTCTCCTTCTTACCATCACGGTCCGGTGCTAGGATTTTGTAAACAATCCCTCCAAAGTTTGAAAGTTCTACTTGAATGGTGCCGTTGTCCAACACATAGCGGTAAACGGGCTGTCCCTGAAAGTCGGTTAGGTGTTCGGATTGAATCATAAAGGTGGTGGTTACTGATTTGGGGTTTTGTTTTGGAGGAGCGGTACAGCTGCCAATCGCTAAAGTAATTAAAAGTAGGAGTTGGCCTAACCGGAGATTTAAGGAAGGAATAAAGTGCTTTTTCATAAACAGTTCAGTTTCTGAGGTGATTTTTTTCGATACGATCCAATTGACTTTGAAGTTCTTCTCTTCCGATCCACTTTCCTCGGATCACTACCCCAACTGGCTTTTGGAGGGTTTTGAGATCTAAGAGCGGGTTTTGTTCCACGAGCACAAAATCGGCTTCAAAGCCTTCCTTGACTTGTCCCCAACTGTTTGTTGCCCCCATATACTGGGCAGGAACAAGTGCTCCTGTTTTTAAGATTTCAAGGTTGGACATTCCTGCTTCCGACATCAAGGCGATCTCGTGGTGGATCGAAAAACCTGGAACATTGAATACCTGCGGGGAGTCGGATGCCATGATCATTGGGATGCCAGCGCGGTGCATTTCCAGAAATAATTTTCGGCGAAAAGCGAGGTAAGGAGCCACCACTTCTTTGTTCAGCATGCCTGCCCGTTCCAATTGCTTTTTGGTATTCACCCACTGCTGAATCTGCAAACCTGGGAGGTATTTCATTTCTGGAGCTAGGCGAAAGGTATCAGCAGGGATATATCCAAAATACCGGTCAAAGAGCGTGAGCGTAGGCGCCAGGTAAGTCCCTTGATTCAAGGTCTTCTGGATGAGATTGGGGAGTTTGCTCCAGTCCACCTGGGATGATAAATTCAGATTAAAAGGACCTGAGGTAGCGGGGTCAATGGTAACCGTACTGGGAAGCAAGCCCTCCATGTACCCATCCATGTGTTCGATGGATTTAAAGCCATCTTCTAGGGCCTGATGAATTCCTACATCCAAAGGCACGTGTCCTCCAAATGGGATATTTTCTGCCTTGGCTGCAGTTGCAATTGCTTTCATTTCATCCGAAAGCACTCCAGGATGGATCTTCAAGTGATCGTAGCCTTCTTGTTTCTGGGATTTGACCATCGCTGCGCCCTGCGCTGGGTCTGTTACGGAATTGGCATTGAAGGAAGGACCTGAAATGTAGGTTTTTGGACCCATGAGTTGCCCTGCATTCAATTTGTCACGAAGGGCAATGTGACTGGGGTGTCCCAGCATGCTTCGAATCCGTACCACCCCATTGGCTAAGTAGAGCCACATGGATTCCTCTTGGAGCTGCGTATTCCCATCTGCAGCTACTGGCAAATGCGCATGAAATTCGGCAAGCCCAGGGAAAACATAACTGCCTTTACCTTCCACTTGGGTCACTTGCTGCCAGGCTGCGGGCAACTTTCCCGCAGGGACAATGGATTCAATTTTGCCATTTTTGACCAAAAGGGTTTGGTTCTTCTGAATCTTTCCTGTTTCCAAAGAAACCACATGAACAGATGTGATGACCAGATCTTGGCCTAAAGCCAGGAGCGAAAGAAGTCCAAAAAGCAGGGTCAGGGCAAGGGATTTGAATGTCATAGGGGTATACTTCAGTTGATTCTTCAAGTTCGCTCCTTGTTTAACCAAATCCAATCCCATTGATGGAAAAAAGAGGATCATTTTGGTCTACGGTCCACAGTTCACGGCAAGGGTAATGAACCTCAACTCCTAGTTGCGTTTTTTAATTTTTATAGAGCGGATATTAAAAAAAAGCTGGACTAATGTCCAGCTGTATTCAAGTTTCCAACTCAGGAATTCGTCCATTGCGTGTGGTAAAACTTCCCGCTTGGATCATCCTTGCGCTGATACGTATGTGCACCAAAATAATCGCGCTGGGCCTGAATCACCGATGCAGAAGAATCTGCAGTAATACGACCGAGGAGGTAGTTGATCCCCGCACTCATCACCGGCAAAGCAAACCCATTAGTCACCCCCAAGCCTACCAATTCTGCCAAGGCCTTTCTTCCAGAAATCACCTGTTCTTTCACTCCAGGAATTTCAAAGAAGGCTACTTGATCTGCATAGTTGGCTGAAATTCGCTCCATCAAGCCGGATCGGATGATGCAACCATTGGTCCAGATGCGGGCGATTTCATTGAAATTTAGCCCCCAGCCTTTGGTATCTGAAACCATTTTCATCAATCGGAAACCTACCTCATGATTGATGATTCGAGCCAAGGCATATGCCTCTTTGATTTTGGGAAGCCAGGCTTCCAAGGAGCCCTCAACCTTTTGAAATTCATGTTGGAAAGTTTTGGAAAATGATAGGCGCATCGCCTTTTCTCCAGACACTCCTCGCGCATTCACGGCCTCAGCCAATGGGCTGTATGGAATTCCGTACTCCAAGGCCGTAGTCAATGACCAAGCACCGGTCCCTTTTTGACCGGCCTGATCTAGGATTTTATCGAGGAGCAATTCTCCACCTTCTTTGAAAAGCAAGAGGTCGGCAGTGATTTCAAGCAGGAAAGACTTCAACTCGCCTTTTCCCCAGTCCGAAAGAATGGCAGATACCTGAGCAGCGGTACAACCGAATCCAAAACGGAGGAAGTGAACCAACTCCGCCAAAACCTGCATCTCTCCATACTCAATCGAGTTGTGCACCATTTTGATAAAGTGACCTGATCCTCCTGGACCAACATAAGTCACGCAAGGCTTTCCATCCTTGTCTTTGGCAGAGATTCTACCCAAGAAATCGGCCACCATCGCATAGCCTTCCGCATTTCCGCCAGGCATAATGGATGGTCCTTTTCGCGCACCTTCTTCTCCACCGGAAACGCCCATGGGGAGGAAATGCATGCCGACTTCTTTGAGGCGATTGACTCTCCGATCTGAATCCAGGTAGAATGAATTGCCCCCATCGATCACCAAATCGTCTTTCTCCAAAATCGGAATCAAGGCATCCAACTGGGCATCGATCGCGGCACCAGCAGGAATCATCATCAATATGCGACGCGGGGTAGCCAAGGAAGCTACAAAAGCTGCAAGGTCTTCAAAGGCAGCCATTTGGGTGAATTCTGGGTTTTCAAGGAGCACCTTTTGAGCGATTCCCTCCTCCTTACCCGCCACAAAGCGGTTGTAAAGGGATACGGAAACCCCATTTTCTGCTAGGTTGAGTGCCAGGCTTTTGCCCATCACACCCATACCGATCACCCCCATGTTCATTTTCATGTCCTGCATTTTTAAATAGTGAAGTGAAACCTCCAGCACCTGGGCTGGGGTTCCAGAAATAGCAACCAAATGGCCAACTCGTGGTTGCTCCCAAATAGCAAGTTGGGAGTCCAAAAGCCTTGCCTTCATGTAGTGGTTTTGACGCGCAAGCATCCGCTGCCAGATCAGGTCTCGGTCACCAACCAGGTGGATCCAACGCAAACTTTCGCTGACCTGAAGCTGCTCCCGATAGGCATTTTTGAGTGCCGAACAAGCGAGTACCGCACCACCCTTTCCCTCCATTTCCAGCAACTTAGCCGCCAAACTGGCTAACCAGGGTTGCCGATCCGCATCCGTAAGCGG
Source organism: Cyclobacteriaceae bacterium (assembly GCA_947457095.1). Classification (GTDB taxonomy): domain Bacteria; phylum Bacteroidota; class Bacteroidia; order Cytophagales; family Cyclobacteriaceae; genus Algoriphagus. The sequence continues at coordinate 18,452 of CANGUK010000032.1, forward strand.
CTCCCCGCTGCTCATTTTTTCAATATTGGCAGGAGGATGAAAGTCATCGGCATCCAAAAAGGGGATTCCCAGTGCCTGAGACAAGCCCAACCCTAGGGTAGTTTTCCCTGTTCCTGACACTCCGGTGACCACTACAAGCATGGGACAAAGGTAACTTTTTGATTTCAACTCTGCACAATTTGGCAACTCTAGGATTTGCATTTTTAGTGGGTCCCCTACCCATGTGAATTAAGTAGGCAAGAAAACAACTCTTCCATTCGCAATTCCTTCACGCACTAATTTTGGGCTGGGTGATTTTTCCAAGCACTGATTTCCTACCTTTGCAGCTCAATTTCAAGTACTCATGATTTCAGTAGACAATGTATCCGTCATTCATGGCGGCAGCCCCCTCTTCAGCAACATCACCTTCAATATCAACGAAAGTGATAAAATCGCCCTTATGGGCAAAAACGGAGCAGGAAAATCCACCCTCCTTAAAATTATTGCTGGGGTAAATAAACCTTCCTCTGGTTCGGTATCTGCCCCAAAAGGATATGTGGTGGCCTACTTGCCTCAGCACTTGCTGACTGCTGATGACTGTACGGTTATGGAAGAAGCCTCCAAGGCCTTTGCTTCCTACTTGAGCATGAAATCGGAAATTGACCAGATCAATGAGGAGCTCACTGTCCGCACGGATTACGAATCCGAAGAGTACTACAAACTCATCGAGCGGGTATCCGAACTCAGTGAGAAATTTTATGCCATCGAGGAGATCAACTACGAGGCAGCCGTTGAAAAAGTATTGCTAGGCCTAGGCTTCCTTCGGGAAGATTTCACACGCTCCACCTCTGAATTTTCGGGTGGTTGGAGAATGCGCATAGAGCTCGCAAAGATTCTATTACAAAACCCAGACCTCATCCTCCTGGATGAGCCCACCAACCACCTGGATATCGAATCCATCCAATGGCTGGAAGACTTTTTGCTGACCAAAGCCAAAGCAGTGGTCGTGATTTCCCACGACCGCGCCTTTGTAGACAACATCACCTCCCGAACCATCGAGGTGACCATGGGGCGTATTTACGATTACAAGGCGAAATACAGCCACTACCTCGAACTTCGTAAGGAGCGACGGGAGCAGCAACAAAAACACTACGAGGAACAGCAGCGATTCATCGCAGATACCACCCAGTTTATCGATCGATTTAAGGGTACCTACTCCAAAACCCTGCAAGTTCAGTCCCGCGTGAAAATGCTGGAAAAACTCGAGATCGTCGAAGTCGATGAAGTGGATACTTCCGCATTGAAGCTTCGATTCCCTCCATCCCCTCGATCCGGTAAATACCCGGTGATTGTGGAAGACATGAGCAAAAGCTATGGGGATCATGTGGTATTCCACCAAGCCTCAATGACTATCGAGCAGGGTCAGAAGGTAGCCTTTGTGGGAAAAAATGGAGAGGGTAAATCCACGATGATCAAGGCCATTATGGGGCAGATTGATTTTAAGGGAAAGTGTGAATTGGGACACAATGCCTTGATCGGCTACTTTGCTCAAAACCAAGCTTCCCTTCTCGACGAAACCCTGAGCATTTTTGAAACCATCGATCAGCTAGCGGTGGGTGAGGTCCGAACAAAGATCAAGGACATCCTCGGAGCCTTCATGTTTAAGGGGGACGACATCAACAAAAAAGTGAAGGTCCTTTCGGGTGGGGAAAAAACCCGTTTGGCCATGATCAAACTCCTCTTGCAGCCGGTCAATTTTCTCATTCTCGATGAACCGACCAACCACTTGGACATGAAGACCAAGGACATCATCAAAGATGCGCTCAAGGCCTTTGACGGCACGCTAATTCTGGTGTCTCACGATCGAGACTTCTTGGATGGCTTGGCCAGCAAGGTCTTTGAATTTGGTAACAAGCGGGTGCGTGAGCATTTTGAAGATATCAATGGGTTCTTGAGAAACAAGAAACTTGAAAATTTACGTGAAGTGGAACGCAAGTAATCGGATCCACAGACCATAAAAAAAAGCAATTCTTTCGAATTGCTTTTTTTGTTTGAACCTAAATAGGAAGGTTTATCTGGCGTAGTTTACCGCTCTCATTTCACGAATTACAGTCACCTTGATTTGTCCAGGGTATTGCATCTCCTTTTCGATCTTTTGGGAAATATCGAAGGAAAGCTGACCTGCCTTCTGGTCGTCCACATTGTCTGCATCGACTAGGATTCGCAACTCTCTACCTGCCTGCATGGCAAAGCATTTGTTGACCCCGTCAAAGTTCAAGGCGAGTTCCTCCAATTCTTTCAAACGCTTCACGTAGCTATCCATAATCTCTCGACGGGCACCTGGACGTGATCCTGAGATCGCATCTGAAGCCTGTACGATAGGCGATATCATGGAAGTCATTTCGATTTCATCGTGGTGAGCACCGATGGCATTGCAAATTTCTGGATGCTCCTTGTAGCGCTTGGCTAGTTCCATACCCAAAAGTGCGTGAGGCAATTCCTGCTCTTCAGGCCATACTTTTCCGATGTCGTGGAGTAGACCGGCACGCTTGGCGAGCTTGGCATTGAGCCCCATCTCTGCAGCCATGGTAGCGGAGAGCTTGGCCACTTCTCTGGAGTGCTGAAGCAGGTTTTGTCCATAAGAAGAACGGAAACGCATACGTCCCACCATCTTGATCAATTCCGGATGCAGACCATGAATTCCCAAGTCGATACAGGTACGCTCCCCGATTTCTACGATCTCTTCTTCGATGTTTTTCTCTGTCTTGGCCACCACCTCTTCGATACGTGCTGGGTGGATACGTCCATCCTGTACTAGGCGGTGAAGGGAAAGACGAGCAATCTCTCTTCTAACCGGATCAAATCCAGAAATGATGATTGCTTCAGGGGTATCGTCTACAACGATTTCTACACCCGTGGCTGCTTCCAGCGCACGAATATTTCGACCTTCTCTACCGATGATTTTTCCTTTGATGTCGTCGCTTTCGATATTGAATACAGACACACAGTTTTCAACTGCATGCTCGGTAGCGGTACGTTGGATGGTGTCCAATACGATCTTCTTGGCCTGCTTGGTGGCCGTCAATTTAGCCTCATCAAGGATGTCTTTGATTTGGGAGGAAGCCTTGCTTTGCGCCTCTTCAGTCAGCATGCTTACCAATTGCTCTCTCGCCTCTTCTCTGCTCAAGCCAGCTAGTTTTTCCAAGTCTGCAATGCGCTGATTGGTGACACGGTCTAGCTCCTCTTTCTTCACTTGAACGGCATGCAATTGAGCTGTCAAGTTTTCTTTTTTGGAGTCTAATTCGGCCTCTCTGCGCTTGACATTTTCTTGTTCCTTGGCCACCTGCTGCTGCAGCTGCTTCACCTTGTTTTCGTTGGCGATGATCAAGTTTTTCTTGTGATTGGTCTCCTCATCAAATTCTGCCTTGAGCTTAAAGAACTTTTCTTTTGCCTCAAGCATGCGGTCTTTTTTGATGGTTTCTGCGGTCAATTCCGCTTCTCGGAGCATGGATTTAATCTTCTCCTTAGTCTCCCCGATCAGTTTGTTTTGTTTATTTTTAAATAGGAAGCCGGATAGTACGGCTCCTCCACCTAGCCCTGCAAGGGCTGATAGGATGGAAAATAAAAGTACGTTTGCCATAGTAGTGAATATATATAAGGTTCACCTACCGGCTCCAGAATCATCAAAATGAATGGGACTTATCCTAAACGGCCTTGGCAAGCAAGGAGGAAATATGGACAAGACTGCGCTCTATTTGCTCGCTATCTTCCGCATTTCCAGCATTGGTCTCAAGGGATTCCACCATGCAATCAAAGGCCACCATGGCCAATAGATCGGTGGAATCATCCAAGCCAAACTCGGATTTATACTTTCTTAACTTCTCATTGATCACTCGTCC
>CANGUK010000033.1 GCA_947457095.1 Cyclobacteriaceae bacterium
GTCGTTTGGCAAGCACAAGCCATTGCAAAATATTTCGTTTGTCAGACCTACTTAAACCGAAAAAATAGGCTTTAGCAATAGGTCTTTTTTGGAGCTCTTGGTCTAGGTCCTCAGGAATTATAAGTGCTTCTGCTTCGTCCAAAATTGTCCAAGAACCATTTTGCTTCGCGATTTCAATTATTTCAAACCCAGCCTTGGTCATTAGTCCTTCTTTCGTCAACCGCTCAATTTTTTCCTTATTTATTTTCGACCAAATGCTTTTAGGCTTTCGTTTAGTGAAAAACTGCATGTATTTATCTTCGTCTATGGGCTTTGCCTTACTGTCAATCCAGCCAAAACAAAGGGCTTCGTCGACGGCATCGTTGTAAAGTACAGTCGGTAGGTTTGATTTCTTTTTGTAGTAAATAAGCCAAATGGATTGCTTAGTAGCATGATTGACTTGAAGCCATTCGCGCCATTCTTGTCTGCTTTTTGGGTAAAAAGATTCGATTTCGTTTTCCATTTTCAGGTATTTCGCCTAAGTTCTTACTAAACCTAAACTACTTTTTTTTTACAAAAACCACTCAAAAGCCTAATCTATGCTTAGAAGAAAAAATATCCTTAAGGGCTTTGAGAAAAGAGATATTTGTTTCTATCTGATTCTCAGACCAAGTTTTAACAGTATAGGCCCAAATAGCTTCCAAATCATCAATGGCTTTGTTTGTGAAGTACAACTTAGCCATTGCTTTTGGTAGACTTTAGGGTTTTTAAATGGTGTTTTGGGTCGAAATCAGCCGCGCGACCGCTTTCGATACCTTCATGGATGGCTTTACGTAAAACTTGGATACGGTTTTCTTCTTCTAAAAGTCGAAGTCCGGCGCAAACTACATCAGAGGCGTTATTGAAACGGCCATTTGAAATTGTTGATTCAATAAAACTCTCGAAATGAGCGCCTATCGAAATGGATTTGGTTCTCCCCATGATTTTGCTGGTTTCTTTTAAGTTACCAAATTTTGGTAATCTGTTAACTAAGATTTTAAAAAATCTTTGCAATAGCACTTCTAACGCTCTACGGCTTCTGGAAGTGATTTGATTGTATCAGTAAAACCCTAAAAAAAATCGAAGTGCTAATGAGTAAAAGGACCTATTGATTCTGTTTTGCCTCTGAAGTTGTGGCGATTGATTGTTTGTTTAGACACCTCGCATTTACGTCTCCGATTTTCACAGAAATAGCGCTGATGAGCTTTAATACGCTAGGGGTAATATCATAGGGAGGCTTCATTGATACTATCATTTGATAGTATCAATATTAATCTTCTTAGTGAGATTGCCAAAAAATAAGTGGGAAGCAAGTAGTTTTCAACTAGTGTTAGTGAGCAATACTTAGGGTCAGAAAAGTTTAAAAATGACAAAAACTTTTTGAGAAGTTCCCAATCCCTTTTATCTCCTGTTTTTGCAAAGTTTTTGAGTTAGTTCTTTGGGGTTTCTGACTTGTATTCCGAATAGGTAGTAAATGTTTTTCCGTCATACATGGAGAGACCTGTTTCTCGCGTGCCTATCCATAGATTCCCAGCTTTATCCTCTAGAATGGACCAAATATTAGTATGGATCAGGCCATCTTCCGTGGTGAAACGCGTGAAAGAGGTGCCGTCGTAAAGGCTAAGCCCTCCTCCAGTATCTCCACCAAACCAAAGGTTGCCTTTTTTGTCTTCTAATACTTTAGCAACACCGCCAACTAAGCCATCCTTCTTAGTGAAACTTGTAAACGATTTGCCATCGTAGCGGTAGACCCCTCCCCAATTGCTAAACCAAATGTTTCCGTCTTTGTCTTGCAGTTGGGGCCATGCCCATTCAGTAGGTTTGGGTGTGGGTCCATCTTGAAATAAGACTTCTAGCTCAAGCCGAGTTACAGATTTTCCATCGTACTTGTACACCCCTTCATTGCCTCTCCCTCCAAACCAAATGTTACCTGATTTATCCTCTAAAATCTGTTCCATGTTGTAGTTTGAACTAAGGAAGCCAGCTGAGTTCGTTTCAATTTGAAAAGGACTAAAGGATTTCCCGTCGTAAGTGAAGACTCCATTTATAGTTGCAAACCAAAGCACCCTATTTTTTGCCTGCATCATACTAAATACCCGCTTCGAATTGCGGTAAAGTTCATTCTCATTGGTTGTAAAGTTTTTTGGTAAAGGGATTTCGATTTGGGTAATTGATTTTCCATCGTAAAGGCAAAGCCCTATATCCGTTCCGATCCAAATTTTCCCCGATGAATCTTCGAGTAGGCTAGTAATGTAATTGCTGTTTAGCCCATCTTTAATTAAAAACTGCTGAAATGTTTTGCCATCGTACTTGTAAAGGCCATTTTCAGTGGTTCCAAACCAAAGGTTGCCGGCTCTGTCTTCCAGGCTACATCCAACACTTCCATAATTGGGTGCACCGATGGTTTTTATAAGTTTTGGATGTGAAATTTCTTTGGGTACATCTGTATTCTTAGTCTCGTTGCAAGCCATGCAAAGGAGAAAAACGAGTAAAAAACTAAATCTCTGGCGTCCTGAAAAATATTCTGTCATGGTTCAATTTGATCTTGCGGATTTGGTGCACATTTATCGATTTGGACCTATTTCAGGTCTTTGGTCAACTTGAATTTCCCTTTACGGTTGGTGTTTTAACTTTCAATCAGGTAGATGTGCCTGACCTAGTAAAGGTTGCAAGAAGGGAGAAAAGAATTTCAGTTTTCTTTATTTAAACTAAAACATCCTCATTTACTTTTTCAAATCTATGTTTTTAGGGCTAGCTGCAAAAAACGGTTTTCCTTGCAACGCTTGAACTAGTGTAAATACCGCCAAAATCCCATAGAGGAAAGCAAGGGTCAGGGTGCCCTTGGTATTTTTAATCAAATAGAAGGAGAGTACCGGGAGTACCTGCAAGGCATGCATGCCAATGAAATGGGATACGCGGAGATCGCCAACCGTTTTGCTCCATCCTAGGATCCATAAATTGGAATTGTCATTCACGGCCCCAACCGTATGACTGAGCCGGGAACCCATCGCAAAGCCTTCAAAGGAAAAAACCACAAAAATCAAGATACTCAGTCGAATGGCCCAGAGGTAGTAGGGAGGGAGTTGCGGAAAAGATTGGGTAAAAAACTGGAATCCAACAAATGCGGTGAATAGCGTAACCAGCGTGGCGGCCAGAGCCATCATCGAAAAGAGGCTGGCATACATGGGGGAACTGGTATTGTAGTGGGAAATTTCCCCTTTGCTGGCCATGATGGCGATGTAGACGATTTCAAAACCCAAAAGAAGGATGACTGACCAGTTGAATAAGGGCTGATTGAATCCTTCCAAGTAATGGCAGTACCAAGCCATGGCCCAAGCAAAAAGGAAGGTGGATAGTGCAAATTTGAAGGGCTTCAACCAAGCATTGACACCATATACCTGAGTCGTCGTGGTTTTTGAAAGTATGAAAAAAAGTAGCCCTAAACCCAAGCAGACCAATCCATAGTAAAATAGGGTTTCGTTTCTGGACTTGAGTTCTGAGATAAAGGAGATCACCTTTTTATAGTTTAATTGGGTTAGTGAATGGTCGAAAGGTAATCATTTTACTAGGACCTAAACTTACTTCTATTCCACATAATCCAGATCCTTGTTGAAGGTTTCCTCAGAACTGTAGGCCGAATAAATCGCCAGAAGTAGGACAGGTATCCCAACGATGGCAAGGCTGTAGGTAATTCCAAAATCTGGTTTGAGCGCTTGAAAAAACACCGTCATCGGGATCAGCAGCCCTCGAATAAAGTTGGGAACGGTAGTAGTCACCATCGCCCGGATGTTTGTACCAAATTGCTCGGTGGCATTGGACATCATTACCGCCCAGAACCCTATTCCTGTGCCTAGGATGGCAAAGATCAGGTAAACCTGGGTGAGATCGGTAATGGGGAAGAAAAGGATCAGAAGCGTACCGATGAGGGAAATGCACAAGAAGATGAATAAGGGGATGCGTCTAGATTGGAGTTTTTGGCTCAGCCAACTGCATCCCAAATCGGCAATGGCAATCGCGGTGTAGGTGACAATCACCAATTTGGCAACCAAGGTAGGCTCCACCTCAAGTTTAAAGACAGTTTTAACCAATTCGGGTGCCCCAGTCAACACCAGGCCTACAATAAAGTAAGTGGGCAGACCGATCAGGATGCATTTCAGGTATTTTACAAGTCGGGTACGATTGGTAAACAGGTAAAAGAAATTCCCTTTGGATACTTTGGGATGCTGTTTCATCTGCTCATACATGCCACTTTCTGCTACTCCGAAGCGTAAAGCGAGCAAAGCAAAGCCGAGTATGCCCCCGATTTTATAGGCAGTCTGCCAGGGGAGATTTAGCCCGACGATGGCTGCCGCGACTGCGCCCAGCATGCCCACTGAAGAGATGATCATGGTTCCGTAGCCCCGTTTTTGTTTGGACATGATTTCGGATACGATCGTAATTCCTGCACCCAGTTCTCCAGCGAGTCCAATTCCTGCGATGAATCGACACCATTTGTATTGCTCCACGGTGACGATGTATCCGTTGAGAAAATTGGCTACAGAATAGAGTAGGATAGAAAAAAAGAGGACGGAAAGTCTTCCTTTCTTGTCTCCAATGGCTCCCCAAAGTATTCCGCCCAAGATCAGTCCTCCGACCTGCCAATTTAAAATGGACAGACCGACTGCTAGGGATTCTACGGGCGCTACCCCCAGTGTAGTCAAACTGCTTTGGCGGACTATGCTAAAAAGTAGAATGTCGTAGATGTCCACAAAGTAGCCCAAGGCAGAGACTAGGATGGTCAGTGGCACTAGGTATTTCGGGTTGACTTTCATTGGGGTCTTTGATTCTGAATTATTTAGATAAGACTTATTCGCTTCAATGGAAATTTATTCCTTGGATTTTTACGAGCTACTTGTTTGTTTGAACTGATTTGACCACAAAATAAATCAGCGGCAAAAAAATCAGCACCAAAGTCAGGGGTAAAAACCAGGCGCCTAGGCCTGCCGTTTTTCCGGTAGCATTCTGGATTGTCATGAATTCAATCCCTCCAAAAACCAGGACCAAAACAAGTTTGAGGTAGCGGAGCATTCTCGTGGCTAGAGTATAGAGTCGCAAGGCGTTGTCTTGCGTAATGGCTGTGGGGTAATTAAAAATATGTGGGTATCGATTCAGAATTGTCAGTCCGATGAATAGTAGGGTGGCGATGAAGGGCAAACCAATAATCGATGCCTTACTCCCAAAGCCATCTGCCTCGCCTGCTCCGTTAAAATGCGTAGGAATCGTATCGGGCAAGGTGGAATAGTGACTGATAGTCAATGCCCAAATCGCTAGAAGCATTATCCACCCGAGAAGATCCACCAACTTGTCTGCGGAGGTGGGGATCAGTTTGATTTTTGGTCTTTCTTCTTCCATATTAGTTCGTATTGTCTACCATTGTTGAAATCGTATACCCACCTGTTTGTCTGCTAGGGCAAATTCTTTAGCTCCCCAAGGTCGGCGGGTCACTTGATTGAGGTTGGGATGCAGCAATTCCGGATGCGTAGCGGAAACCTGTGCAAATACTGCATCAATGTCTTCTGTTTCGATTCGCAACTCCGGATAATGCTCTTGGGCCAATTGTGCGTCTTGAAACAGCATGATTCGAATTCCGTCTTTTCCCAAGACACAGTAGGGATTGGCGGTTTTTAGGTCCTGGTGCTCGATCGAAAATTGCAGGCAATCCACAAAAAATTTCAGACCGTCTTTGATATCGATGTAGAATACGCTAGGTACAATTTTTGAAAAATTCATGGAGGGATTCGTTCAGAAGCTTGTTGGATTAATCTTTAGGGTAATTTGGTAAAGCCTCAATTTAGTTTCGCTTTATGACTTTTTAAACGCCGAACCTCGAATATCCAACGCCGAATGAAGAAGAAAAAGTGGCGAATCAAAGCAAACCTTCAATCACTTCGGCGAAATACCGGTGCTCCAAAGCAAGCACCTTCGCAGCAATGGTTTCTGCGCTGTCCTCGGGGAGGAGAGATGTCGCTGCTTGAAAAATGATCTTGCCCTCGTCGTAATGCTCGTTGACCAAATGAATCGTAATCCCCGACTCGGTGTCCCCAGCAGCCTTCACGGCTTCATGCACATGATGCCCATACATGCCCTTTCCTCCATACTTGGGGAGCAATGCGGGATGAATGTTCACCATGCGATCGGGAAAGGCTCGGATTAGTGCGTCAGGAACCTTTAGTAGGAAACCTGCCAAAATCACCCAGTCTACTTGGGCTTCGCGCAACTTTTCCAAAAGAATTCCTTCCTCCAATTCCTGTCGAGTAAAGGTAAAGGTCGGAACATTGAATTTTTGCGCTCGCGCCAAAACCCCAGCCGTAGTCTTGTTGGCTGCTACCAGCACCACCTTTCCCTTGGAGGAATGGGCAAAGTGCTCCATGATTTTTTCGGCATTGCTGCCAGAGCCGGTGGCGAGAATTGCGAGACGCTTCATGGGAATTTCAATTTGGTCCTGCAAGATAGGGGGATGAGGGCATTTTTTTGCTTTTCATCAGTCGTTAAAGCCTCCTAATTGCTTTTATCTGATTTTTGATTTAAAAAATAGTTCCCCAAAAAGGCTTGGACCGAAGGGAAGAATTCCTCCCCAACTCTCAACCCGAAAGGTGAAGTAATCACCAAGGTTTGATCCAGCGATTCAATCCCTGCCTTTACCAAAGCCTTCTTTACCCAATACACCTGTTCGGCAGGTCCTTCAATCAAAAAATCCGGAATCGATTGACTCCACTCTACTCGCCCTCGGGCCACATTAAACTGATAGCGATCCGAAGGAAATAGTGCTTGAATCTCACCCGAAAGGACCAGATCCTCCGGCTTTCCAGCTAAGAGTGGAAGGCCACAGTTCAGGATCCAAAATCGATCCGCCGTCTCCAAAGCAATGTCCAAATCATGGGTCACGACCAAGATGGCCTTGCCTTGGCTGCGGCTGATTTCGCGCAGCAAACTCATGATCTCCAAGCGATTTACCAGATCCAAGTGCGCCGTAGGCTCATCCAAAACAATTACAGACCCATCCTGCGCCAAAGCTCGTGCAATCATGGCCTTTTGCCGCTGTCCATCGCTGAGCTCTCCCAGTCGAGCATCCCGCAAATACCCGATATGGGTGTCTGCTAAGGCCTTTTCCACGATAGCTCGGTCTGCCTCACCCAAATGCCCCAGCCAATTCGTATGCGGCGTTCTGCCCAATGCTACCAACTGTCCCACGGTCAGGTTGCCCGGATAGATTGGATCCGTCAATACCACTGCGATGTGCTTGGCCATTTCATGAATGGAGTAGGAGGATAGGGGTTCCTGCTCTAGCAAAAGCCGACCTTCCCAAGGAGTAATTTCTCCTAAAATGGCTTTAATTAGCGTGGATTTTCCGACACCATTGGGACCCAAAAGGCAGGTGAGCTCTCCGGCGACCAACTCAAAATTCAAATTCTCCAAAAGCGGTTTCCGCAGCCCTTCCTGGCTATACCCAAGCTGGAGTCCAATTCCTTCCAATGCGATTTTATGCTGATCCATCCCTTAAAAGTCTTTGCTGAAGTTCTTTTTCAAAATCAAGGAAATCACCAAAGGTGCACCAATCAAGGAGGTGACCGCATTGATGGGAAGCGAACTGGCCCAGCCAGGAAAGTGGCTAAAGGCATCGCAGAGCAGGAGCAAACTTGCCCCCAAGATGGCCGAACCAGGGAATAGCACCCGATGATCTGCGCTTTTCCAAAGCATGCGTGCCAAGTGAGGAACGGCTATTCCTAGGAATGCGATGGGCCCACAAAAAGCGGTAATTCCCCCTGCCAAGATCCCGGCACTTCCGATCATCCACCACCGGAGACTTGTCGTATGAATCCCCATGCTGCGGGCATACGTTTCTCCCATCAGCAAGGCATTGTAGGATTTGATTGATCCGACAATGGGAAGGGTTCCAATCAAAATCAGAAGGCCAAGTATGCTCACCTGTGACCAGGTCAATGCACCCAAACTACCCATCGACCAGACGGTATAGAGCTTCAAGGCTTCTGCCCCAGAAAAAAAGGAAAGCACCGCCACCACTGCAGATACGGCACTGCCCACCATCAGGCCTACGATCAATAAAGTCATCGAATCTTTTACTCTCCAGGCCACCAAGGTAACGAGAGCCAGTAAGCTACCAGCGCCAAGAATTCCTGCTCCTGCAATCGCCCAAGAATTCAGCCCAGTAAGGGAAACGCCAAAAGCTGCTCCCGCCAGCATCAGTATGGCTACGCCTAATCCCGCTCCCGAACTGATTCCCAACACATAGGGTCCAGCCAGTGGGTTTCGAAAAAAGGTTTGCATCTGTAAGCCACTTACACTGAGTCCTATCCCCGCCAAAATCGCCACCAATGCCTTAGGAAGTCGGTAGTGCAGGATGATTTGTTCCCAGGAATTTTTGGCCCAACTACCCGATACCATCCCTTCTACCATTTCCGCAGGTGGTATCCACACGCTACCCATGCTCAGGTTGAGCAAGAAACTCATCCCAAGAAGGAGGAAGGCAACTGGAAAAAGGAAACGTCTAAATGACATGGATAAGGTTAATTCTTGATGCTAGGGCTTGGAATAACCGGTAAAACCGATTCTCCTGGGCTAAAATACGGGAGTAAATCCCATTTCGACCGACTTAGTTCGGTAATTTTTGGTAAAAATAGGGTTGGTAGTCCGGTAGTAACTGGGGATGTAGGATTTTGATCAAGTCTTTCAGAATCAAATCGGGGCGTAAATACCCCAATTCAAAGTACTCCAAGCCTCCTGTTTCTCCTTTCTTGGCGGTGTAGGTATACAATTCCCCAGCCTTCCAAGCAGCAAAAGCTTGGTAGCGCGGTTCACGTGTTCCCATCTCAGCTCTTGAAGCAAAGTCTGCCGCCCCAATCCAAATTGGAGCTGAGCTGGCCTGGTCTAATACGTACTCGTAATTGAGTTGCAAGCTGCCCGAACCGGCATTCTCCTCGAATGCATACTGACCCCCCGCTTGGCTGAGGAGCTGTGCTGCCCAGCTATCCGCGCTAGGTGCATACCAGATGTCCTGGTACATCACTCCACTGAGGACCCTTGGCTTGTCTTTTTCAAGGATCGAACTGGCTAAGTTCGCTGCTTCGTTATAGTCTTTTTTGATCTGTTCAAATTGGGCCAAGGCTCCCGAATAGTTTCCTAAAAGTACCCCCGTAAACTTGATCCATTCGGCTCTGCCCAAGGGGTTTTGCTCTACGTATTCCCCGTTAATGAGTGCAGGGATGCCTGCTTGTTTGAATAGCTCCAAGTAGCGAAGATCTTCCCCTAGGGTGGAAATCATAATCCAATCGGGTTGCAAATCCAACACCAACTCAGGATTCGCCGAAGGTCCCGAACCCAAGTCCTGTACCTTACCTGAATCTATCCAGTTTCTGGTCTTGGGGGACGAGATCAAGTCAGGTTTGGGAAATCCTACCAAACTTTGAGTATGTCCCAACAAATCCAAGTGCGGCACCTGGGTAGTGGAGGTCAGCACGACCCGATCAATTGGGAGTTGAATGACTGCATCGTAGTTTGCCGAATTGACCTGTACTCCAGAATCCAGGACCAGGTAGCGGTAAGTTTCGGAGGAACCAGCATAGCCCTTGCTAACTTCAATTTCCCAGAAGCCATCGCCTTGGTACAACTTGAATCCTGTGGCAAAATCCAGCTGAACAGCTGTTTTGAGGAGCGCTTCGGGTTTTTTTTCCGCACAAGAAACGAGCAGCAAAGCGACACCAAACCATAGCAAGAAGCTAAGCAAGTAGGGTAGGGAGCGCAAAACGCTTGGATATGATTGCATGCAGGCCTTGGATGAATTTTGACACAAGGTAAGCGCCAATGCCTGACTCTCAAAAAAAAATGCAACCATTCCCCTTGTTTTCGCAACTAAATTGCACTTTATTTACATCGATTTTGGTTTCCAACCCGAGCATTTCGGTTCTTGGAATTAAAAGGGAATCCGGTGTAAAACCGGAGCTGTCCCCGCAACTGTAAGTTTGGTTTCCTAGAAAACATCTAGGAAAAGCTTTTGTAACCCCCGCCATTGGTTTCGCCGAAACTGAGAAGGCCTGCAAAAAGTCAAACGAGCCAGGAGACCTGCCATGATCAATGATTCTGAGCTTTCGGAGGAAAAGCTAATAGAAGCGTACAATGCCTTTACCCCATTTTGGGTTAGGGCTGGTTTTCATTTCTATTTTTTTCCTTCACAGCCGGATTCGACTAGACCTTCTAATCGGAGCCCAATGACTTTTGCCGTTTGGTGTGTATTTTTTCTTCCTTTTGCCTCACCCCAAGATACGGTGGCGCTGGCTGAGGTGGCCGTGCATGCCGCAGCCTTGGACCGTTTTGCAGCGGGGCAAACGCTCTTGACTTATGACAAATCCACCCTAGGGCGCTATGGAGCACGATCTTTAGGAGATTTGTTACAAGAAACTTCTCCAATTTTTGTTCGCCAATACGGATCCGGTATGTTGGCCTCGCCATCTTTCCGGGGCACCTCCCCTGGGCATACTGCACTCTTCTGGAATGGGGTACCCATCAACAGCATCTCGCTTGGGCAATCCGACCTCAGTATCCTCCCAGTTCAGGGGATCGACCGGGTAGAGGTTCAGTTTGGAAGCGCAGGAGCGCTTTTTGGAAATGAGGCCATCGGTGGATCGGTGCACCTTTCTACCGCTCCCACTAAGAAAGAAGGGCTGCAAGGGGCATTTAGTCAGTCGATTGGGAGCTTCGGCCACAACCAAACCTCCTTGACGGCAGCATACGGGAATCCAACCCTACGCTTCCAAACCAAAGGCTACCTTCAAGATCAGCCAAATACCTTTCGATACCGAGACATTTCCCGAGCAGCTGCTCCCTGGGAGTGCCAAGACCATGCTGCCTTCAAGCAGCGAGGTGTCCTCCAAGATGTTTGGTGGCAGCCGACTCTTCATGCACAAGTAAAAGCCTCCTTCTGGTGGAATCAAGCCCAACGGGAGATTCAACCCCTGATTGGAAGTAGCACGCAGGATACGCAAACAGACGAAAGTTTCAGAGCAGTGATAGATTACCGATACCAAAAGAAGTCTTCGGTATGGAAACTGAAAGGAGCCTGGGTGGCGGATCAACTGCAATTTAATGCACAAGCAAATCAAACCAAGCAGGGAGTCCTAGGGCTCGATTGGGAACTCCCATCGGCTGGCAATTGGGCAATGCGAGCGGGGGTTCGCGGAACTTGGATGAATGCCAACTTGAGCACTTACACCGCCACAGAGCAGCGCTGGGAAGCCTACCAGAGTTTGGGTTGGCAGGAGGGAGAGCGGATTTCGGTTTCTTTCAATCTCCGCCAACTGGCCTATCCCAATGAACTCGTTCCCTTTCTGCCTGGTCTAGGATTGGATTGGCGGCTTTTTGAAAGTGACCAAATTACCCTTTATTTCAAAACTGCTTTTGGGCTTGGGCTGAAACTGCCTACACTCAACGATCGCTATTGGGAGCCGGGAGGAAATCCCAAACTCCGTCCTGAGAAAAGCCAAAACGGAGAAATAGGCTTCCAAATCAAGCAAATGGGGACTTTTTCATGGTCTCAGCGCTTGACCTACTACCGAATGCAGGTGGACGATTGGATCATCTGGCTACCAAAAGGTGCTATCTGGAGCCCGGAAAATATCCGAGAAGTGCAGAATCAAGGGCTGGAATACCAAGGCGAGAGTTCTTGGACTACGGGCCACTTGACCTGGCAAGCCAATCTCTCCTACACCTATTCCAATACCCGTGACCTTGCTCAAGAAGGATCCCAGCAACTTCCCTACAGTCCCAAGCATCAAGGAAATGCAGGATTGCTTGTGAAGCGAGACGATTTCGCCCTTGACCTATCTGGCTTTTATGTGGGTCCACGCAGCATTGCTTCTGGAGAATCACGAATTCTGGAAGGCTTTGCGCTTGGCAACTTGGGCCTTACTTATTCCGGAACCAAGTGGAAATCGCTGCAAATACCCCTGCGTTTTCAAGTCCTCAATGTATTCAATCAATCCTACCAAGTACTCTACCTACGGGCCATGCCCGGACGATCCTACCAACTCAATTTAACGCTTTCACTATGATCCAATTCAGCAAGTCTTTACAGCTAATTATCCTTTTGGCTCTGATTTTTTCAGCCTGCGATCCCACTTCTGATGAGCGCCCACTTGGGGTCTATGATACCGGAATTCTGATTATGAATGAAGGGGCTTTTGGTGCCAATGACGGAGAGGTGACCCATCTCGACCCAAGTACTGGAACATTAACTTCTTCTGTATTTGAAAAGGCAAATGGGCGACCTTTTGCGGGGTTGTTGGAAGATTTGGTCTTGGAGGAAGATCGGATGTATTTGGTGGCGAACACGGGTAAAGTGGAGGTGGTGCAGCCTGGAGATTTTAAGTCGATTGGAGCAGTGGATAAGGGACTGGACCAACCCCGATCGTTGGCTACTGCCCGCGGCAAGTTGTTTATCTCGGATTATGGACCCTACGATGCCAATTACAACACGTCCTCCTCTTACGTGGCGGTGGTGCAAGGTTTGGACGGTGGAGTAGTGAAGAAAAAGATCCCCGTTTCTAGCAAACCTGAAGACCTCTATGCCTTTGGATCTTATGTATTTGTAGCGGCTTCAGAAGGCAAAAAGGTAGAGGTGCTGGATGCCAACGCCGAACTGCCCTTCAAAACCTTGGAAATGCCTGGGCAGCCGGTTCAGTTTTTCGAATTGAATGGGGACCTTTGGGTATTTTGTTACGATGCGCAAAAGGTATATTTCGTATCCATTTCCAAAAGTGGACTAAGCCAAAAAAACATTCGCACCTTTCCCATCGCGCAGGCCACAGGCCGAATCGCCAAAGGAGATGACGACACCTTCTATGTGTTGACGAGTTCGGGCTGGCCAGAGTATCGAGATGGGATTTCGGTAATGAATATTAGCTCTGGCACCTTGGTATCCGATTGGAAAAAAGGATCGGGCTTTTATGGAATCGGCTACGACTCCGATGCTCAGCAAATTTATCTAGCCAATGCCAAGGGATTCCAAGGTAATGGGGAGGTAGTAGTCTACCAAAAATCCGGAGCGGAAGTCAACAAACTGATAGTTGGACGAGGGCCTTCTGGATTTCTATTCCGATAACAAACCTTTTTTTTTACACAGATCTAATTAGAAAAAACACGCGTATTTATTTCATTTTGAATTGATCAAATTGTCAACAGACCACAGTCGACCGTCCACAGCAGATTGTGGTGTGCTTCAGGCCTTGTTATTAATACTCACAAACTTATTTACGTAAAGGCAAGAAAACAGGAGTTGAAGTCCAGTATAGGTGAGCCGTGGACCGTGGTCTGTCAACTGTCGACATGTTTTCCTTACCTCACCTGGTAACTTTGAGTAAAGGGTTGCCCATTAGGTGCCACTCCCTCCAATACCAATCGCCCACTGAATTTTTCCAAGTAGGGACCCAGTGCTTTAGGATCTTTGGCCGGCATCTCGTTGATGTGGGTGATCACAAATCCTTCTCGAAAACCGAGGTCGCTGAGGTATCCATTGGTCAAAGAGGTAATCTTTACCCCATAGGTGAGTTTGAGGCGATCCTTGTCAATGGCATTGATGGATTCGAGTCGAGCACCGAGCACCTCCGAACTGTAAAACTCCCGCTGGCTGATGCCTGTGCCGCCTTCTAGGTTTTGAAGAGTTAGCGATGCTACCTCAAGTTTGCCCCCTCGCTGAAAGCCTACATTTACCTTGTCTCCAGGATAGTAATAGGATAAGGCTTCCTCAAAACTCCCCTTTCCGGTGATTTTCCAATCTCCAATTTGCGTGATCAGGTCATTGGCTTGTAAGCCAGCTTTCTCTGCTGCCCCACTTTTCAGAATTCGAGTGATTACCACCCCTTCCAAATTATTCAAAGCCATTTCTTTGGCCAATTCTGGGGTGATTTCGGACACTTCGACACCGGGAATGGCCTTTTGAACTTCTCCATGTTGGATCAGGTCATTGGCCACCTTCACAGCCACATCTACTGGCACGGCAAATCCATAGCCGGTGTAGGAACCCGTACGAGATAGGATGGCGGTGTTGATCCCCACCAGTTCCCCGCGCACATTCACCAGGGCCCCGCCTGAGTTTCCTGGGTTGATGGGAGCATCGGTTTGGATGAAACTTTCCAAGGGAAAATCACCGCCCAGGATATTGATTTGCCGCTCCTTGGCAGAGACGATACCTGCTGTCACTGTGGAAGTAAGGTTGAAGGGATTGCCTACCGCAAGCACCCATTCCCCGATTTGGAGGGTTCTACTGGACCCCAACTTGATTTCGGGCAGATTTTGTGCTTCAATCTTCAATACGGCGATGTCCGTGTTTTTGTCCGTTCCCACCAACTTCGCCTTATAGGTTTGCTTCTGGTGGACCACTTCCAAGGTTTCCGCTTCATCGATGACGTGGGCATTGGTCAGGATGTAGCCGTCTTTGGAGAAAATTACACCTGAACCTGTACTTACCTGTTGGCTGGGAGTAGTGCCAAAAAAGAAATCAAACATGCTGTAGCGACGGTAATCTGTGCCGCTGAAGTTTTTAATAAAAACGACAGAACCCGTACTACTTTGGGAGGCTTCTACGAAGGATTCCGGCGGAAGGCCCATGCCTGCAGAAGAGAGGGAGGTAAATTGAGAAGGCAAGCTTCGTACAGCGGTAGAGGGTGCAGGGGACTCTGGATTCGTAATAAAAGTAGTCCATAAGGCTGCGCCAGCTAGACCTGCTAGAAAGGGAATTCCGATGGATTGGATTTTGGAGTGAAGCATATCCGTATTTTATTTTCGGTGTAAACGAGTGATTCTTAGTTTGCTGCTGCTATTTTCTGAAAATTTTACATAAAAAAATCCAAACAAAAATTAGCCCAAGCGCTAAAATCTGACGAGATGTACCTAGAAATTCAGTCCAATTGGTAATTTTGTCAGTTCACACCCCAACCTTATTGGCTGAACTGGGTTTTTATTTTTGTTACATTCATTACCTACATGACAGCAACCAAGCGCGTAGCCATTCTGGGAAGCACAGGGAGTATTGGAACCCAGACCTTGGAGGTCATTCGTCAGCATCCTGAGAACTTTAGTGTGGAGGTGCTCACCGCCCAAAACAATGTAGATTTATTGATTCAACAGGCCTTGGAGTTTGTGCCCAATGCCGTGGTAATCGGCAATGAGGCGAATTATTCCAAAGTCAAAGAAGCCTTGGCTTCGGCGCCAATCAAGGTCTTTGCAGGCCAAAAAGCGATTGCCCAGGTGGTAGAAATGGAGACCATCGATGTGGTGTTGACCGCGTTGGTAGGCTACTCCGGCTTGATCCCTACCGTCCATGCCATCCGAGCAGGCAAGCAGATTGCCCTAGCCAATAAGGAGACCTTGGTCGTGGCTGGGGAGTTGATTACCGCACTTGCTAAGCAGCATGGGGTCAATATATATCCCGTAGATTCCGAGCATTCCGCTATATTCCAATGTTTGGTGGGGGAATTTCACAACCCTATCGAAAAAATCATTCTTACTGCCTCAGGTGGACCATTTCGAGGAAAAGACCGAACCTATTTGGAGACGGTTACACGAGAGCAGGCGCTCAAGCATCCCAACTGGGACATGGGCGCAAAAATCACCATAGATTCTGCTTCCCTGATGAACAAGGGCTTGGAAGTCATTGAAGCCAAATGGCTTTTTGGACTCAAGACGGAGCAGATCGAGGTAGTGGTCCATCCCCAAAGTATCATCCATTCCTTGGTTCAATTTGAAGATGGTTCGATCAAAGCGCAACTTGGCTTGCCCGATATGCGTATTCCCATTCAGTTTGCACTCAGTTATCCAGATCGCTTGAAGAGCAACCTAGAGCGGTTCAATTTTGCCAACTACCCACAATTGACCTTTGAACAACCCGATTTGAAGACTTTCCGAAACCTGCAACTCGCCTACGATGCCCTAGCGGCAGGGGGCAATGCGCCTTGTGTGCTGAATGCAGCCAATGAAATTGCAGTGGCAGCATTCCTCAAGCAGCAGGTAGGGTTTTTGGAAATGTCCGATTTGATCGAAGAAACCTTAACCCGATCGGAATTTATTGCTCGTCCTCAGTTGGAGGACTATATCGAAACAGATCGTAGTGCTAGAGAATTCACAGAAAATTTACTTAAGTCGAAAAACTAAATGGAAACCTTAATTATGGTGGGCCAGCTTCTCCTAGGATTGTCAATCCTAGTGGGACTTCATGAGTTGGGACACTTGCTTACCGCCAAACTTTTTGGCATGCGCGTAGAAAAATTCTCCATCGGATTTCCTCCAAAAATCGCAGGATTTCAATGGGGTGATACCGAATATTCCATCGGAGCCATCCCTCTTGGGGGCTTTGTGAAGATTTCAGGGATGGTGGATGAGTCCATGGACACCGCCCAATTGGCATCAGAGCCCCAGCCTTGGGAGTTCCGAGCCAAGCCAGCCTGGCAGCGTCTGATTGTCATGTTGGGTGGGATTATCGTCAACGTGATCACGGGTATTATCATCTTCGTGACACTGGTGTATTCCAACGGGGAAACCTACTTTTCCAGAGATCAAGTTATTGAAAATGGAATTGTGGCCTACGAATATGGGGAAGCTATTGGATTGAAGACAGGTGATAAGGTATTGGATGTCAATGGCCAGCCTTACCAAAGCATCGGTGAATTGAGTAGCGGTTCTGCACTCTTGAGTGAAAACGGCTACTACACCGTCGATCGCCAAGGGGAAAAAATCAAAGTTGAAATCCCGAAAGGATTTATCAATAGTTTCAACTCGGAGGAGGCCTTCAATAAGTTTATCGCAGTTCGCTTTCCTTTTGAAGTAGGTGCAGTGGATCCAGGTACAGGCGCTGAGAAAATGGGCATTGCGGCGGGAGATCAAATCATCGCGGTGAATGGAAGTCCAATCAGCTATTTTGATGAGATGCAGGCTGCCTTGCAGCAGGTAAAAAATCAATCCGTATCCTTGGTTCGTCGCCGAGGAGCTCAGGTAGATACCTTGAGTGTTCCTGTTTCTGCTGATGCCAGAATTGGCATTGCTGTCAAACCGCTTTTGGAGCCCGTACGAAGAGAGTATGGATTTATGGAAGCCTTTTCACGCGGTACTTCTCGTGCCTTTGGTGCGGTGATTGTGAATGCGAAAGCCTTGGGTAAAATGTTTACCGGAGAGGTGTCCACGAAAAACGTAAGTGGTCCAATTGGTATGGCCAAAATTTATGGCAACCAATGGGATTGGGTGAAGTTTTGGAGTATCACAGGCTTGATTTCCATGATTTTGGCCTTTATGAACCTACTTCCAATTCCGGCACTAGACGGAGGACACGTGGTATTCTTGCTTTACGAAATGGTCTCTGGCCGTGCACCTTCTGATAAGTTTTTGGAATATGCACAAAAGGTAGGGATGGTCATTTTGCTTGGTTTGATGGTATTTGCTATCGGTAACGATATTCTCAAACTTATCTTCTAGTCGGTCTGTCAATATGGCCAAATCCCGGTTTGGCATTTCAATTGAATCTTAAGAAAGAACTTGGATCTAGTCCAAGTTCTTTCTTTATTTTAGTAATATCCTGACAGTAGGCTGTCAATCTGTCTATATGAGCCAATTCGAAAACTCTTTATTCCATAATTTAATGAACGGCGATTTTGCCGGTGAAGGTGACTTGATTCAATTGATCACGGATGAAGAAGACGAGGTCAATTCCAAGGAAGCCTATGGAGAAGAGATACCTATTCTGTCCGTTCGCAATACGGTTCTTTTCCCAGGGGTAGTGATCCCCATTACCGTAGGACGTCAGCGCTCAATTCGCTTGGTGAAGAAGGCGCAAAAAGGAAACAAGTACATTGGCGTTTGCGCACAGATTCAGCCCAACCAGGACGATCCGAGTTGGGAAGACCTGTACCAGGTGGGTACCTTGGCCAAGATCATCAAAATGATTGTGCTTCCCGACGGAAATACCACGATCATCATTCAGGGGAAAAAGCGCTTCGCCATTCGGGAGCAGGTTACTGACGATCCCTATTTCATGGCCAAAGTGGACTATTTGGAAGAAAATTTTCCTAAGAACTCCAAGAAAATCAAGGCATTGGAAGAGTCGCTCAAAGATGCAGCGATCAAGATTCTCCACCTCAACCCGGAGATTCCAAGAGAGGCACAGGTAGCCTTGGATAATATTGACAATACCGCATTTCTTACCCACTTTTTATCCTCCAACATCAATGCTCCCGTAGAGGCCAAGCAGCGACTTCTGGAAATCAACGATGGAGTAGAGCGTGCTACCCTGCTACTGGAATTCATGATGAAAGACATCCAGATGCTGGAGTTGAAGTCAGAAATTCACAAAAAGGTACACACCGACATCGATCAGCAGCAGCGAGATTATTTTCTCCGCCAGCAGATGAGGGTACTCCAAACGGAGTTGGGCGAAGAGGGGCCTGAAAAAGAAGTGGAAGACCTTCGCGCCAAGGGAGCATTGAAAGCCTGGCCTGCTGAGGTGAAGAAGCATTTTGAGAAGGAGTTGGACAAAATTTTGCGCATCAACCCTTCTGCCGCAGAATATCCCATTGCGCTGAACTATGCGGAAACCTTGGTGGAATTGCCTTGGAATGAATTTACCCAGGACAACTTTGACCTGAAGCATGCCCGAGCGATTCTAGATGCGGACCACTTTGGATTGGAAAAAGTCAAGGACCGCATCATCGAATACCTGGCTGTCTTGAAATTGAAGAATGACCTGAAAGGCCCGATTCTTTGTTTGTATGGCCCTCCAGGAGTGGGTAAAACCTCTCTAGGAAAATCCATCGCCTCCGCCTTGGGGCGTAAATACATCCGCATGTCCCTTGGTGGCCTGCATGACGAGGCCGAGATCCGTGGACACCGCAAAACCTATGTAGGTGCGATGCCGGGTAAGGTGATCCAAAACATGAAAAAGGTCAAAATCTCCAATCCTGTATTTGTGTTGGATGAGATTGACAAACTTTCTTCTGACTTCCGAGGAGATCCTTCTTCAGCCTTTTTGGAGGTGCTGGATCCCGAGCAGAACTATGCTTTCTTGGACAATTACCTCGAGGTAGAATACGACTTGAGCAAGGTTCTTTTCATTGCCACAGCCAACTCGCTAGATTCCATACAGCCGGCTCTTCGTGACCGAATGGAGATCATCGAGGTCACAGGCTACACCCAGGAGGAAAAATTGGAAATCGCCAAGCGTCACTTGGTTCCCAAGCAGCGTACTGAACATGGACTCAAGCCAAAGGAGATTTCCTTTGAAAAAGCAGCCCTACAGAAATTGATTGAAGAATATACACGTGAGTCGGGTGTGAGAAGTTTGGAGCGTGTCATCGGAAAGGTGGTTCGTAACATCGCCAAATCCATAGCCATGGAGGAGGAGTATGTGTCCAAAATCACCCCTGAGGCGGTTCGAAAGATATTAGGTGCTCCGATTTTTGACAATGAAATCTACCAGGACAACAGCATTGCTGGGGTAGTAACCGGCCTGGCTTGGACCAGTGTGGGAGGGGAGATCCTTTTCATCGAATCAAGTTTGAGCAAGGGCCGAGGTAAATTGACCCTTTCAGGTCAGTTGGGCGATGTGATGAAGGAGTCCGCCATGACGGCGCTTTCTTACTTGAAGTCCAAGGCAGAGCAATTGGGGATTGATCACCGCGTGTTTGAGCAGTACGACTTGCACATTCACGTGCCGGCAGGAGCTGTTCCCAAGGATGGTCCTTCAGCTGGTATCACCATGTTGACAGCCATGGCATCGGTGTATACCCAACGCAAAGTAAAGGCTAAATTAGCCATGACTGGAGAGATCAGTTTAATAGGCAAGGTGATGCCGGTAGGCGGAATTAAGGAAAAGATTTTGGCCGCCAAACGTGCAGGAATCAAGGAAATTATCCTTTGCCACAAGAATAAGCGTGATATTGAAGAAATTGACGCACACTACTTGAAGGGCATTCAATTCCATTACGTGACCCAAGTGGATGAAGTATTGGCTATTGCCTTGACTGCTACTCAAGTGGATCGTCCGCTCCAGTTTAGTTTTACTGCTGAAACCAAGCCTTCTGCATAAGCGGGCAATAGAGTTATGCAAAATCCCTATTCACCCGAATTTTAAAGATCAGTTTTACCTATGCTCACGCCCCTCTCCCTTACGCCAAGACAGATCGTTGAAGATCTCGATAAGTACATCATCGGTCAGCAGGATGCTAAGCGCAATGTGGCTATTGCTTTGCGGAATCGCATTCGGCGCATGCTGGTGACTTCGGATATCCAGAAGGACATTGTACCCAACAATATTCTATTGATTGGAAGCACCGGGGTAGGAAAAACCGAGATTGCACGCCGCCTGGCCAAGATTGCTAATGCACCCTTTACCAAGGTGGAAGCATCCAAGTTTACCGAAGTGGGCTATGTGGGTCGTGACGTGGAAAGCATGGTTCGAGATTTGGTAGAGCAGAGTGTGCAGCTTGTGCGGGACACTAAAAAGGAGGAAGTGAAAGTGAAAGCGGCCGAGGCTGTGGAGGAGATTTTGTTGGATATTTTGATTCCGCCGGTCAAAGGAATGGGATTTACAGGAAGCACTTCATATGCTGCTGAGGGCAGTTCGGTACCTTCCTCGGATGAGGAACTAAATGAACGTACCCGTGACCGCTTTCGAGAAAAACTCCGTCAAGGAGAATTGGAGGATCGCAAAATAGAAATTCAAGTCAAGGCTCCAGCACCCATGGGAATTGGCATGGTGGGCAATGGCATGATGGATGATGCAAGCATGGCCGGTCTTCAAGACATGATTTCGGGCATGATGCCCAAGAAAACGAAAAAGCGCAAACTCTCCATTTCAGAGGCTCGCAAAGTCCTTTTGGAAGAAGAGGTATCTAAGTTGATTGATTTTGATGAGGTGAAGGAAGAGGCTATTCGACTTGCCGAAAACAATGGGATCATCTTCATCGACGAGATCGATAAAATCGCTTCTAAATCCGGAAAAGGTGGAGGTGGACCCGATGTAAGTCGCGAGGGGGTTCAGCGGGATTTACTTCCTATCGTGGAAGGTTCTTCCGTTACCACCAAGTACGGTGTCATCCATACCGACCACGTACTATTTATTGCTGCTGGTGCTTTTCACGTAAGCAAACCTTCCGATTTGATTCCTGAATTGCAGGGGAGATTCCCTATCCGCGTGGAATTGCAGTCGCTCACCAAGGTAGATTTTACGCGTATCCTGAAGGAACCCAAAAATGCCTTGACCAAGCAGTACCAAGCCCTATTTGAGGCAGAGGAAGTTTACTTAGACTTTACTGACGATGCCATTGAGGAGATTGCTAGCCTTGCCTTTTTGATCAATCAGGAAGTGGAAAATATCGGTGCACGTCGATTGCATACCGTCATGAGCCACCTGCTCAATGACTTTCTTTTTGAAGTTCCGGACTTGATTGGACCGAATTCCAAAATCCAAATCACCAAGGAAATGGTACAGGAGCGTCTTAGCAGCTTGGTGAAAAACCGAGACTTGTCTCAGTACATTCTCTAATTCGAATTACCAATCGATTGGATCCGCTTCGTTACTTGTGAAAGGTAGAAGAGCGGTCATTTATTTTTTAGGACTATCCCACCAAGCAAAGGTGCAAGTGTCTCGGCTCAACTCTTTCCAATGGGTTGCGGATAGTGAAAAAGCAAATTGACCAGAGGTGGGCAAGTTGTCTAATTTCACTCCAAGTATATTAATCAATTCAGTGAGTCCAGGGTTGTGTCCTACCAGTACGAGGGTTTGGACTTGATCCGATTGGGACTGAATGACCTGAAGCAGGTGGCTCGCTGAAGCATGATAAAGGGATTTTTCCCAGTGGATTTTTTTCTCAGGATACCCAAGCACTTCGGCGGTAATGCAGGCGGTTTGCTTTGCCCTTTGGGCAGTGGAGGAGCAGATTAGGTCTACGTTTATCCCTCGATTAGCAAGTGAAGTAGCCATTTGGGGTGCATCTCGCAATCCTCGTTCGGCTAGAGGCCGCTCAAAATCATCCAACCAGGGATGATCCCAGGCGGATTTAGCGTGTCGTATCAAAATTATTTTTTTCATTTCTAGATAAAAAAAACGATTATTTTGTTTTTTTTAATCGAATAGTTACATTTATCGCAC
>CANGUK010000034.1 GCA_947457095.1 Cyclobacteriaceae bacterium
AAGTTGATTGGAATGGCAGTCGCTCAAAACCCACTTCCAGCTCACCTTGAAAAGGGACCTTCCTATACAGGCAGTGAAGCTCCTAAAGTAAGTGCTCCTTCCAGTTCGGGTTCTTCGAATTCTTCGGATCCTGCCTTTAAAAAGAAAAAGAAGAAGAAAAAGAAACCAAATCAGGGTTCAGGATCGGAGCCAAAACCCTACGCTACACCACCTAAATCGGATGTACCTTCGGTTAATGAGCCACAAACAGAGCCTTCTGCCAGTAAATATGGACAGCGTAGAAATGTGATCGATTCCGAATCACCCCAATAATCAATTCCTTTAAGTTTAAATCCTAGAGAAGGGCGGATCGGATCTGCCTTTCATTCGATTCATTTCCCCATTCTTTAACTTCTTATGAATACCAAAGAGCTTAACCTGTTGTTTCAAAGAGATTTATCTAAGTTAATTGAAGAGTTGAATGCCTATTCAGATGAGCGTAATCTCTGGCGTATTGACCAAGGGATAACTAATTCTGCGGGCAACTTGACACTTCACTTGATTGGCAACGTGAAGCAGTTTTTTGGGTTGGACTTGTGTGGCATCGCGTTTGAGCGAGATAGAGATAGTGAATTTGTGCAGAGCAAGCTCTTGAGAGCGGATCTACTTCAAGAGTTGGAGGAGCTCAAAAAGCTTTTTGAGCAAGCCTTGGTACCCATGGATCCAAAAAAACTTGGCGATCAATCCAAACATTCATTCCTCGGTCCTTCAATGACTGTAGGATACTTTTTGATTCACCTATATGGACATTTTAACTACCACTTGGGACAAGTCAACTACCATAGACGCTTATTGGATAGTTAAAAATTAAGGTGTTACCTGATTTTTTTATCAAAGGCATACACAGCCCAGCCCAAAGCCAAAATCCCAATACCAGCCAAACTCTCTTTGGGTCGATCTACCAGAAGATAGCCCATTAGCGCTACACTAAACCCGATGTAAATGAGTTGTGGGATTGGTTTGAATGGTGTTTTAAACCCTTCCTCATTTTTGATTTTTAGGGAGGAATAGACTGTAACTGTACTCATCAGCTGCAAAATAAACCCAGCATAAAGCATGACTTGCTCAAAGGATCCCGATAGGAAAAGGATCAGGCTTATGCCAGTATTCACAACAATCGCCCGAACAGGGATTTCATTTGCGTTGACCTTTGCGAGCGGCTTCCATAATTTATAGTCTTTGGCCATCGCATAAGTTACTCGTGGACCGACCCATGCATAGCCTGAGATGGTCGCAATCAATTGAATACCGATGAATAGGCTTACCCAAATTGCTCCATTTGGCCCAAAAAGGTTACCAAAGGCAATATCCGCCACTTGAACCTGTCCCGCCAATTGGTCTACTGAGGCATGCTTGAGCAATACGAGTTGCAGGAGAATGTAAATGACCATTACAAGCAGGGTGGCCCCAATCAAGGCTTTGGGTAGGTTTTTCTTGGGCTGATCTACTTCCTCAATGATGTATGCTGCGGAATTCCATCCTGTATAAGCATAAAACACATAAATCAAGGAAACGGCAAAGCCGGGTAGGAGTACTTCTTCTTTCCAGGTATTCGAAAAATTGAATGCGGATGCCTCTATGGTACTCGAATAGCCTAATCCCAACCCAATCAGGGCCAATACAAACCCAATTTTTAGGAGAGTCATCCCATTTTGAAATTTGGCAGAGCTGCTTACTGAAAAAATGTGTACAGTAGGAATGAGTACCAAGAAAATAAGTCCTGGAAGTAGTGTTTCTCCAAATAGAGGTCTGAGGTAATTGTTCATGGCCATTGCAGCAATGGCAATGGGAGCAGAAAAACCCACCACCAAGGATACCCAGGCGTAGAGATAGCCAACCAATGGATGGATGGTTTCGGAAAGGAAAATGTAATCTCCTCCCGTGCGCCGGAAATGGGTGCCTAATTCAGCATACACCAAAGCACCAATTAGGGCCATGATGCCCCCAAAAGTCCAAAGCAATAAAATGGTCCAGGTATTTTGAACTACCTCAAGTTGGAATCCAAGGCTGGTAAATACACCAGTCCCAATCATGTTGGCGATGACTATTCCGGCAGCGGTTTTCCAGGATATTTTTTTGGCGAGAGGATTCAAAAGTCAAGAGGTTGGATCAAAATAATAGCTCGAATCTACAAGCAGAATTTTGATTTTTCTATCAGAAATAAAAACTAGTAGAAAGCAATCCTTTTCTAACCTTTAATTGAATAGCCAGTCAACTCTTTTTCCAATTGGTTTTAAGTGTTGAGCCTTAATCCTTTTTGAGTCGATTCCCATTCTTTACCCTCCGGAAATAAAAATACATACACAAGCTGCTCGTAGCCGTGAGCAAGTGCCACAGGGCATGTCCTTGCCAGATTGACATTGGATCACAATTGACCTTCGCCACATCTAAGGCGCGGATTTGAATGGCCACTGCAAGCAGGATAAAACTTAATCCTCCCAAAACTGGAATGCGTTGAGCAGAGTATTGAAAGTAATTGATAATCCCTAATACCAACAGGAATAAAAATAAGGAGGGCAGGAGAATGGAACTTGAAATTTGGAGTGCAAGGGGTAGAAAAGAAGCGATCAGTAGCAGCAGACCTCCGACAATGCCTAGTTGCATTCGCGACGATAACTCTTTTTTTACGGAGACTTGGACTAATCCGATCCCGATCAAACTAAGTGTAAGTCCATAGGTTGCATTCATGTCCATGCGCTGGCCCATCCAAGTCAGCGAAGAATGGAAAAAAGCTGATCCAATGCTTAAATATATAAAGTTGGTAGCAAGGAGTAGGGATAAGTAGGGGAATTTGCGCACCGTGTTTGCCTCACGATTTGTAAATGCTTTCCAATCTTTCCAACCTAGTTGAAAAACTACCATGCCATAGAAAAAGTAAATCAAATTTGAGTAGGTATTCACTGGTTGATGAAAGAATCGCTCGGGATGATTAAACTCGCAGTATTCCACGGTCAAGGCAGATTGGCTGACCACCATTCCTTCCCAAACGCTACTACCTAAGGAATAATCCAAGGCCAGGGCTATTCCAAATAGGATACCTGTACCCAATAAAGCGTTTCGGAGAATCTGGCTATTTTTCATGTAAAAGGAAAAAAAGCATCCCAATTGCTCAGGATGCTTTTTTTTTTAAATTTAAGGATTATTTATTTTTTGATATTCTGGAATAAATCGATCGGAGTAGCTTTCACCTTCTCCTCGAAGGTTTTCCAATCACCTTGGATGAAGGCCTCTACCTTTGCAATAGCTTCAGCAGCAGCCTCCTTGGCTTGAGCAAGCAAACGCTCCTCAGTTGCTCCCGGTGCAGTGTAGCTTGAATTGGCATAGCTTCTTGGATCAAACAAGCGACTCATTGTGGTTGGGAAGAGGTTTCTAACGATTCCTTGTCCTTCTACTTTAGGTCCAGTGAATGCTTCACGCGCTGCATCCAGTTTCTTCTTGATATCCTTAGCGGCGGTTTCAAGCCCTTTTGCATCATCAGTCTTCACGTCCTTAATTAGTGAATTTACCTTATCGATTACCTTCTGAGCTTCGTCCAATTTTTTGGTAGTAGCGGTCACTTCTGAAGAAAGTGCTTCTACTTTTTTCAAGAAAGCATCTTTAGCTTGTAGGTCAGTAAGGACAGGCTTGATGCGTGGATCTGCATGTACCGTGATGGAAGTTTCGGAAGACTCTCCTCCATATTCCATCACCACTTTGTAGGTGCCAGGAATTGCATCTCCACCACTTGGTTCGAAGAATCCACGACGGCCTCCACCACCTTGTCCACCACCTTGACCACCGCCCCAGCCGCCAGTCATTTCAGCAGTTGATTTGCGGTCTAGGTTCCAGATGATTCGGTTGACACCCTTGGAAGGAAGGGTTTTCAAGGTTCTGATTTGTTCTCCAGTCGCTGTGTAAATTTTCACAGTCAAGGAATCCAACTTTTCTTTTTCGTCTTGAATCAAATAGCTCAAACGACCGCCAAAAACTCTGTTCTCGCCAGCATACTTGGCAGAAGCCATGAAGCGTTCGCCATGTGGCTGCTGGATTTCTGCTTGATAGGCATCAGGCGCAGGGAAGGCAGTGATTTTTCCAACTGGAGCTTTTCCACCATTCTTAGCAAATGCACGTAGCGGACGGATGTCATCCAACACGTAGATCGCACGTCCAAAAGTACCAATCACCAAGTCGGCTTCACGCTCTTGGATAGTCATGTCGTAAGTAGACACTGCTTTAGGGTAGCCATGTTCCCACTTATTCCAGGTTTTGGCTTTGTCAAAAGAAACGTACAATCCGAACTCAGTACCCAAGAAAACTAGGTTTGGTTCGGTAGGATCTTGCTTGATGGAAAGGGTAAAGCCCCACACTTTCGAGTCATCGGCAATACGTGTAAAAGTCTTTCCAAAGTCTGAGCTATGGTAGGCATAGGCAGCAAAGTCATTGTTACGGTAGTTGTTGGCAACCACCCATACTTCACCAGCATTGAAAGTGGATGCTTGAACCTGTGGAATCCAAGAAGCCTTAGGAAGGCCAGTCAATTTGGATGCAACGTTGGTCCAAGTCTTGCCACCGTCTTGTGTTACTTGAAGGTTGCCATCATCTGTACCCACCCAGATCACATTCTTGTCTACTGGAGATGGTGCAATCGCAATAATGGTCGTGTGATTTTCAGCACCGGTAATATCGAAGGTCAATCCACCTGTTTTCTGCTGACGCTGCTTTGTAGAATCGTTGGTAGTTAAGTCTGGAGAAATGATCTCCCAGGTTTCCCCAGAATCTTTTGACTTATGCAAAAATTGAGAAGCATAGTAAACCGTATTCATGTCATGAGGATCCTGAGCAATCGCTGCATTCCAGTTGTAGCGAAGGAATACATCCTTGTCTGGATGCGTTGGGCGAATGGTGCGGTTGTGACCAGTAAGCTTGTCAAAACGGCTTACGTTTCCTCCCTGAGACATGGTGTAGCCATATCTTGAGTTGGCAGGATGAGATACCACATCAAATCCATCACCAAAGGAAACTTCTTGCCAATAGGTATTTCGGATTCCATCGCCTCTCCAAAGGTAGGCTGGACCTGTCCAAGAGCCGTTGTCTTGCATCCCTCCGTACACATTATAAGGTACTTCATTGTCCACATTGATGTGGTAAAACTGACCTACGGTGATGCCTTCTGCGAAAAACCAGGTTTTACCCATGTCTCTGGAAACATTCAATCCTCCATCGTTACCATTTATAAGTAGGGATGGATCGTTTGGATTGATGTACCAAGCGTGGTGGTCGGGGTGCACTCCTGAGTAGGATAGCAATTCTCTGAAGCTTTTTCCTCCATCCTCAGTGATTCCTACACGAGAATATAGCGTGTATAGTCTGTTTTCGTTTTTAGGATCGGCATGGATCTCAAAGTAATAGAAAGGTCGGTCACCAATCTCTGCTTTGTCATT
This sequence comes from Cyclobacteriaceae bacterium, assembly GCA_947457095.1. Classification (GTDB taxonomy): domain Bacteria; phylum Bacteroidota; class Bacteroidia; order Cytophagales; family Cyclobacteriaceae; genus Algoriphagus. Next base: position 5,460 of record CANGUK010000034.1, read on the forward strand.
GATCATGGTGAATTTACCTCCACCATCTTCGGATACATAGAGTGCATTCTTAGAGGATTCGATCAATGCATATACCTTGCTGCTATTTGCTTTGGAGATGGCCAATCCCATTCTTCCTAGATTTCCCTTAGGCAATCCATTTTCTTCTGCAGATAGTTTTTTCCAATTGTCTCCACCATCCTGAGTTACATAAAGTCCAGAGCTAGCTCCTCCTGACTCAAAAAACCAAGGGTAGCGTCTGTGTTCCCACATATTGACAAAGATCTTGTTTGGGTTGTTGGGATCCATAATCATTTCACCCACACCTGTCTTATTGTCTATATACAAGATTTTCTTCCATGTTTTTCCACCATCGGTGGTCTTGTACACTCCACGATCCTCTTGAGTACCCCAAGGAGAACCAATGGCACCTACAAATACGGTGTTGGGATCATCTGGATGTACAATGATTCGGTGGATGGCACGGGTTTTTTCAAGTCCCATGAGCTGCCAGGTCTTGCCAGCATCCATGGATCTATATACCCCATAGCCCATGTTTAAGGAGTTTCTTGGGTTACCTTCTCCAGTACCTACCCAAATGATGTTTGGGTTTTTCTGATAGATGGAAATGGCGCCAATGGAATGCACCTTTTCATTGTCAAAAATAGGTTCCCAAGTAATCCCTCCAGAAGTAGACTTCCAAAGGCCACCAGAGGCTGATCCGGCATAGATGGTCGTGGGATCATCGTGCACTGCATCGATGGCTGTGATTCTACCGCTCATCGCGCCTGGGCCGATGCTTCGGGCTTTCATGGATTTAAAAACATCCATGTTGACCTGCTGTGCCTGCACGCTTAGCTGCAGCATAGCAAGGAAAATTAAAAGAACTAATTTTTTCATTTGACTAAGGGTGTGTTTCAATTTTTACTAATTAAACCAATTTTACTGATTTTCAAGTTTCAATTTACTTCAAAGGAAGGTATTGTCTTAGAAGCAGGACTATTTTTTTATACATGGTTTGGGGAAAGCTCGCTTTTTGATTTTCTTTAAGAAAAAATAAAAAATGGCAAAATATAGATTCAAGTCCTTGTTAGGGCTTTTCTTTTTTATGGCAATAGGCCTCGGCTATGCCCAGAATGGTCGTTTTCAACAAGCTGTTTCCTACAAGATGGAAGTGGACATGGATGTGGCTACCAACCGGTACCAAGGAACGCAGGTACTAGCCTACACCAATAATTCCCCAGATACCTTGACTCGGGTATTTTACCACCTCTATTACAATGCCTTCCAACCAGGAAGTATGATGGATGTGCGCTCCCGTACGATCGCGGATCCAGATCAGCGTGTGAAGGATCGAATATCCAAATTGACCCCAGAGGAAATCGGATATCTCCATACGACGCGTTTGACCATGAATGGCAAGCCTGTTACTTACAAAGAAGTAGGTACTATTTTGGAGGTGGAGTTGGCTTCACCGATTTTACCCAATTCCACAGTAAATTTTGAAATGGCTTTTGAAGGTCAGGTTCCCCTTCAAGTAAGACGATCAGGAAGAGATTCCGAAGAGGGGGTTCGCTATTCCATGTCGCAATGGTATCCCAAAATGGCCAATTACGATGAGCAGGGTTGGCATGCCAATCCGTATGTTGCAAGAGAGTTTTATGGGATATGGGGCGATTTTGACGTGAAAATCACCATCGATAAAACCTATACGCTAGGCGGAACAGGATACCTTCAAAACCCAAATCAAATTGGTCATGGGTACCAGGATGATGGAGTAAAGGTGCCTGAGCCAAAAGGTAAAACCTTGACTTGGCATTTTGTCGCACCTCAGGTACATGATTTCATGTGGGCCGCTGACAATAAGTACAAACACGATAAGGTACAGATGGCAAACGGCATCACCGTTCACCATTTTTACATCCCTGGTGAGAAGACCACGGAAAACTGGGAAAAGTTGAAGGAATTTACCCCTAAGGCAATTGACTTCTTGTCTAAAAATTTCGGTCAATACCCTTACAAGCAGTTTTCAGTTGTTCAAGGTGGTGATGGAGGAATGGAGTATGCCATGTCCACTTTGATCACTGGCGAGCGTTCTTTATCGAGTTTGGTAGGGGTGATGGTGCATGAATTGGCTCATAGCTGGTTTCATGGGGTCCTGGCTTCCAACGAATCCCTGTACCCTTGGATGGATGAGGGCTTTACGTCTTATGCCTCTAATTTGGCGATGGCTTCTATTTTTCAAGTAAGTGCTACACCACATCGTGGCTCCTATGGAGGATACTTCCGCTTGGTGAAATCTGGACTGGAAGAGCCTATGTCTACCCATGCAGATCATTACCAAACCAATTCAGCCTATGGGGCAGCAGCATATAGTAAAGGTGCCGTTTTCTTAGCTCAGTTGGGCTATGTGATCGGTGAAGAAGCTCGCGATCGCGGAATGCTTCGCTACTGGAATACCTGGAAGTTTAAGCATCCCAATGTCAACGACCTGATTCGTGTCATGGAAAAAGAAAGTGGCTTGGAATTAGATTGGTACAAGGAGTACTTTGTCAATTCTACGAAGACAATCGATTATGGAGTAAAAGAAGTAAAGGCAACTGAGGATGGTACTTCGATTACCTTGGAACGAGTAGGAGGCATGCCTATGCCAGTAGATGTGGTGATCACTTACAAGGATGGAACCAAGGAATCGGTTTACCTGCCTTTGGAAATGATGCGCGGGGAGAAAAAAGCGGAATCAACTACTCCAAAGCTTGTGTTGAGTCAAGATTGGTCTTGGACCCATCCTACACATACGATTAGTTTAAAAAGATCACTAGATACAATCAAATCTGTAGAGATTGATCCAAGCAAGCGTATGGCCGATGTACAGGCAGAAAATAATAAAGTGGAGTTTTAGGCTCCACTTCAATTTAAAAGCATAAAAAAAGGTGGGTTAACCCACCTTTTTTATTTAGAATCAACCTGCGTTTTTCTTGTCCTGTACTTCAGTACGGATTGCTTGCGCTAGGTTTTTCAAATCTTGCATCCCTTTTCTTACGCGGGTACCTGCAGCTTGATTTCCTTTGTCGTAGAACTTTTCGAAGTCAGCTTCCAAGCTCATTACTAGATTTTTTACTTCGCTAAATTTGCTCATAGTAAAAGTTTTTTAGGGTTGATGATAAGTTTATAAGGTTCTAATATAGGCCAAATACTTTCTATTTCAATTCTAAGGCGCTTTTTTTTACTTTTTTTTTATTCTCCAAAAGAAAGTGCTAGTTCTGAATTCTTGTAAACCCCAGAAGTTAGCTTGTCTTTCACTGCTGCAAATGCCTTTACAGTCAAGTTTACATCATCAATTGTATGCACTGCTGTAGGGATTAATCGCAAGATAATCATGCCTTTAGGGATTACAGGATAGATTACTACGGAGCAGAAGATCCCAAAATTTTCTCTTAAGTCCATGGAAAGTGCCGCTGCTTCACCAACAGTACCATTTAATACCACCGGGGTTACAGGAGAGTTAGATTTTCCGGTACTGAATCCATTTTCGACCAACCCTTTGCGAAGTGCATGTACAATTTTCCAGAGATTGTCTTTCAATTCAGGCTGACTTCTCAGCATATCAAGACGCTTGAGAGCTCCTTCAACCAACAACATTGGCAAGGACTTGGCAAAAATCTGGGAACGCATGTTGTATCTCAAAAATAAGATCACGTCCGCATCACCAGCGATGAAGGCACCAATTGAAGCCATTGATTTGGCGAAGGTAGAAAAGTACAAATCGATTTGATCTTGTACCCCTTGCTCTTCACCCGTACCTGCTCCAGTTTTACCCATCGTTCCAAAACCATGAGCATCGTCTACCAATAATCGGAAATCAAATTTCTTTTTCAGTTCAACGATTTCTTTCAGCTTGCCCTGATCTCCAGTCATCCCGAATACACCTTCCGTGATCAAAAGGATTCCTCCCCCTGTTTCTTCTGCTAATTTGGTGGCGCGTTGAAGTTGTTTTTCACAACTTTCAATGTCATTGTGTGGGAAGACATAGCGCTTGCCCAAATGCATACGCAAAGCATCAATGATGCAAGCATGGCATTCTGAGTCGTAAACCACGACATCTTTTCTATCTAAAAGTGCATCAATAACTGACATGATGCCTTGGTATCCATAATTCAGGAGGTAAGATTTTTCTTTTCCTACAAAAGCAGCCAGTTCATCTTCCAATTGCTCATGTAAATCGGTTTGACCTGACATCATACGTGCACCCATTGGATAGGCAGCGCCCCATTTGGCGGCTGCATCTGCATCAGCCTTACGGATATCGGGATGATTGGCTAGACCTAGGTAGTTATTTAAACTCCAGGTAAGTACTTCTTTTCCCTTGAAATACATCCTAGGGGCGATTTCACCCTCAAGTTTGGGAAATGACCAGTAGCCGTCAGCAAACTCAGAGTGCTTGCCTAGTGGGCCCATATTCGTTTTTAACTTTGCAAATAGATCCAACGTCTTAAGAATTTAGAGTGTTCGAGGAAAAGGGTTCGGTTTTAAAACAACCAAAAATAAGACTTATCTTACTTGGATGCAAAAAACAGTTTTTATCCCTGTCTTTAAGTACGAAAGCTCAAAATAAATTCCTTATTTCGCTTCAGCTCTTGCGAGCAGCCCAAGTCAAACTTTAGCGTACCTATGAAAAAAATTACCAAACTATTGGTTGCCAATCGTGGCGAAATAGCGCTTCGAATCATGCGAACAGCCCGAGAAATGGGTATCTCTACTGTAGCGGTGTATTCCGAAGCAGACCGGCTTTCTCCCCATGTTCGCTTTGCCGATGAAGCCTATTGCTTAGGACCTGCTCCTTCCAATCAATCCTATTTAGTAGGTGCAAAAATTTTAGCTGCCTGTAAAGAACTAGGAGTAGATGCCATTCACCCAGGATATGGATTCTTGTCCGAAAATGCCGCTTTCGCAAAACAAGTGCAGGAAGCTGGAATTTTATTTGTTGGACCCTCTCCAGAATCTATCGAGGTCATGGGATCAAAACTTGCTGCCAAACAAGCCGTAGCGGCCTATGACATTCCGCTAGTACCCGGTACCGAAGAGGCGATTTCTGATGTGGCTGTGGCCAAAGCGAAAGCTAGAGAGATCGGTTACCCCATTTTGATTAAAGCATCTGCTGGTGGTGGGGGAAAAGGGATGCGAGTAGTGGAATCAGAGGCAGAGTTTGATGAGCAAATGAATCGTGCTGTATCAGAAGCAATCTCTTCCTTTGGCGATGGGGCTGTATTCATTGAAAAATACATTTCCTCTCCTCGGCATATTGAAATCCAGATTTTGGGAGACCAACACCAAAACGTGGTTTATTTATTTGAGCGAGAGTGTTCCATTCAGCGTCGTCACCAAAAGGTGATCGAGGAAGCACCATCTGCAGTCGTAAGTCCAGCCATGCGGAAGGCGATGGGAGAGGCGGCCATAGGTGTTGCTAAGGCTTGCAACTATTATGGAGCAGGCACAGTGGAGTTTATTGTTGACGAGAAACTCAATTTCTATTTTCTTGAAATGAATACTCGACTTCAGGTGGAACATCCAGTTACGGAGATGATTACGGGCAAGGACCTGGTTCGAGAACAAATCTGGATTGCCGAAGGAAAGCCACTTTCCTTTTCTCAAGAGGATTTAACCATCCAAGGTCATGCGGTGGAGGTACGTGTCTATGCTGAGGATCCAAAAAACAACTTTTTACCTGATATCGGGAGGTTACTTACCTATCGCCGACCACAGGGACCTGGCATACGGGTAGACGATGGATTTGAAGAAGGAATGGATATTCCGATTTACTACGATCCCATGATTGCCAAATTGATTGCTCATGGCGCTACACGACAGGAAGCAATCGATCGCATGATCCGAGCCATTGACGATTACCGAATTACAGGTATCCAAACGACCTTGGATTTCTGTCGCTTTGCCTTGTCTCATGAAGCCTTTCAATCTGGGCAGTTTGACACCAAATTTGTGGAGCGCTACTTCAGTCCTGAACTTTTGGAACCCCAGTTTACCGAGGAAGAAAAAATACTACTTGCAGCCCTAGCAGTTGAATTTTTTGAGGAGGAAGATAAGCGTGTGAATCCCAAAACTCCGCTAAGTCAAACCAAAACGACCAACTGGACCAATCGCTTGACCTGATGGCTGAAATTTTACCGCTTAAGGCTTGGCGTTATTCCAAGGAACTTGGCGAAAATTTAGAAAAATTGACGGCACCACTTTTTGATGTGGTCTCAGCAAAGCAGCGGGAATTGCTGTATCAGAATCCGCTAAATAGTATTCATTTGTCCGTTCCTGAGGGTGAGGAAGGACATTTAGTAGCAAAAAATCTACTCCACAAATGGAAGACTACTGGTGTCTTGGAGCAAGACGATGTACCAGGAATCTACGTGTATTACCAGTATTTCCGTCTTCCTGGAGAAAAAGAGGAGCGTTGCAGAAAAGGGTTTATCGCGCAAATCAAAGCAACTCCCTGGGAGGAGAATAAAATCTTGAGACACGAAAACACCATTGTGTCTGCAGTACATGACCGGGTGGATCTACTTCGTGCCACAGAGATTCAAGCCAGTCCTACGCATGGATTGTATGAGGATGCAAATCAGAATCTTGAGCCCTGGATGGATCAGGCAATGGAACAGCCTTTGTATGAATTGGAAGATTACCAAGGTGTGCGTGAAGTACTTGCACGAATAACAGATCCATCGATCATTGCCCAATTCTTAAAGACTTTATCTGATAAAAAAGTAATCTTGGCAGATGGGCATCATCGACTAGAAGCAGCCATTGAATACCGGAAAGAGCAGGAAGCCGTACAGGTGCCTTCTCCTTGGAAGGCAGCAGATTATCATTTGATGTATTTGACCAATGTGGTAGGAAACCACTTGGAGATTCTCCCTACGCATCGGCTATTCTACGGGAATGAACTTGTGAAAGAAACATTCTTTACTGCTTTGGAAGCCTGGTTTGAGATTCGACCTATGGGGGATGCGGCCGAACTGGCAACTTATTCCTTTCAGCGCATGCATTCTTTCGGCTTGGTTTGGGAGGATGCGGCTTTTGTGATCAAGTTTCGACAAGAGAAGTTTGATCATGTAGCCCCGGGTTTACCTGAAGTCCTACGTCAATTGGATCTAGTCTTGTTGCATGATGTGGTATTTGATAAAATCCTTGGACTTTCGCCTACCGAACAGCGAACAACAGCAGCTTTGGCTTTTGAACGAAACTTTTCTAGATGTGTACAAGAAGTACAATCTAAAAATGCCAAGTTTGCCCTCATCACCCGTGAGATTGACTTGAGTCAAGTGATTGACGTATGTAACTCAGGCCAAGTCATGCCTCAAAAATCCACCTATTTCTATCCAAAAGCGCTAGGAGGAATGCTATTTGCCACTGTAAACCAAGAAGAATTTAACTACGACTATGCCCAGTTTTTTAACGAATCTAGCCTCTAAAAAAATTATTCTGGGGTCTAATTCCCCTAGGCGACAGGAACTCCTTCGAGGATTGGAACTTGATTTTGAAGTTCGGGTACATCCGGTTGAAGAGACTATTCCCACGGATCTTCCCGCTGAGTATGCTGCTGCCTACCTTTCCAAACTGAAAGCGGACGCATTCCCTGGGGAACTTCAAGAAAACGAACTCCTGATCACTGCGGATACTGTGGTAATCGATCGTGGAAAGGTGCTGGGCAAACCAGCGGATGAACAAGAAGCCTTTGAGATGCTGAAATCCCTGTCAGGCGCTACCCATACCGTGATGACAGCGGTGACGCTAAAAGATCGGAAAACCTCCATCACCTTGGAAGATGAGGCTCAGGTGACCTTTCGATTTTTGGAAGAAGAGGAAATTTGGCATTACCTTAAAATTTATCGACCCTTCGATAAAGCAGGTTCATATGGAATTCAAGAATGGATTGGATTTGTGGGGGTTAGTAGCATCACAGGCTCTTACTTTACAGTGATGGGCTTTCCTTTGCATTTAGTCTATGCCCAACTCAAAAAGTGGATTTAATGAGTTTAAGGTCCAAAAAATAAGAATTTTGCTTACCTAAATACAAAAAAATAAGGCGGGATTTCCCGCCTTATTTTTTTATTTTTTCACTCGCTTGCCTTCAACTGCGAAGGAATCCATGAGGGATCCGCTGACATTTTCATCGTCTTCACGCTGTATGGCCAAGATAAGATCACCATATTCCGAGGTGAAGGTAAGGGTAAGGCTGTTTTCTGATTCCGTAATGTCATTCATCTTGGTTTCATTACCGGATGAGTCCACAAACTTGCCTACCAATTTACCATCTACACGCTCGAGAGTAAGTACGACGGAAATGGTTCCCATTGGAGTGTCCTTGATAGTTACGTCCCAATCGCCAACAAAGTAGTCTGTAGTTTGGGCTTGGGTGGTGAAAGAAATAAGGAAAAGTGCAAAACCGCACAGAAAGGTGGTAATTAGTTTCATGGTTCTTTTGGTTAAGGAGTTGTTTTGGAAAGAAATATAGAAAAAGGATTTGAATTATTTTGAAGCGGACTGTCGTTTTCGATTTTTTTAAGGAATTCTAGCTAAGACCTACTTCCAGGTCAGAACAGGGTTAGACTCTTGGTGGAAGGAGTTTGTAAAGAACTGGAGTCACAATTCTGGATAAAATAGTAGAACTGATCAACCCGCCAATGAGCACAATCGCAAGCGGAGAGATGAGCGGATTGGTACTCAAGGCAACAGGGATCAAGCCACCTATTGCTGTGATGGTAGTCAACACGATGGGCAGGAAGCGAATTTCCCCTGATTTTTGAATGGCAGTATCAAGATCTACCCCTTCTTTTCTCAACTGATTGGTGAAGTCCACCAAGAGGATGGAGGTTTTTACCTCAATTCCTGCAAGGGCAATAAGTCCAATGATAGCCACAAAGGAAAGTGAATTTCCCGTAATCCAGAGTGCAATCAAGGCACCCACCATCCCCAAAGGAATTACAGAAAGGACAATGATTGTACTTTTAAAGGTTCTGAAAAGTAAAATCAATACTGCGATGAAAAGGAATGCAGTGATGATGATGATGGTGTTAAACCCTGCAAAGGATTCTTGTTTGGTTTCGTATTCTCCACCAAGGGTCAAGCGATAGCCCTCAGGCAAAGGGATTTGATCTAGTTTGGTCATCGCTTCACCGAGCACTCGATCCGTTAGGGAATTTGCATCTACGAAGGAGGATACAGAAACTGACCTATTTTTATTGTAATGGTCTATGGTCAGGGTACTACTTTCAAATTGGAGATCTGCAATTTGGGAAAGGGGAATTCCCTTTCCTTGGTTGTTGTAGATGTAAATTGGTTCAAACGTTTCCAATGTCGCTCGATCCCCTTTTGGGGTAGTAAGCAAAATGGACCGCTCATTTCCTTGAGGGTCTGTAAATGCACCCAAGTTTAAGCCTGCAAGAGCAAGTCTGACGGTTTGGTCTACATCCGCTGTAGCAATACCCAATTGGCGTGCCTTTTCCTTTTGAATATCCACTCGGATATCGGTCTTTAAGTTGGCTACGGGATTATTGACATAGATGGTACCTGGAGTTTGCTTGAGTAGGTATTCTACTTTTCCCGCCAAACTTCTAAGTGTATCCAGATTTTCTCCAACAAGCCTGATTTCGATGGGAGCAGTAACTGGAGGGCCCTGTTCAAAGTTTTTTACTTCCACTTTTGCGCCGACCACCTTTGCAAAACTCGCTTGAAGTGTTTGAATGATTTCTAATTTCCGAGGAGCAGAAGTCTCGGGTTTTAGTTGCACAAATAGTTGCCCGTAATCGCTACGTTCATTTTCAGGAATCTCGTTGTAGTAAATGCGTGGATTACCTTTTCCTACGTTGGTAGCAAAGTTTCGCAATTCAGGAATTTTAGCCACTTCCTGTTCAATTTGCCTCACTACCGAATCCGTGTTGCTCAAGTTGGATTGAAGTGGTGTGGTGATGCTGACGAGAAACTGTGGTTTCTCCGAAGAAGGGAAAAGGCTAAATCCAATTACAGGAAATAAGCCAAGGGAAACAAAGAAAATTGTTCCAGCAAGAACGAGCGTTGCAACAGGCTTTTTTAATGCTTTTTCTAAAAGAGGAGCATAACTCAGGTGGATGCCTTTCTGAAATAGGTCGTAAATCTTGTTGGAATGACCTTCGGTCTTATTTTTTAAAAGCCAAGTAGAAAGGAATGGGATGATGGTCAGGGATACTACCAGCGAGGCAAGCACGCTGGTGATGACTGACATGGGAAGGCTTCGTACGAAATCCCCTGAACTTTCTGGCAAGAATACCAACGGAAGAAATGCGATAATCAAGGTAACTGTACAGCCGATCACAGAAATAGAAATCTGTTGGGTGGCTTTCAGTGCTGCTTCTTTCTTGCTGTAACCATCTCTAATCCATCGTTCGATGTTTTCAACGACAACGATGCTATCGTCCACCAGTAGTCCTAAGGCTACTACCAAACCGACGATACTCAGTTGATTGAGTCCATAGCCCAGCGCATTCAATAAAATCAGTCCAATGGCCAGTGAAAGGGGAATGGAAACCATAACGATAATTGAGGCGCGGTTGCCTAAGGGGAGTAAGGTCACAAAAACTAAGGCGATTGCAATCAAGAAATCCATTCCTAATCCACCCAATCGTCTATTGACATAGTCAGCTTGATCAAATGCAACAATAAGATCAATGTTGTCAGGCAATTTTTCAGAGCTTGATGCGAGTAGGGGACTGTATTTTTCTTGGACTTTAGAAATGTTGGTGCCTTCTTTTAAGGCTGCAGTCACAAAGATGGAACGGTAACCATTGAGTCGTGTGATGTGCTTTGAATCTTCAAAATCATCTCGAATCGTAGCGACATCTTTCAAAAGGATGTTTTTTCCTTGGAGGGAATACACCACAGTCTCGGCGATCTCTTCGGCTGAACTGTAATTCCCGCTCGTTTTTACATTGAAGGTTTTGTTGCCTGCATCTACCTGACCTCCTGGGATGTTACTCAATTCACTTTTGATACTTCCGATGAGCGCGTTTAGCGGAATATTTAGGGTTGCTACTTTATCCAGTTGTAATTCAATCTTTACTACTTGAGCTGGAAGTCCATGAATTTTGACATTTTTTAATTCCGTGACGCTTTCCAGGTCTTTCTGGAGGCGATCAGCTTCGATTTTAAGTGATTCTCGGGAAGCATTTTCACTCACCAAAGCGATTTGGAGGATGTTGACATCGGAGGGTCGAACCTTCTTTACTTCGATGGAAAAAATTTCCGCTGGCAATTGGGGCCGAAGTGTGTTGACCTCCCGAACGAGTTCTTGGTATTTTTCATCCACATCCTCGTTGTAATTGTATTCTACGAGTAGAATTGCCGCACCATCTTTGATCTCGGTTTCAATGCGCTTGATATTTTCGAGGGCATAGATGGTTTTTTCCAAGGGATCTACCACCAATTCTTCCAGATCTTCTGGGCTAGCACCTGGATAAATGACTACGATGGGAAAATTGGGAGAGTTGATCACCGGGTCTTCACTCCGCGGCATGTTCAAAAAGGTAGTCAATCCCAAGACCACCGTCATGAGAAAGATGACGAGGGTAAATTGGTAATTCTTTACCGCAAAATCAGAGATTTTCATCAGTTCTTAACTTGAATAGTGGAACCATCCGACAAATAGGCACTCCCTGACACAATGAGGCTCTTGTAATTTTCTAGTCCAGCGACCACCTGAATGGAAGTTGGGGTGATTTTTCCCAATTGAACTTTTACTTTTTTCGCTTTTTGTCCATCGACTACAAAGACAAAGCCATCGTCGCCATTGGCATCCAAAACGGATTCAAATGGAATCTCCCAGCCTTGCACTGTTTGAGAGGGTTGGATTCGAGCTTTTCCAAACATGCCTGAAGCCAAGGAGATTTCTTTTACTGATTCCGGGCTGATTTCTACCCAATAGGTACCCGTAATCGGGTCTGCAGACTGACTTTTTTGCGTTACCTTGGCTGTTGTCCAGTTGGATGTTGCAGCAGCATTGATTTCGGCTTGGTCACCAATCTGTATGGAACTCCATTGCTGATCGCTCAAGGTAACCTTCAAGATCCAAGCACCAGAAGCAGCACCATTGATTTGTAGAATTGGGGTGCCTGAGGCAACCAATTGTCCTGGATTCACAAATTTTTTGAGTACAAATCCATTTTTGGTTGCCCGGATTTGAGATTGGGCCATATTGAAGTTTGCCGTATTTAACTGTTGTTCAGCAATGTCTACTGCTGTTTTTGAGTTTTCAAACTGCTCAAGTGTGGCCACACTGTCGGTGTAGAGGCGAGCAGCACGCTGATGATCTCGTAAAGCCTTCTCGTAGGCGAGTTTGGATTGGCGAACGCCAGCTTGGATCTCAGTCAAATCAAGACTTGCGACGATTTGCCCAGATTTTACGGCATCGCCTTCCTCCACAAGTACTTTGGCTACAATTCCACCTAGTTTAAAGGATAGGAGTGTTTCGTCTTTGGTACTAAAGGTGCCACTTGCAGTCACTGTGGCAGCCATCTCGGAAGATTGGAGCGGAAATAGGCTGACTGGAATTGCCTCACCCGCTTGTGGGATGTTCGTATCACTAGGTGCACTGCTGCTGCATCCCAAAAGAAAAAAGATTGAAATTACTGGTAAAAGTGAATAGCGCTTTTTCATGGCTTAATTGGTTTCAGTAGAGAGTTGACGTTCAAGCTGTGCCATAGCCATCTGTAGCTTGTAAGCACTGATATTTTTTTGAAGGGCTGCTTGTGTGAATTGGTTTCTTGCGTCTATAAATTCAAGTAATGATTGGCTTCCATCCTTGAAGCCTCTGTCAACGAGTTTGAGGTAGGCAGAGGCCGATACGAGTTTCTTCTCCGAAGATTGGAGCGCAGCAAGTAGGGTTTTTACCTCATTTCGCTGAGTTTGGAGACCTAGATTCAGTTTCTGATTCACCAATTCTTTTTGCCTTTGGACAGATTGCAAGCCGATGACATTTCGTTGGATTTGATTTTGATTTCTTCCCCCTTGAAATACGGGCATGCTAAAGTTTAAACCCCACATGAGGTACCTGGATTGCGAATCAAAGTTCCAGTCAAAGCCCTGTGAGCCAAGATCTGCGTAGGTAGAAAGTTTGGGCACCCAATAGTTCTTTCCTGATTTTAGGACCGTTTCCTGGATAGTTTCCATGCTTTGCATGGCGCGAAGTTCCGGGTTTTGTGGGTGAAGATCTTCGAGAAGTAATTGATCCAAGCGACTGAAATCGAGGGGTTGGTCTTCAAAGGGAACTGACTGATCAAGCGGTCGATTGACCAAGAAGTTGAGGTATTGGGCCGCATTGTTGGTTTTTAACTCAGCCTCTGTTACTAGGGAATTTACTTGTTCGAGTTCACTTTCCGCTCGCAACACTGAAGCTGGTAGCTTCTTTCCGTTTTCAACAAGGGACCGGGTGTCCTTTAGGTTTTGTTCGACAAGCTGAAGTGTATTTTTTAAAATAGAAATGGAGCTGTGTGCAGCGCAGAAATTGAAGTAGGCTACTCGAATGTCTTGAATGAGTGTGGCACGGTAGATTTCAACTTGGTAGTTGGTCCAATTGACCTGTTCTTTTCGGATTTGTTGTTGGTAGATTAAATCCGTATTGAGTAGGGGAAGGGTCGTACGAAAGCGGGTATCGTAAAAATTGTCTGGAAGTAACTGTTCCGAGACGTTTTCGATTTGGGGAAATTTGTTTGATGCAGTGAGCTTATTCAAGGTCGAATAAACGGGATTGAGCAAGTCTCCGACTGGAAATGCGATGGTTCTACCTCCTTCTGCTAAGGTATAACTAGCACCAAAATCCATGGAAGGCAAAAAGAAACTTTTTGCATCTTTCAGAGCCAATAAACTTTGCTCCAGGCTCGCATTTTTTTCCTGGAGTACAAGGTTATTGGCCAAACCTTCTTTGATGTAGGTATCCAAAACCTGCTGGGCCTGTATTGGAGTTACATGGAAGACTAGGTAAAGGAAAAACCCTAGGATTAGAGGGCGAATTGACCGATTCATTTGCGTAGTAGCGTATTTGATTTTCATGAGGAAAGTCTATCGAGAATGCTGAAAAATTCGTGTAATCCGTCCTTGACGATCGTAGCTTGGCGTTGAGCCAATACGACCTCACAACGTCGGCGAATGTGAAGGGATACCATGCCATGAACTGTCGACCAAACTAGAAAGGAAAGTGCTTCTTCCTCGTGACCTCGAAAATGTCCCGTTAGGATACATTCCTTGATGGTGGCTCTTAGGAAATTGAAGGTACCGAAGCCTTCTTTCCATTGCTCATCATTGGAATTGGACACATGATCCATAGGCGCTTCTTTGATAAACATCAAGTCGTACATGTCAGGATTTTCGAGCGCAAAGTCCACATAGATGGCTCCCATTCTTTTTAGCCGCTCCATGGGATCAGCTTGGGATGCAACTACTTCCATGCGGCTCATCAATTGCTGAAAACCTCCCTGGTGAAGTGCATGAAAGATCTCGTTCTTGTCCTTGAAATAATGGTAGATACTTCCAGGACTGTACTCAATCAAATCTGCAATATTTCGAATAGAAGTTTTTTCTACTCCTTTTTCAAGGAAAAGGGTCTTTGCAGCACCTAAGATGCGTTCGCGTAATTCCTCCTTATCTCGTTCTTTTCGTTCAGCGATACCCATGGCCTAATTTGAATGGTCAAAAATAATTGAACACTGTTTAAAATCAAAAACATATTTGACTTTTTCCAAAAAAAATGGGGTTGAAACCGCAATAAAAAAAGCTCGATGCAATCGAGCTTTTTTTGGGAATGGAAGTTCTCCTAAACTAAGGAGGCCTATTTTATTTCTCTTCTGTATTCGGTTTTTTCAATACCAAATAGAAGCAATACAGCGTAACGGATATGATTAGTCCTTGTGCTATGAGCGATAGAATTAGCGCGGAAGTGTTCATTGGATTGATTTTTTGCGTTTAACAGTGGAATACCAAACTATGGCACAAATTCCAAGAAATAAGAAAAGCAATTGAAGTCTTGCAAAGCCAGAATACATCTTTTTTTCCTCCAAAGCGGCAGCATTCTCCGGGTTGGCGAGAATTTGCGCTTCCAAGTCAGCAAAGGTGATTTTGGCAATTAGGGAACTTGGATCTAGTGCCCATCCTTCTCCTGATACCAAGTTGCTAAAGGCAGCCACCCAATCATTACCCGCAGGGGTAATCAAGGCGCCTAAGAATACAATGCTCAGTAATACAGGCGTGACATAGGTCATGATAACCTTGTAGAACGATGGAATGCGGATATCAGCACCTCTAGTGATTTCTTCCCATCCTTTTTTCATACCAAAAATGTAGGTGAATAGGATGGTCTCAAGCAAAGCAAAAATCACCAAGCTGACCGTACCTCCCCAATAATCGTATTCGTCAAAGTATCCATACTGGTAGAATAGAACGGTTGGTAAACCCATCGCCAAGGAAACAAGTCCAAAAGAAACGGCTCCTTTTACCTTGCCCCAACCAAACTCATCCTGCATAAAGCCCATCCAAGGAGTACCCATGGCTAGGGAAGAAGTGATTCCGGCAAAGAACAAAAGTCCAAACCAGCAAACACCGGCAAAGGCACTAATGAGTGGTCCCCACTGTTGAAATAAGTAGGGCATCGTCTGAAAGGCCATGCCAAATCCTGCGTTTTCCAATACCCAATCCAATCCCAAAAATCCAGCAGCGATTGGGATAACAATGGCACTTCCTAGGATAACTTCTACAAATTCGTTGGTGAAGCCGGCAGTAACCGAGTTGAGCGCGATATCTTCGTTTTCTTTCAAGTAGGAGGCATAACACTGAATGGAACCCATTCCCACAGAAAGCGTGAAGAAGATTTGTCCTGCTGCAGCTAGCCAAACTTTAGGGTCCGCAAGGGAGCTGTATTGAGGGGTCCACAAGAAGTTAATTCCATCCCATGCATTTGCATCAGGGAATTCTGCAGAGGCAAAATCGCTACCCATAGTCCAGCCTCGAACAGCCAAAATGATACCAAATAGGATCAACAAAGGCATTCCGATTTTAGCAACTTTTTCGATACCACCTAATCCCGTAGAAAGGATCCATACATTGACACCTAGGACTAAAATATAGGCAATAACAGGAAATAGGGGGATTCCGAAATCAGACCCCGAAAGCTGTACGTACTGATCAAAAAATAAGCTAACCGCCTCTTTACTCATTCCAGTAAAGGTTCCGATGACACTGTGCACCACGTACACAAAGGTCCAGGATTCAATGTAGGTGTAATAGGCGACTACGGCAATGTTGGTGAAAATACCAAACACCCCAATGTACTTCCAGTACCATTTTTTACTCATGGAATCTAGGATGTAAGGGGTACTGTGGTTGCCCAATTTACCGCCAAATCTACCCATACTCCATTCTGTAAATAGCAACGGAATACCCATCAATAGGAAGCAGATGATGTAGGGTAGGATAAAGGCTCCCCCTCCATTTTGAACTGCTTGAACTGGAAACCTGAGG
>CANGUK010000035.1 GCA_947457095.1 Cyclobacteriaceae bacterium
GACAACCTTTTTATTTCACTTTTTGATTCAAAAAAATCTTTCAAAAGAAATCCTATTTAGGATATTGAAATAGGCCTGAATAAAACATGTACGAATACCTAGTAGCTGTTTTTTTTCATTGGATTATTTATAAAAGTTAAAACTCAAATTTTTAATTAAATGGGTTCTTCAAATTCTACCACATTTATTGAATTTGAAAAGGTGAAAATTCTAGTAACCCATAAGGCTTAAACCCCGCAAGATCGAAATTACTCCTCTATATTTATAGGGAATCAATCCAAAGAAGGAGATCATGGGAGAAAACACCTATATGCAGCAAAGTCAGCAATCGGGTCGTTTGGTGGACTTAAGTCATACCATAGCAGCGGGATTGATTACCTTCAAGGGATTACCTGCACCAATTATTTGCGATTTTTTGAGTCGGGAAGAATCCAGACAGCAGTATGCTGCCGGTACTGAATTTCAAATCGGGAAGATAGAGTTGGTAGGCAATACGGGAACCTACATTGACTGTCCCTTCCACCGCTATGCGGAGGGCAAGGATATTTCTGAGGTTGATTTATCCTGTTTTGCCGAACTAGAAGGTCTTGTGATACGCCTGCCCTATACCGAAACCTTAGCGATTACTCCAGCCCATTTCAAAAATAAAGACCTTAGGCATCGCGCAATTCTCGTGCATACGGGATGGGCTTGTCATTGGAATACCGAAACCTACTACGAGCATCACCCCTACCTCACCGAGGAGGCTGCAATTTTTTTGAAGGACGCAGGAGTAAAACTAGTAGGGATTGATTCTCACAACATTGACAATACGGCAACAAACTCAAGGCCGGTGCATAGTATTCTCTTGGCCTCCGAAATTTTAATTGTGGAGCATTTGTGCAATCTGGAAAGTCTGCCAGAGATGGGATTTTCCTTCAATGCAATTCCTCCTAAAATTAAAGGAATGGGAACCTTCCCTGTTCGGGCATTTGCCAAAATACAATCCTGAGGAATGAATCGGCTGGCTACTTTTCGAGGCAAATAGCTCCAATAACAGAAGACTTCCTTAACTTAACTGCAGTTTTCTAAGCCAGCACCAAATTGATTTTGGTAGCCCTTCCTTGAGAAATCGAACCAACCTCGTACATCCATGAATACGAATCAAGACTTAATCGACTTAATTGAAACCCTGATTTCAAATTTTGACCCTACCCCACTCTTAGTCAATGAAGAATTTCCATTACGATGGGAGTCCAACATATTTATTGAAGACTATGATTTTTCGGAAAACTACCTAGATCTTGACCAAGGGGATGAGCGCTCAGGCGGCAAGTTTTTGAAATCGGTGGGCACAGCCATTGAGGTCGTTCGAGAAGAGGATGGGAGTTACGAGTACTGGGATGGAATCTTTATGATCGAATCCCATGCCTGGTGTACCAAGCTTAATTCAGATCCAAATTTCCCTTCTTTCTCTCTAATCAATCAAAAATTTAAAAACCTGAAGGAGCTGACCGACTTCTTGGTGGAACTTTACGGTTGAGAAATCAAGGAAATTACCAACTCAGTCGATTGAGTGAAGTGTCTTTGGTCTCGGAAAAACCCCTTGGCAGATAACGATTTTTCCAATTTTTGAAGGTTCCAGCCTACTAGCCTACCTCTTGAGTTCCCCTATCAAAGGGCTCTAATCCGGATATTTTTAAAATACACTTTTTCCCCATGGTGTTGAAACATAAGATGCCCCTCCTTATCTGAGTGGAAATTGGGATTTTCTTTAAACTTACTAACAGACAACAGGGAATCCATAGCTGGGCTGCCTATCGTGAATTCCAACACCTTAATTCCATTGAGCCAATGCTCCACATGACCTGATTTATGAGAAAGGACAGCCTTATTGAATTCCCCAATTGGCTTAAGCTTTTTATTTTTTGGAATGATTAAGTCATACAAGGAACCTGCGGATCGGATGGCTGTGGTATCGTAAAAGTAGCTGTCCTCCAAAATCTGGATTTCAAAATTGTCCATCCAATTTGGGCTATTCCCGTTACCTGCCTCCATAGAAAGGTTTTCTTGCATGTGAAAGAAAACTCCTGAATTTGCCGCCGTATCTACTGCCCACTCATATTCTAATTCAAAATCCTTGTATCTTTTTTTGGTGATCAAATCCCTATTCGCGGTGTCTGG
This sequence comes from Cyclobacteriaceae bacterium, assembly GCA_947457095.1. GTDB lineage: Bacteria > Bacteroidota > Bacteroidia > Cytophagales > Cyclobacteriaceae > Algoriphagus. The sequence continues at coordinate 2,164 of CANGUK010000035.1, forward strand.
ATTAGTCATCAATATTCCATTTTCTACAATCCAAACACCCTCAGGGAAATTCGTTATTCCATAGCCTCGAAATGCATCAGTAGATGAGCCATCGAAAAGTACTTCCCAATCCTTGTCAGGTAGCAAATTCTCCTCTTTTTTGGATGGGTTGCAGGCTAAAAATAACATTGAAAACCATGCAATCATAAAGAGTTTGATTGCATTTAAATAAAGGAATGACGGGAGAGAAGATTTCATTTTCTTTTTAAGGGTTGATAGGTTCATTAAAACCTCTTAAATACCAAACTAACTGATAACTATTGATTTTGCAAAGACTAATTAGCAGTAGTGTGAGGACCAGCATCAAAAGAAAATATAAGCTGAAGTTGAAGAAAGAGGGTTACAAACAACAGGCTATTGTCCACCGACCTGTGTACCTGAATTTTTATACCACTAGCATTAGCTAGAAATACGATATTTTGTATCTTAACTTAGATTTTAACTAGATGAATTCTAAGGTCAGTTCTTCAAACAAACGTTTATACCTCTTGAAGTGGATGATGGCCACTATTGGGGTATTGGTGCCTGTCATATCGTCTAGCGCAGAGGCTATAGGATCCGACACCCCTACAGATTTCTGGCTTTGGCAATTTTTTGGCCGTCTGCATCCCATGGTAGTTCATTTCCCGATTTCCCTACTGATTTTTGCAGGGTTTCTCGAGCTGTTTACACTTAAAAATTTCAACTCCAAGTTCCGTCCTGCAATCCAACTACTCGTCCTAGCTGGATCAATAAGCACCCTAATCTCTGCTCTTTTTGGTTGGCTCCACGCCAACAATGAAGGCATAAGCGGAGAAACGTTCGATCTGCACCAACAAATCGGGTTCATCACTTCAGGATTGGCTGTGGTTCTCCTTTATTTTTTAAAGAAAACAAGCCGGCAACCCCTGCCTTCTACACTAAAGATTTACCGGATACTTCTTTTTGCTTCTGGATTGGGAATCGGAGTCGCTGGACATTTGGGCGCATCACTTACCCACGGGGAGGGTTTTTTGACAGAGACAATTCCATCCTGGGACGAGGAATCGGAAGCCCCTGAAAGCATCACCCTAGACCTTGCTTCATTCACTTCTGATCTTTCTGTAGAAAAAGAAATTCAACTAGTAACAAACGTGCGGTCTTTACTGGCTCATAACTGCTATAAATGCCACTCAGGAGCAAAAATTGAAGGTGAATTACGATTGGATGAAAAAGAATTTGTCTTTGCTGGGGGAGAAAATGGACGGATTATTGTTCCAGGAAATCCTGGAGAAAGTGAGCTGATCCGGAGAATTTCCCTTTCCAAAAACCACAAAGAGGTCATGCCTGCCAAGGGCAAATTACTCAAAGACGAAGAAATTCAACTGCTAACACTTTGGGTCGAAAAAGGAGCGCCTTGGCCGGAAGGAGTAGCTCAACAATCCGTCTATCGCGTAGCAGCCCTAGCTCCGAGAAAGCCCGAATTACCACCAATAAAACCTGGGCTAGAGCATCCAATTGATCGGCTTGTAAATAAATACTTTCAAGAAAATCAACTCAGCTTTGGAAGTCCTGTAGATGATCGTACTTTTCTCCGAAGAATCTATCTCGACATCATTGGGCTCTTGCCTACACCGAAGGAACTAGCAGCCTTTCAAGCAGATAACAACCCTCAGAAACGGGAAATTGAGATCCAAAAACTTCTGGATAGAACCGATGATTATACCCAGCATTGGATGACTTTTTGGAATGACAACCTAAGAAATGACTATACAGGTACTGGATACATCACTGGAGGACGATTTGCTATCTCCGATTGGCTTTACACAGCCATTAGAGACAACAAGCCCTATAACCAGTTTGTCAAAGAACTTCTGAATCCTTCCGAAAAATCAAAAGGTTTTATTGAAGGCATTCGTTGGCGTGGAACAATCAATGCTTCCCAGCGAACGGAATTACAGGCCGCTCAAAATGTAGGACAAGTTATCCTAGGCTTAAATCTTAAGTGTGCTTCCTGCCATGATAGTTTTATCAATGACTGGAAGCTTGAGCAGGCCTATGCTTTCGCTAATATTTTTGCCGATTCTACCCTGGAAGTAAATCGTTGTGAAATCCCAACTGGCAAAATGGCCAAAACCAAAATCCTTTGGGAAGAACTCGGCGACATTGATTCGCTCGCCTCCAAGGCAGAAAAATTACGGCAGCTTGCCGATCAACTTGTTCAGCCTGCCAATGGAAGGATGTACCGAACCCTAGTCAATAAAGTGTGGAGGCAACTGATGGGAAGGGGCATTGTAGAGCCTGTAGACGAGATGGATAATCTTCCATGGAGCCAAGATTTAATAGATTGGCTGGCTGTAGATTTTGTAGAAAATGGCTATGACATCAAGCGCCTGATATTTCAAATTACCAGCTCCAAAATTTATCAAAACCCCTCGGTGGCTATTTCATCGGCAGATAAGCTCCTGGCGGAGGATTTCAAGTTTCAAGGAATGGTCAGAAGAAGGATCACTGCAGAGCAATTTTCCGACGCGGTTTCTGAAATTTCCGCACCCTTATTTGATTCTGTTGAAGTGAAATTCCGTCCTTACCAATTGATTCCTGAGGCAAAATCTAATTTGGGATTTGCTCGAGCATCAATGGTGGCCAACAATGAATTCCTAAAAGCCCTTGGCCGCCCAAATCGGGAAATAGTCTCAGTAAGTAGGGACTCTCAGGCTAACTTGCTTCAAGCCTTGGAGCTCAGCAATGGAGAAAAATTGAATAAATCACTCGTTAGAGGAGGAGAAAAATGGGCAAGTGCATTTGGTGATCCGAAAGTCCTAGCGGAACAAGTATACGCCAAAGCATTACTTCGAAAGCCAAATCCCAGGGAGCTAGAAGTAGCGGAGAAAGTGCTCGGCGTAAAGCCGAATGCAGCAGCTGTCCAAGACTTGTTATGGGCAGTAATTATGTTGCCCGAATTCCAACTCATCTATTGAAAGCAGGAGCTACTTTGTAGTCCTTACTTCGCAAAATATAAATTTCAAGAGTCATGAAAACCCTGCAAAACCGACGCGAATTCCTGAAAAAAACCAGTGCAGCAACCCTGGCTACTTTGGGTATGGGTGCTCCTCTGGCAGGTTTGCTTTCCTCATGTGAAACCAAAATTCCAGCTACGGCTGATGCTGTTATCTTATTGTTTATGGCAGGTGGAATGGCACATACGGAGACTTTTGATCCCAAAAAATACACTGCCTTCCGCAAAGGAATGGAAGCGAAGGAGGTACTCAGCACCTTCCCTGCTATCCCGACCAAATTGGATGGGATTCAGTTTTCAGAAGGACTTGAAAATATTGCTTCGGTCTTAGATAAAGGCACGCTGATCCGCTCCTATCAGGCAGCAGATCTGGGTCATATTTTACATACCCGACATCAATATCATTTCCATACCTGTTACGAGCCGCCGCAATCGGTGGTGGTGCCACATCTTGGAAGTTGGATTGCAAAGGAAAAAGGACCGCTGAATTCAGTGATTCCACCCTTCATCAACATTGGACAGCGATTTACGGTCGGAGAAGGAGAAGAGCTAAAAGCATTTCACTCTGCTGGATTTTTAGGTTCTAACTATGGGCCATTTTTGATTCCTGATCCTTCGGCGGGATTGGATGCCGTAAGACCTCCTGTTGGAATGGACTACAAGCGATTTGAAAGTAGAAATCAGCTCTACAATGACCTGATTGCAGCTGGTCCCATGGGAGAATTTGGCTCCGAATACCAAAAAGAATCGCTCAAACAATCCATGGAGCAGGCATACATCTTACTTAATTCTCCAGAGGCAAAGGCATTTGATCTCAGTCAAGAACCCAAAGAAAGCTATGCAAAATACAATACTGGACGATTTGGGCTTGGCTGTCTTCTCGCCAAACGCTTGATCAATCAAGGAGCGAGATACATTACCGTGACGAGTGAATATGAACCCTTCTTTGGCTGGGATACCCATGATAACGGGCACACCCGACTGAAAGACATGAAAAAACTAATCGATAGTCCGATCGCCCAATTGATAAAAGACCTGGATCAAAGCGGAAAACTTGAGCGGACCCTCGTGATTGTAGCGAGTGAATTCAGCAGGGATATGCTAATGGAAGGAAGGCCAGATCTAAAGGTTCAAGATCAGGTAGAGGTTCCCGATATCATAAATGACCTCAAAAATTATGGCATGCACCGCCATTTCACGGACGGGTGCTCCATATTAATGTTCGGAGGAGGCATCAAGCGTGGCCATGTTTTTGGGAAAACCGCCGATGAACGACCCTGCAAAACCATCGAAAACCCCATCAAAATCGCGAGCATTCACCAAACGATTTACCATGCTTTGGGGATTCCTTCGGACAAAAATTATGAAATTGAAAAAAGGCCATTTTACACCACCCCAGATGGACATGGTAAGGTGGAATTTGGATTATTAGCAAAAAGTTGATGTACACTAAGTGGCATTGAAACAACCCAAAAAACCAGCCCATGGAAATGAATAGGATTCGACTAGGAGTTTACTTTCTTCTTGCAGCCCTCCTGAATTTTAGCTGCAAACCCAATTCAACTGATTCCGAATTGGCTAATCCAGGCTCCTTTATTCTTCAAGAATCAGAATTGCCAGACTACGAAAAAGACCTTGACCACAAGGGACTATTGACTGCTCTAGACGACCGATACGATGAATCCATTCGCACGGGCGAACATATTTACAACAATGTTTGCTTCAATTGCCATGGAAATCCGGATCAACTTGGATCCATACCCACTGCATTCAAATTTTGGGAGGATACCTTCAACCTTGGGAAAGACCCCTATTCGATCTATCAAGTCCTTACCAGAGGCTACGGCTCTATGCCTCCACAAGTTCACCTTACTCCTGTGGAGAAATATGATATCATTAATTACTTGAGAGAAACCTACCTCAAAGAAAAAAATCCGGGACAGTTTTTTGAAATCGATTCTACTTATCTGGCAGGATTGCCTTCTGGTAGCAGCAAAGGGCCTGCCCCGAAAGAATTTAAGCCCTGGGCAGAAATGGATTACGGCAACTTTCTGATCAACACCTATGAGCTGGTCGGTAAAGATGCCCCGGAACGGGAGCAATCCAAAGGTCCCTCTCCCCTCGCTGACGAAAATCTAGTGGATGCCAACTTTGCCTATAAAGGTATTGCGGTGAGGGTGGATCAGGGTGTCGGTGGAGTGGCAGCGGGCAAGGCATGGATGATGTTTGATCATGACCTGATGCGGGTGGCAGGGGCCTGGACCGGAGAAGGATTTATTGATTGGGAAGCAATCCTTTTTAACGGGAAACTCAATATTTCACCCAGAACGATAGGTAATCTTCATTTTGAAAATCCCGTTGCACCAGGTTGGGCAAATCCTGCCAATGGAAAATTTGATGATCCACGATTCCAGGCTCGTGACAAGCGGAAGTTTGGACCTCTTCCCCGCACATGGGCACAGTACCAAGGGCTCTATCAATTTAAAGATCAGGTAATTCTTTCTTACACCGTAGGAAGTACCAACGTGCTCGAATCTTTTGGTATGGAATCCTGGCAGAATCAACCGGTTTTTACCCGAACCCTAAACCTCAGCCCTACTGCTAAACCCTTGAAGATGCGAATTGCTCCGGATAGAACCGCGGTAGCTCTGATTGGAAAAGGGGCGGTATTGAAAAAGGAAAACGGCTTTATGGTCATGGAAACAATGCCTTCAGCTCCAGTGCAAGTCAAAATTTTGATTGGAAATGCCGGCATGAAGGGGCTTACCGATTATGCCAAAAGTTCAGCTCCCCCGGCATCCTTGGCAGTCATGACTAAAGGAGGACCGTCACGGTTTCCTAAAAAGTTAAGTTCCCAGGTCACTATGGGTACACAGGAAGGACCTTTTCAAGTAGACTTGATGAACCCTCCATTTGACAGCCCTTGGAAAAATCAATTTAGACTCAGTGGCTTGGATTTTTTCAAAGACTCCAACAAAGGGGTAATCTGCTCCACGGATGGGGATGTTTGGTTGGTGGAAGGATTTACCCAAAATACTGGAAAACTCACCTGGCAGCGAATCGCTTCGGGACTTTTCCAGCCTTTGGGCATCAAGGTGGTGAATGAACAAATTTTCGTTACCTGCAGGGATCAGCTGGTCAAATTGCATGATTTGAATGGGGATCGGGAGACGGATTTCTATGAAGCCTTCAACACTGATCAGCAGGTGACCGACCATTTTCACGAATTCGCTATGGGGTTGCAGGTGGATAAAGAAGGGAATTTCTACTATGCCAAAAGTGCTCGACATGCCCGAGAAGCCCTAGTACCGCAACATGGTACCTTGATCAAAGTCAGCAAAGACGGACAGAAAACTGAGATCATCGCCACAGGATTTAGGGCTGCAAACGGGGTATGCATCAATCCGGATGGAACCTTTATAGTAACTGATCAGGAAGGTCATTGGAATCCGATGAATCGGATCAACTGGGTGAAAAAAGGTGGGTTTTATGGAAATATGTTCAGCTTCAATCCACCAAAAGATAGTACCGAAGCAGGAATGGAACAGCCACTGGTATGGGTGGATCGGGACAGGGATCAATCTCCCTCCGAACTACTGTGGGTGGAGAGTCAGAAATGGGGGGCGCTCAATGGGAAACTCTTAAATCTATCTTATGGCTATGGGAAAGTCTTTGTGGTTCCTTTCGAAAAAATCGGAAATCAAGTTCAGGGAGGAATTTATGAGCTCCCAATCCCAAGATTTTCCACGGGTGTGATGCGAGGCAGGTTCAATCCAGGAGATGGACAATTGTACCTAGCTGGCCTGTCGGCATGGGGCTCTACCCAGCCTCAGCTGGGGGGATTGTATCGAATCAGAAAGGTAGATCAGCCGATGGTGATTCCGGTGGGAATCGCAGCCACCACCACTGGGATGAAGCTGACTTTTACAGACAAGCTGGATGCAAAAGCTGTACAGAAGATTTCCAGCTACAGTGTTAAGACCTGGGATCTGATTCGATCCAGAAAGTACGGTTCCAAGCATCACAACGAGCAAACCCTTCAAGTCACCAAAGCGGAGCTGGATGCTACAGGCAAAACGATCAACCTGACTATCCCAGCTATCCAACCCACCTGGGGAATGGAAATTACCTACAAGGTCAAAGATAGCCGTGGCATCGAACGAGAAGGATTGGTACAGAATACAATCCATCAGTTGGGAACTAAATCCCCTTGATTGGAAATTGAATAAAACCTACCGAGCTGAATAATGACTGTTACATTTCTACTATTCTTTCTGTTGATCATTTGGAGCATTCCAAGCACCCATTACCGAAGTAAGTTTCGGAAAATTGTATACCAAACTGAGGATTGGAAAATAAACATTAAGCCCCTTTTCAAAAAGGAGATGATCGCTCTATTCGGCAACATGTATCCTGAGAATACGACTTACCTCAAAACAAGAAATTTCTACCGCATCTATTTAGCGGTTTATCTTGTTTTATTCCTCATGTACAATGTTGCCAAAAGCACGAGTTAGCAGCCCCACCATTGAAGGCTTTTAGAATTACCTGATCTCCCATGAAGCAAGCAGTACTTATTCTTTTTTTTGCCCTAATCGCATTTATCCTGGTGTATGGTATTGCGTTGTTGACAGGGCTGCAAGTAATACAGGAAGCTGTATTAATTGCCTTTCTCATCCAATGGGTTTGTTTTGTTCCTGCTTATTTTTTTCAAACAGAAAAATTTTATGACCTCGCGGGAAGTTGCACCTACCTATTCATGGTGGGTTATGTCATCTTTACTAGTTATTCTTCAGTCAATCTCAATACAGCAAGCATGCTGTTGGCCACCTGCATATCACTTTGGGCCATCCGATTAGGCAGCTTCTTATTCTTAAGAATTCATCGAGCTAAAGAAGACAAACGATTTAGAGACATTAAGCCCGCTGCTACTCGATTTTTTATGGCATGGACTTTACAAGGGATGTGGGTGTGCTTGTGTTCCATGTGCGCCTTAACAGCCATCGCAAGCCAAAATGGGGTACTTCAAAATGGTATTTTTTATGGCGGTTTGCTGGTTTTTGGTTTAGGTTTCAGTGTAGAGATTATTGCCGACTGGCAAAAGTCGAACTTCCGAAAAAACACTGAAAATAAGGAGTCGTTTATTACGTCTGGCCTTTGGAAGTATGCTAGACACCCAAACTACTTTGGCGAAATCGTCTTGTGGACTGGGATTTCTTTGATGTCTTTTTCCTCCTTATCCAATTGGCAGTATGTCACATTAATCTCTCCACTCTTCACCTACCTCTTACTAGTTTACATCAGTGGCGTACGGATTTTGGAAGCTTCAGGAATGGAAAAATGGGGACATTTAGAGAGCTATCGACAATACATCCGTTCCACCCCTTCCCTAGTTCCATTTTCTTCGCTGTTTAAAAACAAAAAACATTCGGGGAGTTGAAGACGAGTTTCAACTTGAAATTCCAAAAGTTAGAGTGCATCTGACTCAATTATGCTTATGAAAAAGCCCTTAATGCCAGTTTTTTCGTTTGCATCACAATTCCGATTGAAAGGAAATGTCTGACTAAGTATTCTTTTTAAAGATCTCCAATCCGCTTACCTAGGTGTTGACAATTATCCAGGTTTATTTTGGTCGATTAACAATATCAATCAATGCGCCCACGGCAGTACCAAAAGCCAATCCATAGGCCATGTATTGAAACGGATTCGCTGTATTTGCACCAATGGCCAAACTCAAAGCAAGTCCTATGCCTGGGCCTAATGCAATTCCAATTCCAGGATTACGCTTTTTCTTGGGTTCCATTTGGCAAATGTAACAAAAAGGATTTGGTGAATTAACTCATGACAACTAATGAAAAAGCCCCCCGCAGCATTGCGGGGAGCTTGAACATGAGAGTCCTGCTCGAACCTGAGACAGTGCCAATTGGATCGATTACCCTCCAGTCAACTTGATTTCATAGTTTCCTGCAAGGGAAGCAACTCTGCCTCCTAGAGGGGTAGGTACAGGAAATACCAATAACAGGTCTTACCCAATCTTGGTAAAGGAAATATCAATCTGAGAGGCTGGCTTACTGCCATTCCAATTGGGGGAATACCCTAATCAGTCGATTTGGAAATCAATTAACAGAATTAAAAAATAGGTTGGCTTGGTTCAGCAAAACGGCGACTGTGATTTTGCAGGATTTGAGGTAAACTTTTCGGATTTGAGGGATGCTATTTTTCGGAGTACTAGTCTAGGTATTAAAAAAAATGGCTGTCAGTTGGGACAGCCTAAACTAGTTTGGCAAGATCACTCACGGTTTTGGATCCTAAGACTTTCAGGGTAGCATCTCGCACCGCCACCATGGTGGCATGTAAACCACAATTTTTCTCATCGCAATTCGCGCAGCGCTCGTAAAAATTAAGGCTGGCACAGGGTAGCATGGCAATGGGTCCCTCGATGTTTCGAATGATCTTTGCCAAGGGCGTGTGGATTGCCTCTTGGTTGATAAAATAGCCTCCGCCTTTCCCCTTTTTGCTACCCAAAACCTCCATCTTCTTGAGTTCAAGAAGAATATTTTCCAAAAATTTTAAGGGTATTTGCTTCTCACTTGCAATCTGTGCAATGAGTATCGGTCCCTCCGTCTTGTGTTCAATGAGGTATTGAAGGGCCTGCAAAGCGTATTGGGTTTTTTTATTGAGCATTGAACGATTTTCTGAATAACGAGTACAAGTTACAAGAAAATGTTCAATGCTCTCTTGGCCTTAATTCAATTTGGAATAGGCATTGCTCAAAGTCATTATGGCTACTACCTAACCTGACTACCTTAAGCAATTCAAACAAGCCATTTCAGGTTAGTTGGTTCATCCAAAACCCAGCAACTTGTTCTGGCACTTTCATCTATTTCATAAACCTTGACTTTTTCATTTGCTGCACGCAAAATTTTAAGTTAAAACTCTATTTTTAGGGAGTATCAAATAAGCAGCCCTTCCTATGAAATTTCTTCCCCTCCTCTTGGCTTTACTCCTCAGTGCATTTTCATCCCTAGCTCAAACCACACAAGAACAGCTGGTAGAATTGGATAAGGGTTGGGAAAGAGCACTGCTGAATTCCGAAGTGGAATTTTTGGATAACCTCTTGGCGGAGGAATTTATCTGGGTGCATAACCATGCGACCCAAATCGATGGAAAGTCAGAAGCCCTCAGTCGGGCAAAAAAAATCCGCGCAGGACAGCAAGACGATACGCGAAACCGAAGTCCTAGAGACCATCAGGTAGTTCTAATCGGACAAACGGCCGTAGTGACAGGCTTTACAGTGGTAGATCGAGGGCCGCAACCCACCACCTACCATTTCATGCGAACCTACGCGCTAGTAGATGGTAAGTGGAAACTGATCGCCAACCATACCATGGCTATTCCCGAAGAATAAACCCTCCCATTTATTTTAAAAAACTACCCCATCCCAATTCCCCCATGAAACCAATTCACCTCCTACTTAGTCTTCTTTTTTTAGGGTTTTCCGTAACGAATACAAAAGGGCAAAATTTCAATCAGGCCCTTCGATCCGAACTCAGTTCCAGCAATCCAGGAGTCCTATTTACCATCGAGTCGGGAGACGGACAGTTTTCTTGGTCGGGAGCTGCCGGGATCAACGACCTGAGCCTTGGGGATTCCTTGCAGGTCCGCCAAACCTTCCGAATTGCAAGCGTGACCAAAACCTACGTTGCCGCAGCCATCCTTCGACTGATGGAGAAAAAAGTGTTGCGCTTAGAAGATCCGATTTCAAAACATCTGTCGCCTTCCCATGCCGCAATTCTGGCACAAGATTATGACTTGGAAAAAATCACGATCCAGCAAATTTTGAGGCATTCAGCAGGATTTTTTGACCATACCAATGCCCCTGAATTCTTCGGTAAGGTGTTCGCTACTCCAGATTACGAGTGGACTCGAACCGCGCAACTTCAGCTAGGGGTTGATAAAGGGGAACCGATCGGCCCTCCAGGCGATCAATTTAGCTATTCAGATATGGGCTATGTGATTTTGGGCGAGCTTATTGAAACCTACACCGGAAAGTCCTTGGATGGGGGCATTAAAGAACTGCTAGGCCTGGAAAAATTGGGTCTCGAACGAACCGATTTTGAGCGGATGGATACCCAAACCGATCAACTTCGAATCCACCAGTACTATCAAGGGAAAGACACCTACAACTTCAGCCCGACAATCGATTACTATGGAGGGGGAGGAATTCTTTCGAACACCGCTGAGCTGGTCGACTTTTTCCAAGCCCTATTTCAAGGCAAAATCTTTGAAAATCCGGTAACCTTAACCCTCATGTTGGAGCCCGTAACCTATCCCATCAAGGCCAAAATGGATTACCAGATGGGGATGTACCGAGTGCAAGTGAATGGAATGGATGCTTATTGCCATTCGGGATTTTGGGGAACGCAAGTTCTCTACATTCCCAAGTTAGATCTGTACTTGGCTGCCAATTATTCTGGTGCTTGGGCGGGTGGAGCGGTAGCTCCCATTTTTGGAAAGGTGTTGAATGCTTTGGAAGAATCTAATCCTAAAAAACCTTAGCCATCCAATTACACTCGGTATAAATCCATCCGAATAAGCAGCAATACAGCAACTAGATTAGCCTAAGGTGTAATTTTGTGCAAATGGGTTAGTTTAATTTTTCAATTTATAGATGTTTTGAAGAGTTGCTTTCAAACAACTTTTTCTTTTGTAAATTGATCTCTCAATAAAAAATTATGAAACATTTTCTAATGATGATGCTCTGCATCAGTTCTTTTGTAGCAACGGCACAAAAGAAAAAAGCAGAATCCCAAGTTCCAGTTAAACCTTCTCCAGATTCACTTTTTAGTAATCTAAAATGGAGAAACATCGGACCATTCCGTGGTGGAAGGGCCAATGCAGTTTCAGGGGTGATAGGAAATGACCAGAAATTTTACGCCGGTTATACAGGCGGTGGTTTATGGACCACAGAAGATGGTGGAATAAATTGGGAGAACATTTCGGATGGATTTTTCACGGTTGGATCCATCGGAGAGATCGCCGTATCCGAATCAGACCCCAATGTGGTGTATGTCGGATCAGGCGAACATGCAGTTCGCGGCGTAATGACTAGCTATGGAAATGGGGTCTACAAATCCACAGATGCAGGAAAAACCTGGAAGAATATTGGCTTAGAAAAGACCCGCCATATTTCAGACATCGCGATACATCCGTCAAACCCCGACCTGGTATATGTAGCGGGACAAGGAACCGTGCACGGTCCAAACAACGACCGTGGCGTATTTAAATCCACCGACGGTGGATCCACCTGGAAGAAAGTACTGTACATCAACGATAGCACAGGAATTTCATCACTCTCGATGGACATGAACAATCCGCGCATTTTATATGCCACTTCCTGGGAACACAGAAGGCTTCCCTGGACAGTATCAAGCGGAGGAGCAGGTTCTGCGATTTGGAAATCAACCGACGAAGGAAATACCTGGCATAAACTCACAGAGGGCTTGCCAAAAATGATGGGCAAGATGGGAATCAGCGTTTCCCGTGCAAATTCAAACCGCGTCTACGCCATCGTAGAAACTGAAAAAAGCAAATCAGGGCTATACCGTTCGGATGATGCCGGCAAAACCTGGGCCTTGCTATCCAACAACCAAGACATTAGCTCACGCTCTTGGTATTACATGGAAGTATTTGCAGATCCCATCAATGAAAACATCGTTTATGTGCTCAATGCCCCAATGATGAAATCCATTGATGGAGGCAAAACATTTGCTTCAGTACGCGTTCAACATGGCGATACCCATGATCTCTGGATCAATCCAAGTAAAAATAACGTCATCGCACTTGGCGACGATGGGGGTGCTGAAATAAGTTTCGACTATGGAAAATCCTGGTCAAGCATCATGAATCAGCCTACAGCACAATTTTACCGGGTGAATACAGACAATGTATTTCCTTACAAGGTATATGGAGGGCAGCAAGACAACTCATCCGTAATTCTAGCAAGCAGAAACAATGGGCCTGCGCTTACGGAGCGCGATTGGACCTCAGGCGCTGGTTGTGAATCTGCATTCCTGGCATTTGATCCTAACGATCCCACCCTTGTATTTGGTGGATGCTACCAAGGTTATATAGACGTGTTGAATAGGAAAACAAATGAATCAAAAGATGTGCAGGCTTACCCAACGCTAAACCTTGCCATCGAGCCTAAAGACATGAAGTACCGCTTCAATTGGAATGCACCAATTGTGGTATCTCCCCATGATCCAAAAACAATTTACCATGCAGGCAATGTCTTGTTAAAGTCTACCAATGCGGGAATGAGTTGGGATGCCATCAGCGGAGACCTCACACGCAATGACAAGACAAAACAAGGTCCAGGGGGAGTTCCATTCACCAACGAAGGTGCGGGAGGAGAGAATTACAATACGATCTTTTATGTAGCTGAATCTACGCTTGAGAAAGGCATTATTTGGACAGGCAGTGATTGTGGGTTGGTAAATGTGACCCGGGATGGTGGAAAAACATGGACCAATGTAACACCAGCTGATCTTCCAGAATCACAAATCAATAGCATTGAACTTTCATCGTTCGACAAAGGGGTGGCCTATATTTCAGCTACTAGATACAAGTTGAATGATTATGGGGCTTATGCCTACAAGACTACTGACTATGGTAAAACATGGACAAAAATAAATAAGGGCGTAAAGTCGGATGATTTTATCAAAGTAATCCGGGAGGATACCAAGAACAAGAGCATTTTGTATGCGGGTAGTGAACGAGGATTTTACCTTTCTACAGATGCAGGAAGCAGCTGGCAGCCTTTCCAATTAAATCTGCCGATAGTTCCTGTTACTGATTTGATGATCCGAGACAATGATCTTGTGGCCGCTACAGCGGGCAGGGCTTTTTGGATTCTTGATGATTTGGGAGCCATCCAACAAGCTTCAACTGCTTCGGCGGTCACCTTATTCACACCAAAGCCTGCTTACAAGTTTGGTGGTGGCACGGGATTGCCAGAAGCAAAATACAGTGCTGGACAAAACGCACCAGAAGGTGTGATACTCGACTACATCCTTCCTGAGGTGACGGACAGCACCACGGTAACCTTAACCATTACGGATGCATCCGGCAAGCTGATTCGAACCTATTCCAATAAAAAAGATGCGTCCTATGTGAAATATCCAGGAGGCCCAGCAGCAGCTACCTTGCTGAGTGCTAAGAAAGGGCACAATCGTTTCTTATGGAACCTAAGAAATGAAAACACTCTACCGGATGTAAAGAACGTATTTGTTTACGGAAGCTATGATGGCTATGCAGTTCCTCCGGGAAAATACAAAGCGCAATTAAACTTCAATGGTACAATTGCAGAGACAGAAATGATGGTGTTGGCCAATCCTACTATTTCTGCAACAGCAGCTGATTGGGCCGAACAACAGCAGGTTCTTTCTTCGATCACTACTTCTATTAGTGAAATGCATCAGCAGGTAAATGAACTACGAAAAATAAGAAAGCAGCTTGTACACCATAGCGACATTCTCAAGGGCGTGAAGCCTGCAGAAAAAGTGTTGGACGAGGCCAAGAAACTAATTGCAGGGATTGATGCTTGGGAGGCAAACATTGTGGAGGGTAGAATCCAAAACGGGCAAGACGTGATCAACTGGCCGAGCAGGCTGAATGTTGAATTTTTCAATATCAAGCGACTTGCCGATGCTCCTGACCCAAGAATTACACAAGGCATAAAAGCCAGGTTGGCGGACTTGCAATCCCAATGGAACGCAGAAAAAGGTAAACTTGAGGCAATCAAAAAATCAGTTGCTGCCTACAATACGCTGTATAAATCGCAGCAGCTCGAAGCACTCATTTTTTAAACTACTTGAAAAACCAAATATGCACATAAGTTTTTCTAATGTGCATATTTGGTTTTTTTTCAAAGAGCCAAGAGACAAGAAATTAGACTCAATTCGTTGTGGTAGGAGATTTGTTTCCAAAAGAGTCCGCCGCGGCGGACAGGCCGCAAAGGAAGGTAATCTCGCTTCTTCTCAATATCGAATGCCCAACGCCGATTGAAGAAGTAAGAAATGGGAAAAACTAGCCCACCGCGGCGGACAGGCTCCTAGAGTAAGCAGGCCTAAAAAATACCAGACGGAAGCATAAGTAAAAAAGGAAGCCCTTTTTTATAATCCAAGCTAGGATACTCCAAACCTAAAGCCCTGATGTTTGAGTAGTAGTTTTGATGTTCCTGGTAATACATTTTTTCACTTTGAATAAACCAGGCCTTATCTCCTAATTTTTGTGCTAAAAACCATTTTTCAACTAATCTGGCGCTTCTTCCATTGCCATCATTCCAAGGATGTATTTTAACAAAAACCAAATGAATCATCGAAGCATAAAAAAATACCTTTTCAATTGACATTTCAGTATCAAGTAAGCATTTTAGGTCATGGTAAAACTTTTTCATTTCTGTTTCTACTTCAAATGGGGAAGTAGCTACATAGTCAATGCGCCCATCAGTAGTGGACACATACATGTTTTGGGTACGGTATTTTCCCTGATTATTTTTGCTTAGCAGATTTTTACTCAGCAATACATGTGCTAGGGCAATGTTTTCTTTAGTCAATTCGTTGGTCTTCGCAAAGGTGTAGGCATCGTAAAGGTCATCTATTTTTTTGGTGTAATCGGGCGAAAATTCAATTCCGAATTTCTTATGCTTGATGTAACTATCCAATTCGATGGCCTCTCCTTCTATTTTGCTGCTGTATACCGATGCTACGGAAGTGTAAAAACTAAAGTTGTCAGTTGAAATTTCTGCTTCTTTCAAGGCTTCAAATGCAAGATTCAAACCTTTTGGTGCACTTTCTAAGTAAGCAGAAAGTAGATCATTAGGTAGAATTTGTAACTGTTTATTCATCTCTTTTGAAGCTGACGGAAATTATAAGTTCAAGTTAGTGAACAAATGCGTCGAAAAAAAGACACCAAGTACCAGGCCCACACCTACGGGACTTTAGCCTGCTGTTGAAAATAAAATCCGATCTGCCGCCACGGATGGCTTGCTCGTCCTATTGACTAAAGATGCCGAAGAATCCAGTGAATTTTTAGCTTAAGTGACAATTATATATATTATCTATTTGATTAATAGGATTACCTTTTCAAATCAATCACATCGCCGAGCAAATTTTTTCCCACATACTTCACAGTTAGGTTTCCAAATTTTATCTCTTGGCCAACACTCATGGTGAGAAAGAGTTTTTTTGAATCTACATCGTCAATGGGTAGTACCTTTACAGTGCCATTTCCCGAAGGAATGGAGGTGTCTACTAAATAAACCAAAGGTCCACTTTTGGGAATACCCGAATTCAAAACTGAAGCCTGTCTGCTCTCTACCACTAGAGCGGAGGTTGAGGAGAGTGGTGAAACAAATAGCTTGGTTCCACCAGGTGTCTCTAAAGGAGTGAGGGTAACTCGATTGACCCCTGAATTTACACAGACCACTTGGTCATCACTCAGCCATCCCAATACCCATTTTTCCCAACCAAATAAATCCTTGCCCTTGCCACTAATCAAACCCATAATGCTCCATTCTCCAACATACCGATGCGCACTAATGGCTCCATATTCATAAAGATCCACTAAGCCCATCATGTGTCCAAACTCATGAGGCAACCAATATCCTTCCCAATACAACAGATCTGCACCCGAAGTCGCACTACTCAGAAATTCCTTTCCATCTGCTGTAATGCCTGCTCCAATCGAAGCGGTAAATGCAGGCCCATTTTTTAATGCAGCAGCATTAGGATTGGCAATAATGATAAAGGCATCGGAGCCCGAAAAATCAATCTCTGGATCGGAGTAGGATATGGCCTCTTGAATGTATTTTCGGTGTGAAGCGAAAGTAAGATTAGTCCAGCCGTATGAAGTAGATGTCTTACTCATTCGATACCATTTATGCTGGGGAACTAATTGTAGAGAAAGCTTACCATAAGAGGAAGATGAGAGATAATTTTCCGCAGTTGGGGTAAGAATTTTAAAGATCTCTTGAGTAGTTTGAGTAGCTGGAGCATCTGGGAAGTCCACAAAGATTACATTCACTTTCAAATTCCCTATGGACCTTAATCTATTGGCTAATTTTGGAAAGCCAATTCCAACATCTCCTCTCACTAACAGTTCGGGCAATTTGCAATTCGTGATTGCTATTGGAGTAAGTCCTGGATCGATGTCGACAGGTGAAAGAGCATCGGGAAGAATGCCAGAATCTTTCTTTGAACATCCAGCTAGAAGAAGAATGAATAGAACTAATTTTAATTTATTCACTGTTTAAGCAATTTTATGAAAACAAGTGAGGGAACCTCTTTCAAGTTTAAATAAATCAAAAATAAAGACAAGTGTCTTGGAAAATCAACCAATTATAGATCTAGTTTAAGTCCTGTTGAAAACAGAATTTTTAAAAACGATATTAAGTTTTTTTTACGCTAAGGTTCTAAACAAAAAATACCTAGTTATTTCCTTTTATGGGAGATTAGAATTTATTCCCATTGTAAATTTTAGAAATTTCTGCTGCGGTTAGCGCCCTCTCCCAGATGGCTATATCGTCCATTTTCCCATTTAGGAATTCACGAAGGCCAAAGACATCTAATCCAATATTTAAAACATATGATGAACAATCGGATTGAAAGGGTGAAGATGGTTGGCTTGAAATAAACTCTCCATTCACATAAGAAGAAATTGCGGTGTTAGAAATAACATAGGCAACATGGTACCATTTATTTGGGGAAAAAGTATTTGGCCAATCATGATCTTTCAAACTACAACCCTGATTTTTTAATAGATTATTTGAATTATTCGGAAATCTGTAGGAGTAAGCCCAAGCAGCATTAGTACTATTCCCCAAAACAAGGTATTGTTGACCCCCAAAACTCATTTGATTAAATAAAACCCATGCTGAAATTGTCATTTGGGGTGATACAAATCGCTGGTTACCATTCGCTGTAATATGACCATTTGATCCGTTAAATGCATATGCAGAATTGGCTTTTTCTAAACGATCCGTAGTTATAGTAGCTGCGTTAACCGTGCCATTAAATCCGTTACCACTCTCATCATTGGCATTCCCATTAAATGGCCACCATGCTACCAATCCATTGGTAGGAACAGGGCTTTTACCTGTCAATAATTCCTCCATAAGTCCTTTCAACTCCTCACAACTCGCCTTCAATTCTGCAATTTCTGCTGTCAACTTTTCGATATCTGCTCCTTGCTTTTCAAGTTGGGCAGTTAATTGATTTATTTTTTCTAGTTGTTGAGTTAGTTGTCCTTTTAAAGCCTCAATTTGACCTTTTAGCGCTTCCAGCTCCTTCTTGTTGTCTGCCAAGCTTGCCAAGACCACTTGATATTTACCATCTAAGGCAGCTAATTGGGTTTTCATACTCTCTATTTCTTGAAGAAGTTTTTCATTCTGAGCTTTAAGCTCCTTCAAAGTCTCCATCACTTCTGGATCAGTAAGTGTACATCCCACTTGTGCAGAGAATATAAGTACTAGATATAAAACAACTTTTTTCATGATACTATAATAAATAAAAAACTTGTTAATAACAACTTTGATGTTTAGTTCCTTAGAAAGGAAAAAAGTTGTTAAATAATGGAGTGTATTAGTATTAATTATTCCATCAGTCCCGAATTACTTCTAGCTAAATTAATCGGATAAAGGTATTGATTTTAGCTTAGCTAGATCTCAAACTTAAGCTTTATTCACTCCTGCCACATACCATCTACTTGAACAAACCCATTCAAAAAACCGAGCTTACTCTTCCCACACCTGCGGAACTCGACCAGTTTTTACAAATGAAAAAACCCAATCCGCCGCGACAGATGGCTTGTTCCGTTTACTCCCGATGAACCAGTGATGATCAAAATTATGGTCTCAGCGGAATAGAGTTATTTTAGTAGTTCTGTTAAAACAGATTTAGCGTAGGGATCAAATTGAAAAAAGTCTGCTTCGATAAACTTATTTCCCGATCTGATAAAAACTGTTTTCTTTTTCATATCATGATCAGGATCAAGCGTCGGCATAAATCCTGAATCGATTGTGCCAATATCTTTCTTCCCGTCTTTGTTATAATCTGCGTATACCAATTTCCATTTTGAATTAGGCCTACTATTTGAATTGATTGTGTATTGGATTAAAGAATTATCAATTAGAAAGCTGCCATTTTGTTGCTGAATATAGGGTATAAGCTCCCATGACTGAGCCCCATTGTCTGAATAAATGCAGTCTAAACCCAACAAATCATTAAGGCCGTCTCCATTAAAATCATCAGTGATGAAATCAATTCTTTCGGCATTTTTTATATTTCGGACAGGCAAATTAACAATTGAAGATTGATTAAATTTTCC
>CANGUK010000036.1 GCA_947457095.1 Cyclobacteriaceae bacterium
CCTGATTTAGTGGAGGGTGTAGATCCGGCATTGTGATGTTTGAGTCTGCGGGCTAAGTCATCCGTGGAGCCGATGTAGTACTTATTGGTTTTCAGGCTAAAAAGAATGTAGATGTAGTACATAGTAGATTAAAAAAAATAGATAAAAAAAAGGCCCCGCAATGCTGCGGGGCCCTGTGGAGTCCCGCAAGGCTGCGGGACGAACCGATGACCTTCCCGCACTCTTACGGGACGCGAAGCCAAATGAGCTAATCCGCATTTTGAATTAGCCACTCGATGTAATTTCTGCTTTTTTTCTTTTTGAGTTCGATTTCACGCTTGAGGGCAGTAGTTCTATCGGAGACTAGTTCAGTATAGCGGATCTCCCAATTTGGTGCGCCTGATTTAGTGGAGGGTGTAGATCCGGCATTGTGATGTTTGAGTCTGCGGGCTAAGTCATCCGTGGAGCCGATGTAGTACTTATTGGTTTTCAGGCTAAAAAGAATGTAGATGTAGTACATAGTTGAAAAAATTTAGATAAAAAAAGGCCCCGCAATGCTGCGGGGCCCTGTGGAGGATAACGGATTCGAACCGATGACCTCTACACTGCCAGTGTAGCGCTCTAGCCAACTGAGCTAATCCCCCATTTATACTTCTAAGATTCGAACCGATGGCTTTCCCGCACGCTTGCGGGACGCGAAGCCAACTGAGCTAATCCCCCATTTATACTTCTAAGATTCGAACCGATGACCTTCCAGTCCCGAAGAATTACGGGACGGGACGCTCCCCGCAATTCTGCGGGGCAAGCTAGCCAACTGAGCTAATCACCCTAAAGAGTTTGCAAATATAGATTCTCCAAGTTTCCTTCCAAAGGATTTCTTTACTCCTGCGAATAATTTATTCGAGTAAGAATACTACGACCCAGGGTCACCTCATCTGTAAACTCAAGTTCACCTCCCACAGGTATGCCTCGTGCAATACTGGTGAGCCTTAAACCGAATGGAGCCAAAATTTTTCCTAGATAAAAAGAGGTGGTATCACCTTCCATCGTTGCGGAAAGTGCCAAAATAACTTCCTTAATTTCCCCTTGCTGGACACGAGCAACCAAACTTTCACAGGTCAATTCCTCAGGCCCAATGCCCTGCATTGGAGAGATGACTCCGCCGAGAACATGGTAGACTCCTTGGTATTGATTTGTGTTTTCAATCGCGAGTACATCCCCAATATCCTCCACAACACAGACCATGGAGCGGTCTCTTTTGTGACTTTGACAGGTAGTGCAGAGTTCCTCATCTGCCAGTGCATGACAGGTTTTGCAGTAGGAAACCTCAGCACGCATGCGCGTCAAAGCAAGCGATAAGGCCTCCGTATGCGCTTCATGTTGCTTGAGCAAATGCAAAGCCAACCGAAGAGCAGTTTTTTTACCGATGCCCGGAAGCCTTGAGATTTCCGTTACTGCGTCTTCGATTAATTTAGAGGGGAAGTTCACTTGATTTGTTTTTATAGAATTGCAGCCTGAATGCCTTCATCCAAAATAGCTTCACAAAGAGGCTTTAGTTCTGGTCTCGTTCCTTTTTTTACAGCACACTTTCCCTTGTAATGGATGATCAAGGTACACTGCTCTGCTTGTTCATGGGTATGCTCGCAGACCTTCATAAGCACCTGAGTGACATGTTCAAAGGTGTTTACATCATCATTGAATACGACGAGATCTAGCGCTTCCTGATCGATGAGTTCCTCGAGGAGGACTTCAACTTCTTCTACATGGGGAAGGGGTGAGCTAAACTGATTCATTTTGCAAAATTAAGAATAATGGGCAACTTAGCGAGCGACAGACGCTTACAATATGAATCCGCAACTCGTTTTAACAGTAATTTTAATTTATTTCGGAATACTTTTTTTCATTTCTTGGTTGACTACGCGGAAGTTGACAGGCGATACCTTTTTTACAGGAGACCGCAATTCCCATTGGTTTCTGGTTTCCTTTGGAATGATTGGTGCCTCCTTGTCTGGTGTTACCTTCATCTCTGTACCGGGCGAGGTTGGTAATTCTAACTTCTATTACTTCCAAGTTGTTTTGGGATATACGCTCGGTTACTTTACCATTGCCAAGGTCTTATTGCCGCTCTACTATCGCCTGAATTTAGTTTCCATCTATGCCTATTTGGAAGATAGATTTGGGTTTTGGTCCTATAAAACGGGGGCTTTTTTCTTTATTCTGTCTAGATCCTTAGGCTCTTCCCTGCGGCTGTACCTTGTAGCAAGTGTGCTCCAATTGATTCTATTCGACGCTTTGGGGATTCCTTTTTGGGTGTCGGTGCTGATTACGGTGGGGTTGATTTGGTTGTACACTTACCGAGGAGGAATTAAGACGGTAGTCTGGACGGACACCTTTCAGACCACCTTTATGCTAGCTTCGGTCCTGATTACGATGGGTTTAATAGGTTCTGAGTTGGAACTGAAAAGTTTGGGCGACTACATCAGCAGAATAAGTGAAGACGAGCGTTCGACAATCTTCAACTGGGATTGGAAGGCGGGCACCAACTTCTTCAAGCAATTTATTTCGGGGGCGTTCATCACCATCGTAATGACGGGTTTGGATCAGGACATGATGCAGAAAAACCTCACTTGTAGGACCCTCGGCGATGCACAAAAAAACATGTTTTGGTTTACCGTGATTTTGGTCGTGGTCAACCTGCTATTTCTATCCTTAGGGGTGATGCTATACTTGTATGCCGAAACCAAGGGAATTGCCATTCCTGCAAAGTCAGATGGCTTGTTTCCACTCCTAGCCACGGAGCATTTCTCCGCTTTTGCGGGAATTGTTTTTGTACTGGGCATCATCGCTGCAGCCTATTCAAGTGTGGATTCTACCCTCACTGCCTTGACTACTTCCTTTTGCTACGACTTTCTTCAGATCGAACGGAATTATACGCCAGAACGCCGCCTCTTCATCCGCAAGCTCGTTCACATTGGCTTTACCTTCTTGATGTTTTTACTCATCCTTGCCTTCTACTGGCTCAATGACCAAAGTGTAATCAATTCGGTGTTTATCCTAGCTGGCTACACCTATGGACCACTATTGGGGCTCTTTGGATTTGGCTTATTTACCAAGCATCAAGTGAAAGATGTCTGGGTTCCTGCCTTAGCTGTGCTTGCTCCCTCCCTGACATTTGTGATCACTTCCAATTCCCAAGAATGGCTTTGGGGCTACACATTTGGTTTTGAGGCGCTGATTTTGAATGGGGCCTTGATGTTTACTGGGCTCTACCTTCTGCGCAAAAAGTCTAAATTTTAAGTTCATTTTCTGGGCTCCAAAAGCGGGATTCAAAATCCACTACCTGATCGTTTTGAATGATCACTCCCTCTGCTTCGAGTAGGGTTTGCATGGCTGTAGGCGTAGAAAAATGATGCCTTCCTGTCAAAATTCCTTGCCTATTCACGACGCGATGGGCCGGCACATCGGGTAGGGCATGGGCGGCATTCATGGCATATCCCACCATTCGGGCTCCGGATTTTAGTCCTAAAAAATGGGCAATCGCGCCATAGCTAGTTACTCGGCCTGCAGGAATTTCTCGTACTACCTGGTAAACCCAATCAAAGTAATTCCCCTTTTCGGAGCTCATAGTTCCAGTCGATAAGTGCTTGGTTGATGGATTTTTTTACTTGGATCTCGGTCTGCTTTTCTCCGGATTTAATTGGGAATTGATAGCGAATCAATAAATTTTCTGTTCTCCGTTCCAAAATATTTAGCTGAGCACCTTCCTTAATGACTACCTCCGGATACTGGCTTAAAATCACTTGGAGTGAGTCCTCGAGTTGGCTGAGGTGAATCTCATTTTTTGAGGTGATCTCCGCATCAAAGATGACTTGGTGGGTATTGTTTTTGGAGAAATTGACTACATCCTCAGCCAAGGCCATGGTATTTGGGATCAAAATGATTTCGCCAGCATCGTTTTTCAACACCAAATTGATCAAGGTAATGTCTCGAATAAAGCCGGTATGCCTTCCAATTTGGATCTTGTCTCCGATTTCAAGTTGGTCCGAAAACATCATGATCAATCCATTCACAATATTGGTGATGTAGTCCTTGGTCAGCAAGGCTAGGGCCGCCGCCACGATGGTGATGCTGGTCAAAAATTCCAAGGGCTGAATTCCAAAAGCAAGCATGAGGGAAATAAGTATGGCAATCAAGTTGAGCAAAAACTCAATGCGATCAATCCCGAGCATAAAGTTAGGCTGCACCTTGGTCTCCTCCCGCTGTTGCAGGTAAATCCGTAGTGTGATGATTCTTCCTAAAGAAAAAATCAGGTTCGCGCTCAAAAGAAAAATGAGTGCACGGATGATGTGGTTCAAAATTTCGTATTTCTCTAAAAATGGAGAGACTACGGTCTCGCCAGCATAGAAAATCTCTAAAACAATGAGGAAAATGAGTTTAACCGCAAAGTAGGTTTTGCGCACATTTTCCTTAACTCGGATGCTGCTTTTGAGGTGGTTCATGGTTCTATCGAAAAATTAACCCTATTTTAGCAAATATAGGAAGGATTTGACGGACTGATGAGCAGAAATATAGTAATTACAGGAGCAGCTGGTGCCTTAGGTACTGCTGTAGTGGGTAAGTTTAAGCGGGAAGGATATTACGTCATAGCGCTTGTGCGACCTGAGGCCAACGAGCAAGCACTGGAAGCCGATGTCACCTATGAAGTGGATGTGACGGATGAGGACGCAGTTCAAGAATTTGTTTCTGAGTATGAGTCCCAATTTGGGGACCTTGAAGCGATCGCTATGTTGGTCGGAGGCTATGCATCTGGTGATCTGATGACGACCCGCCAGCAGGATCTTACACAGCAGATCCAACTTAATTTTTTTAGTGCATTTACCGTGGCCACCGCCTTTCTTCCATTAGTAATTAAACAGCAACGTGGCGCGTTGCTATTTGTAGGAGCTCGAACAGCCTTGGAGCCCAATGAAGCAAAAAGTGCAGTGGCATACGCCTTGAGTAAGCGCTTGGTAAACTCCTTGGCAGAAATTATTGCAGCGGAAGTAAAGGATACCGACATCCGTACCCATGTATTTGTGCCGAGTATCTTGGACTCCGAAGCGAATCGTGCCGCTATGCCCTCCGCTGATTTTTCAAAATGGGTGAATCCTTCCGATATTGCGGAGGCAATGCACTATGCAGTCAATACCCCAGCCTTAACCAACATGACCTTTACACTCTATGGTGGAATTTAATTTGCATCCGAAAAAATGGATTCTAGCAGGAATCCTTGTTTGCTTACTTGGGCTTCCAGCCTTTGCTCAAACTCCTGAACAGGAAGTTGAAGCAGTCATTCGATCTCTGTTTGATGGCATGAAACAAAAAAATGCAGAACAGGTAGCCGCTGCTTTTTCTCCCGAAGGTTTGATGCAAACCGTGCAGCAGAAGCCTGAAGGAACTACTGTAGGCAGCAATTCGGTGGCTGATTTTGTCAAACGAATTGCCGGTACCCCAGAAGGAACTACCCTAGATGAGCGCATTCTCTCCTACCAAATCAAAGTGGATGGATCTATGGCCAGTGCATGGACCCCCTATAAATTTTATGTAAACGACACCTTTTCCCATTGCGGGGTGAATTCTTTCCAACTCGTGAAGATGTCTGAAGGATGGAAAATTGTCTACATCATCGATACCCGAAGAAAAGAACCTTGTCAAGAGTAATCTGTATGAATGAATTAAAAAGTGCAGTCTACCAGATTGCAATCAGCCAACTGAAACAAAAAGAAGCCCTTCTTGCTGAAGAGCGAAAAAATATCATTGAAAGTATCCTCGAAGAGGAAAAAAATAGCGCAGGAGATAAGTATGAAACGAGTCGGGAGACCATGACTCAGGACCTCAATTCTCTAGAAAAGCAAATCAAACAAAGTAATTTGGACTTAGAAGAATTGTATCGATTGCAAACCATCAAAGATACGCCTCCCACCGTTCAGGAAGGTGCTCTGGTACAATTGGGAACCGAATGGTTTTTGTTGGCAGTCAGTATGGGCCAGGTAAAAGTTGGGGATAAGTCCGTATTTTTATTAAGCAAAAATTCTCCCCTAGGCGAGCTCTTGGTAGGTAAGAAAAAGGGCGAAGCGATTCAGTTTAGAGGGAAGTCCCAATCTATCAACGAAATTCATTAAGCCGGAAAATTCGAAGACTGGCCTCTTCTTGGTGGCCGAATTTGATTTTTAAATTTTCAAATTTACTAGTGTATTGATAAGCTATTCGCAATAAAAGGAGCCTTTTGTTTCACTTTTATTGACAATTCTGTTTTTTTCTAGTAAAATTGAGAGTCAATTGCTTTAGAAATGATTTTTCCAATTTCCAACCTAGGCTTTAGTTTATCTTCACAGACTTGCGCAGGTATTGCTCGTGCTTTTGCCCCAAAGGGTTGGTATGAGCAATTTTGGCAGGAGTCAAAGCCCATGCAGGGGTAGATTTTTTGTTCTCCTTGGATCCCTGATCCGACCCACTCTTTATCCTATCCATTTCGTTATGAAAGTCATCAAATTTGGAGGTTCCTCCGTAGAAAACCCCAACAACATCCAGCAGGTTTTTCAGATCATCCAAGACCAACTCCAGGTGTCGGAATTGGTGGTGGTTTTTTCTGCCTTTGGAGGTGTGACTGAGCAACTTTTTGCCCTAGCGAATCTAGCAAAGTCAGGAGATCTAGGTTACAAGGAGGCATTACTTGCCCTTGAGGAAAGGCACTTTAGGATGGCCAATGCCCTTCTAGGGAATGAAAAAAGAGAGCAAGTAAACACCTTTATCCGCCAACGATTCCACGAATTGGAAGATCTCTACCACGGGATCTACTTAATCAAAGAACAATCTCCGCGAACGCTAGATTATGTGGCAAGCTTTGGGGAACGACTGAGTACTTTCATTCTGTCAGAAGCATTGGCAGCAAAGGGGATTCCCACATGTTTTGTTGATGCTCGGGAGATTATAAGAACCGATGATCGCTTTGGGCAGGCGCGTGTGGAGGAAGCCATTACACAGGCTCAAATCCAAGAATATTTTGCCAAGCATGAGGGAGTCAAAGTGGTGACTGGATTTATTGCTTCAACTATCAAAGGGGAAACGACCACCTTGGGGCGGTCTGGTTCCGATTACACTGCCGCTATCTTGGCAAGTGCTTTGGATGCAGAGGTTCTTGAGATCTGGACTGATGTACCAGGGGTCTTGACCTGTGATCCCAAGATGGTGTATGCTGCATTTACCATTCCACAGCTGAGCTATGCGGAAGCGATGGAGCTTTCCCATTTTGGTGCCAAGGTTATTTTCCCGGCTACCATGCAGCCGGCGATGAAGAAGAATATCCCGATTCAAATTAAAAACACCTTTGATCCAAGCCACCCAGGCACCTTGATCAATGGAGAAGTACGAGAAGGCGGCTTGATCAAGGGCATTAGCTCGCGCTCCAACCTAACCCTCATGACGCTTCAAAGTGCCGGTTGGATGGCTGCAGGTGGAAGTTTAGGTAGAATTTTCACCGTATTATCTGAGGCAAGACTTTCGAGTTTGCTTATTTCTCAGGCTTCTTCACAGCATAGCATTTGTCTGGCACTGGCTACTGAGGAGGCGATTTTAGCAAAGGAATTGATCGAGCAAGAATTTTTCTACGAAATCAAGTCCGGGGAAATGGATCCGGTATCCCTACTCCCTGGCATGGCTTTAGTAGCAGTGGTGGGTGAAAATATGAAACATGATCCTGGAACTTCAGGCAGAATGTTTCGGGCCTTGGGCCAGAATAACATCAATGTGGCTGCCATTTCCCAGGGAAGTTCTGAATTGAATATTTCTGCAATCATACCCCAGGCAGACTTGCAAAAAGCATTGAATGCCCTGCACGAGGTGTTTTTCCTCTCGGAGCACAAGGTGGTCCACCTTTTTTTGGTGGGCACAGGTCTCATCGGTACGGCATTGCTACGCATGATTGCACAGCAAAAGGAAAAATTGCTCCTCGAAAACCAGCTGGATATCCAAGTTCACGGCATGGCCAACAGTCGATACATGGCTTTCGATGAGGATGGATTTGAGTTGACTAGTTTACCAGAACTGGGCCCTTCGCACTCCAAAATGGATTTAAATGCCTTTGTGGATACCATTGAGGAAATGAACTTCTCCAATTCAGTGCTCGTGGACTGTACGGCGAGCCAAGAGGTAGCCCAGATTTACTCTCGAATTTTGGGGGCGAAAATCGCGATTGTTACCCCCAACAAAAAAGCCAACTCGGGCTCTTTGGAAAGCTATTTGGCCTTAAAGCAACTCGCAAAAAGCCGAGGGGTACACTTTCTCTACGAGACCAATGTGGCGGCGGGTCTTCCGGTAATCAATACCATTCACGATTTGATGCTTTCTGGGGACCGATTTCACCGCATTGAAGCAGTGCTGAGTGGATCCCTAAATTTTATTTTTTCCGAGCTGGAAAAAGGTACCCCATTTTCGGAAGTAGTAGCACAGGCCAAAGAAAAAGGATATACCGAACCTGATCCGCGGGATGATTTGAGTGGGATGGATGTCGCAAGGAAGGTGGTGATCCTGGGAAGGGAAGCGGAACAGCCCCTTGAAGTGGAAGATGTAGTGGTTTCCTCCCTAGTGCCTGAGAATGCGAGAGCGGGGGTTACCGTGGAAAAATTCATGGAACTTCTGAAAGAAGAAGATGCGTCCTATGCCCAGCTATTGGAGCAGGCAAGACAAAAAGGAGAAAAACTCCGGTTTATGGCGACTTTGGAAGATGGGAAAGCCGAAATAGGTCTTCGTTCAATCCCCGCTTCACATCCATTTTATGGGCTAGAAGGATCTGACAACATGATTTTGCTCACTACTGATCGCTACTACGATCGGCCAATGATCATCCGAGGTCCTGGAGCAGGCGCTGAAGTGACGGCTGCTGGGGTGTTTGCTGATGTGATTCGTGTAGGTAACTATACCCGAGATTAGGCAGAAACGGATTCTACACCATTGTTTACCGCAAGTGGATTTAAAATTAATCCCCTATTTCTTCCGTTCGATGGAGTACAAGACCAAATCTCGCAAGGAAGATTTGTAGGCTGAATCAGGGAAATGATCCAATAGCGCAAGTGCCTCCTGGTAAAACGCGGTCATCTTCTGCTTGGCATAATCGAGTCCCCCACTTTTTTTGACAAAGGAAATGACCTCATTCACCGCTTTTTTGTCTTCAGATCGGTTTCGGATGAGGTACATGATTTTTTTCTTTTCCAGCCAATCGGCATTTCGAAGCGCATAGATGAGTGGGAGAGTCATCTTTTTCTCCTTGATGTCAATTCCCAGTGGTTTGCCAATTTCATCCTCACCATAATCAAAAAGGTCATCCTTGATTTGGAAGGCCATCCCTACTTTTTCCCCAAAATCCCACATGCGTTGGATGGTTTCCTCGTCGGTGCATACACTAGAGGCGCCTACGGAGCAGCAAGAAGCAATGAGGCTGGCGGTTTTTTGTCGGATAATTTGGTAATACACGTCCTCTTCTACATCCAGTTTTCTTGCCTTGTAGCTTTGCAGCAGCTCCCCTTCTGACATCTCCCGCACGGCATTGGAGACAATCCGTAAGAGGTGAAAGTCGTTGTGCTCTACGCTGAGAAGCAAGCCGCGGGAGAGGAGGTAGTCCCCTACTAATACGGCAATTTTATTTTTCCAGAGTGCATTGATAGAAAAAAATCCCCTACGGTAGTTGGCATCATCGACTACATCGTCGTGAACCAAGGAAGCGGTATGCAGCAGTTCGATCAGTGCGGCACCGCGGTGGGTAGATTCATTGATTGGTCCACATACTCCCGCTGTAAGAAAAACAAACATGGGACGCATCTGCTTCCCTTTTCGCTTGACGATGTAGTGGGTGATGTGGTCGAGAAGCTTGACCTTACTTTTCATAAAGTCCCGGAACTTATGTTCAAACTGAGCCATCTCGGACTCAATGGGGACTTGAATGTGTTTGAGGTCTAGTTTCATCACGGTTGGAAGCTGTAAAAATACCACGCTTTTTGGCATGGACAACAATTTGGAAACTTCCTTTTTCATTCAACTCTAGAAGTAGGAAAACGTTTCTTTTTTGTGTAATTTAAATTCTACTTTCACTTTTCTCCCCCTTCTTATTTATGAAAAAGTTCCGAATCGAATTGAAATGGGGTTTTCTTTTCTTCTTATCCGGCTTGGCCTGGATGCTTCTAGAGAAAAGTCTGGGCTGGCACGATCGCTTGATCGAGCAGCATGCCACGTACACCCTCCTGTATGCGCCACTTGCGATTTTTATTTATGTAGTAGCGCTTTGGGAGAAAAAGAGAAAAACCTACGGCGGTAGGATGACTTTTATACAAGGGTTTCTGTCTGGATTGCTGCTAACCCTAGTTGTGGTGGTGCTGACTCCTCTGAGCCAATACATTTCCCATAGCCTGATTTCTCCTGATTATTTTTCCAACATCATTCAGTTGACTGTCAATTCTGGAAAAATGACTTTACAGGAAGCTGAGGCCTATTTTAACCTGATGAATTACACTACACAGTCCGTGTTTTTTGCAGGGGGTATGGGCATTCTGACCACAGTCGTGGTGATGATTTTTATGAAATCTATTCCGCAGAAAGATCCCTCCGAATAATTGGAATGCCAGAGTTCCTTTTTGCTTATCTTTGGGAGTTTTTAAAAACAGAACGACCACTTGGAGGAGAACTATATCAAACACCAATACGCTCCCATTTTGCCTGAAAAAGACGAATGGCCTGTGGTAAAGCTCGCCCGCGAGCGCAAGGAGTTTGTCAAAAAGGTAGCAACCCTTTCGGAGGGGAGAATTTTGGATTTAATCGGAAAAAATCCCGAAATTCTAAAGGAAGAACTCGAGACAACACTCTACAGAGAAAAGCTTCGAATCAAGCAAAATCCATGGGATGTAGATCCGGACGATGAAGGCCCATTTTGGGGGGAAGTAAAAAGCAAATTACTTCAAATTCATACGGAAGTTTCCGGAAGTAAAGCCAAGAAACTTGAGGCCTACCAGGAAGTACTTCGAAAAATCACTTCCCGCTATTCCGAAGAAATAGCATCCAATTTCAAAGCCTCCCACTACAAGTTTACCCGAAGGGTAGTAACCTATGGTTTCTCACGACTCCTCAACGCTGCTCGGGTAAAGGGCTTTGGGTCCTTGTTTAGCAATCAATTTACCCTTCAAGACAAAATCCAAATTACCGGACAAACAGCGCAGCTTCGTGAATTGGCTACCAAGGGAACCGTGGTCATGGTGCCTACCCATTTTTCGAATTTGGACAGCGTCCTGATTGGATGGATTATTTCAGTCTTGGGCATGCCTCCATTTATTTACGGAGCAGGTCTGAACCTGTTCAATATCTCGATTTTTGCCTATTTCATGAATGCCTTGGGAGCCTACAAGGTGGATCGTAGAAAGAAAAACATGATGTACTTGGAGACCCTGAAAACGTACTCCAAGGAGGCAATCCAATTTGGTTGCCACAGCCTTTTCTTTCCTGGAGGCACACGTTCTAGAAGCGGAATCATCGAGTCCAAACTGAAGTTAGGACTACTCAGTACCGCCATTGAGGCGCAGCGTGCTAATTTTCAAAATGGCATTACAGATGTCTCAGGAAAGATTTTTATTGTTCCTGTGACCATCAATTACCACTTTGTGTTAGAAGCACCAGGACTTATTCAAGATTACTTGAGCATGACGGGTCAGGAGCGCTACTACAAGGAAAATGATGAGTTTTCTACCTCTTACAAAATCTCGAAGTTTCTATTTAAGTTTTTTACCAAGGGTTCAGACATTTCTGTTTCCATCGGTAGCGCCATGGATGTCATGGGCAATTATGTGGACCAGGAAGGAAAGAGTTTGGACAAATGGGGCCGCGTAGTGAATACGCAGGAGTATTTCATGTCCAATGGAAAAGTGACTGTTGATGCCCAAAGAGAGGAAGAATACACCCAGATGCTAGGTAAGCGTATTGTGGAGGAATTTCACAAAATCAATCGGGTATTTAGTTCCCACTTGGTGGCTTTTGTGGCCTTTGAATTGATCCAGGCAAAAAATGCCAAATTGGACTTGTTTGATTTGATCCGCCTTCCGCAAGAAGATTTGGTTCTCAACTATGTGGAGTTCAAAGCTGCATGTCAACGTGTCCTAGACCAAATTTTCGAATTAAAAGCCCAAGGCAAAATTGATTCGGCACCCCACCTCAATCGTCCGATGGATGAGATCATCACACATGGATTGGATAATGTGGGAATGTACCATGCCAAGCGCCCGCTCATCAAAGATGCAGCAGGTAATTTGACTACTGAAGACATGAGCTTGCTCTATTTTTACCACAACAGACTGCATGGGTATGGCCTTGAAAAACTCTTCTAAATCGCAGCCCATTGGGGTAATTGGAGTTGGAAGCTTTGGCACTGCCATAGCCAACATGCTCGCCGAAAAAAATGAGGTGATGGTCTATGCCCGCAAGCAAGAAGTGGTGGAGGAAATCAACACCCAACACAGCGCTTCTGGGAAAATATTGAATCCTAAGATTCAAGCTACTTTTTCTCCGGAGGAACTTTGTGCTTCCTGCGGCGTACTTTTCTTTATGATTCCTTCGGCAGCATTTTTGGAAGTGACCCGAACCTTTGCTCCATTTTTACACCCGTATCACCTTGTAATCCATGGAACCAAAGGCTTGGCCGTACAGCTTGCCGATGGGGAGGAATGGGATACCCTCAAGAAGCTACGGCGCAAACAAATCTTGACCATGAGCGAGGTGATTGTCCAAGAAACCCTCGCGGTACGGGTGGGCTGCCTAGCTGGGCCCAATATTTCGAAGGAACTCAGTGATGGACAACCCGCTGCTACAGTGATCGCCAGTAAGTACAACGAGGTCATTCAGGAAGGGCAACGATTGCTGCGCTCCGAAAAATTTCAAGTCTATGGCAACTCCGATATCATTGGTGTGGAGCTCAGTGGAGTGCTCAAAAATATAATTGCAATTGCTGCAGGAGCATTGGCGGGACTAGGGCTGGGAGAAAATGCAAAAGGCCTATTGATATCCCGAGGAATTGTAGAAATGGCACATTTGAGTAAAGCCCTAGGTGGAACTGCCAGTTCGGTCATGGGCCTTGCTGGGATCGGTGATTTGGTGACTACCTGCAACTCCCCGGACTCTAGAAACTTTACCGTAGGATTTCGCCTTGCAAAAGGGGAGAGCCTCAGTCAGATTATGGCTTCCATGGAAGAGGTGGCAGAAGGGGTCAACACGATCCGAATTGTAGATGCCTTTTTGAAAACTGCAGGCATCCGTGCTCCAATTACAGAAAATCTGCACCGCGTACTTTTTGAAGACCTGTCCATCGAAGAGGCCCTTCAATTTTTGATGAAGTACCCCTTCAGTGTGGATGTGGATTTTGTCTAGATAGGTTTAGAAGTAAGATTTGTTGAACCTTACTCGGCAGGCATTAACTTGATCAATAGCCCTGTTCCTTCGGTAATGGCATATAGATATCCGTCCGGGCTTTGAGCTACCTGCCTCACCCGACCTATCCCTGGAAGCAATTTTTCTTCTCCCACAGGTTTTGTTCCATTCATCTCTACGCGTGCAATGTGGGTGCCTGCTAGTGCAGCTATCAGCATATTTCCCTTCCATGCAGGATAGCGATCCGAAGTCACCATAGTCATTCCACAGGTGGCAATCGAAGGGACCCAGTACTTGACCGGCTGCTCCATACCCTCTTTTTCAGTAATTTCTGTGATGGGGGTGCCGTTGTAGTTGATGCCGTAGGTGATGACTGGCCAACCGTAATTTTTTCCTTTTTCGAGGATATTCAGTTCATCTCCACCCCGAGGGCCATGCTCAACTTCCCAAAGACGGTTGGAGGCCTTGTCGAAAAATAGTCCCTGTGGGTTTCTATTTCCATAGGTCCAAATCGAGCCAATCGCTCCTGGGGTACCTACAAACGGATTGTCAGTAGGAATTCGTCCATCGTCGTGGATGCGGTGAATTTTTCCGTGCGAATTTTTCAGATTTTGTGCATTGTCCTGACTGCCACGCTCCCCATTGCTGAAGTAGAGGTAATTTTGGTTATCAAAAACAATTCTGCTGCCGTAATGGGTTCCTCCCTTCCATTCGGGAGAAGTGACGATCAGTTCTTCAAAAGAGGTGACACTCGTGCCTGAGAGTTTAAATCGAGCGATAGTCGTTGCCCCTCCATCGCCTACAGGTTTGCCATATGCAATGTAGATCCAGCCATTCTGGGCATAATTGGGATGGATAGCAATGTCCAATAATCCAGATTGGCCTGTAGTGTAAAATTTTGGGAGGCCTGTGACTTTTTGGCCGGTATAGCTGTCTTTTTTGAAAATTAAGAGTTCCCCTTTTTTCTCGGTAACCAACAAGGTTTCCGCATTGATCCAAGTCATCCCCCAAGGGTTTTGAAATCCACGGTGAAGGGTGTCCACCTTGATGATCATCTTCTCCGTTTGGGTAATGAAATTTTGGTTGGACAGGCTATCTGGAAGAGGGTCTCCTTCCTTGGCGTGGCAAGAAAAAAATGGAGATAGCAACCCCACAAAAGCGATGAGAATGAGAGGAAAAGTTTTCATAATGTTTGCGTTCAATGACATACCTCCCTAACGCCTGTTAAGCAGAAAGAGTTTGGAAGGCGGCGTCAATTTTTCGGATTGATTTTGGGAAGTAATTTACTGATAAGGAGAGTACAAAAAAAAGACCTTTCGCTTGAAAGGTCTTTGATGTAAGTATATCCGAAAACTTTATCGGATTGGAAGCAATTTTACCAATAGGCCAGTTGCCTCTGTGATGGCATAGATGTATCCATCTGGGCTCTGGGCCACTTGGCGAACGCGTCCAATGTCTTGAAGTAATTTTTCTTCCTTCACATAGGTGGTTCCATTCATTTCCACGCGGGCGATGTGCTGCTTCGCCAAGGCGGCAATTAGGATGTTTCCTTTCCAAGCTGGGTATTTGTCAGAAGTCACTACAGCCACACCACAGGTAGCGATGGAGGGTACCCAATAGTGTTTGGGCTGTTCCATGCCTTCTTTTTCTTGGATATCAGTGATAGGAGTACCATCGTAATTGATGCCGTAAGTAATCACAGGCCAGCCGTAATTCTTTCCTTTTTCAATTAGATTCAATTCATCTCCTCCCATTGGGCCGTGTTCTACCTCCCAGATTCGATCAGTTTCCTTGTCATAAAATAGCCCTTGTGGGTTTCTGTTGCCATAGGTCCAAATAGAGCTGGTGTTACCCAAGGAATCCTTGAACGGGTTGTCTGCAGGGATACCTCCATCGTCTTTGATGCGATGAATTTTTCCGTGAGCATTGTTCAGGTTTTGTGCATTCATTGGGGTATCTCCCTTGTCTCCATTGGAGAAATAGAGGAAGCCAGCCTTGTCAAAAACGATCCGGCTACCAAAGTGGCGCCCACCTTTCCAAGAAGGTCCTGCCACGATCAATTCTTCTTGATTGACTGCAGTGGTGCCGTCCAGTTTGAATCTTAGGATGGTGGTGGCAGCTGTACTGTCTTCAAAATGCTTCGCATAGGAGATGTAAATCCAGCCATTTTCTGCATAATTGGGATGCACCGCGATATCCAAAAGTCCTGCTTGATTCACGTTGTGAACTGGAGGAAGGCCCTGGATTTTTTCCCCTGAAAATTTATCTTCCTTAAACACCAAGATTTCTCCTTTTCTTTCGGTCACCAGGAGGGTTCCATCAGGGAGCCAAGTCATGCCCCAAGGATTCTCGAATCCGCTGTGTAGCGTATCCACCTTGATGAGCAATTTTTCAGTTTGGGTTGCAAACCGTTCGTCAATGACGGGTGCTTTAGGTCCACAAGAGGTCCAAGTGGTGACTGCCATTGCTAAAATGGCTAGCGAGAGGTACAGGGAGCGTAATGCCATGGTTGTTACAGTTAGAGTAGCAAATGTAAACATCTCTTCCCAAATCTTAGTCAATTTTTGAATAGTGGTGATTCGAGAGGATTAGCGTGGAGCATTCCTCCTTGGGGCCTGACTTTTAGGTGGATCAATCCTCTTTATGTAACTTCGCAGCAAGGAATTTTGGTGCTCCTATTTGCCTATGAACAGGACTTTGCAAGTGTACAAATTTGGTGGAGCTTCCGTAAAAGATGCGGCTGCACTCCTTAATCTCCATACCATACTCCAGTCTCGGCTTCAGACCAACAAGCTCATCGTAGTTTCTGCTATGGGAAAAACAACCAATGCGCTGGAGGCAGTTTTGGCTAAAAAGTTGGAGCAAGCCAATTTTTCGAAAGAGTGGGAGCAGATTAAGCATTTCCATCTGGAAGTTTGCGAGGAGCTTTTCCCCCCTGCTCATCCGGTAATTGAGAAAATAGAGCAGCTGTTGGATACCGCCCAACCCATCTTGGACTTGCCTATTTCCAAAATCAATTACGATGAAGTGTATGATCAGCTGATTTGTTACGGGGAATTGCTTTCTTCCCTTGTCGTCTCTGAATACCTAACTTTTAAAGGATTAACCCTTGCTTGGCAGGATGCACGAAGCGTGATCCATACGGACTCGGATTTTAGATTTGCAAAAATAGATTGGGAAAAGACCCGCAGCGCTTGCCAGAATCAATGGGCTGGCCTATTGGAACACACAACGATTTTGACGCAAGGATTTATTGGGAGAGATCCTCTAGGACTAACCACCACGCTTGGAAGGGAGGGATCTGATTTTACAGCGGCGATTCTTGCCACCAGTTTGGATGCGGAGTCGGTGACCATTTGGAAAGATGTGCCTGGCGTACTCAATGCAGATCCCAAGCTGTTTCCAAATACCCTAAAATTTGATGAACTCAGGTATCGCGAGGCAGCAGAAATGACCTATTTCGGGGCCTCGGTTATTCACCCCAAAACCATCAAGCCGCTCGCCAATGCCGGCATCCCGTTATTTGTGAAGTCCTTTTTGGATCCTGAAGCTTCAGGAACCAAAATCCACGAGCATGCTGCCCCGCACGAGGTGCCTACTCTGGTACTAAAGAAAAATCAAGTGTTGGTGACCTTCAAGGTGACGGACTTTACCTTCATTGAGGAACAACACATCCAAAAAATT
Source organism: Cyclobacteriaceae bacterium (assembly GCA_947457095.1). Taxonomy (GTDB): domain Bacteria; phylum Bacteroidota; class Bacteroidia; order Cytophagales; family Cyclobacteriaceae; genus Algoriphagus. Next base: position 17,098 of record CANGUK010000036.1, read on the forward strand.
TACGAGCAACTTCAGGTACTTAAGTTGCGCGTGAATATGCTTCAAGTATCTGCAATCACAGTTTCCATCGTGCTGGACACCCAGCTTTTTAAGTTGGAGCAATTGGTGGAAAGTTTAAAGACAGCCTTTGAGATTCGGTACAACGAGGAACTAGAACTCCTGACCATTCTCAAGCCCAGAGTGGAGGAAATCCCAATGTTGATGGAAGGATATGCCCTACTTTTAGAACAGACCACCCGAACCACCTATCAGGCCGTTCGAAGAAAAAAGTAGGTTTTGGCTTTGCTTGCCACAGGGTTTTGCTAACTTTTAGTGTACAAACCCCTGATGCGCATGTCTTCACGCCGACAATTTCTCCACCAAGCAGGCCTTACCACGCTTGCAATCAGTCTTCCCTTTTCTGACAGTATTGCCGAGGCCTTGGGTCAACAAGAACCAAAGGTATTGCGTGTGGCCCTCATGGGCCTTGGAAGTTATGCCTCTAGAGTCGCTGAAGCGATGAAGGATTGCTCAAGAGCCAAGTTGGTCGGTGTAATCAGTGGCACTCCTTCCAAAATCGAGTCATGGAAGGAAAAATATGGGCTACCTGCTCAGAATTGCTACTCCTACGACAATGTGGCTGAAATCAAAAACAACAAAGACATCGATGCAGTCTATGTGATTACCCCCAATGCCTTGCACAAAGAGCATACAATTGCATTGGCAAAGGCGGGCAAGCACGTCATCTGCGAAAAGCCCATGGCTGTCAACGCCCAAGAGGGTAAAGAGATGGTAGCTGCCTGTAAGGCAGCTGGGGTTCAGCTCTTGATCGGCTACCGCATGCACTTTGAGGCCAATACCCTAGACATTGTCAAAAGACAGCGTGCAGGTGAATTTGGCAAAACGCTCTTTTTTCAAGGGTTGAGTGGATTTATCATTGGCGACCCTTCCCAGTGGCGGTTAAACAAGGCCCTGTCAGGAGGTGGAGCCATGATGGATATTGGTGTCTACTCCATCAATGGAGCTCGCTACATGCTGGGGGAGGACCCTATTTGGGTGACCGCGCAGGAAACCAAAACAGATCCAATCAAATTTAAAGAAGGTGTAGATGAGACCATCACTTTTCAGATGGGCTTCCCTTCAGGGGCTACTGCCTCCTGTTTGTCTACCTACTCCCTCAACTACTTGGATAAATTTTTTCTAAGCGGGACCAAAGGTTTTGCAGAAATGCAACCCTCCACAGGATATGGCCCCATCAAAGCTAAGACTCATTCCGGTCCACTCGAGCACAGCCATGTGACCCACCAAACCACCCAAATGGATGAAATGGCGGCGATTATTTTGGATGGGAAGCAGCCGCTTTTACCCGTGGATGGAGAGGAAGGCTTAAAGGATATGCATATCATAGATGCCATCTTTAAGGCAGTGAAAACAGGCCAAAAAGTAAGTATTCCTAAATGATTGCTGCCCAGCAAGGCTAGTTGCTTCTAGCGGGGGTACTATGAAGAAAGAAGGATAAAAAAATTACTCCACTTTATCGCCGAGTTGGGGATGTGCCTGTTTTAGATGGTCAAGGAATCCATCCAAGGCTTCATCCAGAATAGCGTATACTTCCTCAAATTCCTTTTCACCACCATAATAAGGATCGGGTACGGGGAGACCAGTACTCCCAGCGACAAAGTTGCGCATAAGGTAAACTTCCTTGTTTGACTGGGGCGTTTTTTCTTTGAGCTGATTTAAATTTTTCAAATTGTGTTCATCCATCGCTACGATGTAGGTAAAATCCCTGAAATCTGTGCGGTGAACCTGTCTTCCCCGGTGCTGGATGGCAATGCCTTTCCTCTTGGCGCATATCAGAGTTCGCTCATCTGGGAGTTCCCCAATATGGTAATCCGAAGTGCCCGCACTATCCGATTGCAGGTGCTTTTCTAATCCCAAAGATTTCACCTTGGCATTAAAAATCCCTTCAGCCAGTGGAGACCGGCAGATATTGCCCAAACACACAAACAAAACTTTAATCATTTCTTAGGTAAGTGAAAGCATTTACAAAAAAAGTTGTACCGACTTTCAACTCTATAGGGTTGGTGGTGAGCCTCTTGCAAGGCATCAAACTGTAAAAAAAAGACCCGCGGCTATTTCATCCAAGCAAAAGCTAAAAAAAATATAGAAATCTAAGGGATTGCCTACTTTTGAAGGATGAACGCTGTGTACACCTTATTTATGGAGTTAAGCACCAGGATTTTACCAATCCTCGGCGTTTTTGTGCCAAAAATCAGGCATTTTTTTGCACAACGAAAAAATCTATTTGCCTCGCTTGCTGACTTTCGAGCTGCCCACCCAGGTCCCTTAACCTGGTTCCATGTTGCCTCCTTAGGAGAATACGAACAGGCAAAGCCCGTCATTGCAGCACTTAAAGCCAAGGAACCCAATACCTGGATAGTGGTTAGTTTTTTCAGTCCCTCTGGGTATGAACCGACAAGCCAGCGGCCACAGGTTGGGGTGGATTACATTACCTACCTGCCACTTGATCGCAAATCTTGGGCGGAGCATTTTGTGGGAATCCTGCAGCCCAGCCGAAGCATATTTGTAAAATATGACCTCTGGTACCATCACCTTCAGGCCTTAAAAAAGCGCGCCATTCCCATGTATTTGATTGCCGCATCTTTTCGGCCAGATCAAACTTATTTTGCCTGGTATGGCAATTTTTTCCGCAGGATGCTAGCGCAAATGGACTGGATTTTTACCCAAAATGAAGCTAGTATTCAGCTCCTTTCTAGCATATCTGTTTCCAAAGCTAGCCTTACTGGTGATACGCGATTTGATCGGGTGGCGGCTACAGCTGCACATCCCTTGGACTTTCCTGCAATTAAAAACTGGATTCAAGGTCGGCCTACCCTAGTAATAGGTTCCGCCTGGGAGGAAGACATGAACCTGCTTATTCCCTTGATCCAGTCCAAACCGGATTGGCTGTGGATAATTGCGCCGCATGCAATAGATGCGGTAGTTATCGATCGATGGGCAACTACTCTTGGGATCCCTTCTCAAAAATACTCCCAGTGGAAAGAGGAGCAATCGCATCGAATCTTATTTATTGACAACATCGGAATGCTTTCTTCCTTGTACCAATTTGCCCATATTGCCTACGTGGGCGGTGGCTTCGGCAGGGGTCTTCACAATATTTTAGAGCCTTTGGGATTTGGGGCCCCCGTGATTTTTGGAAAACCTAGATCTGCGTCCAAATTTCCAGAGGCTGCACAAAGTCAAGTAGAAGGATGTGGCTTTGCGGTAGCAAATGCACAGGAACTTCAAGAAGTAATAGCAAAGCTGGAGCAGCCAACGATTTATTCTCAGTCTGTGGCCGCGGCCCAACACTGGGTAAAGGCAAACCTCGGCGCCGCTACCCGAATTACCGAACACCTAAGTGCCTCAACAACTACCAAATGAAAGGAAGAGTCATCAAATCTACAGGGAGTTGGTACCAGGTCCATACCGATCAGGGGATACTTTCGGCGCGCCTGAAAGGGAAGTTTAAGCAGGATGAACTCAAACTGACCAACCCCATTGCCGTTGGCGATTGGGTGGAATTGGAAAAAGAAGAGGGACAGGAGTCGGCGGTCATCCACCAAATCTTGCCTCGGGACAATTATGTCATACGAAAGTCTACGCGAAAGCAGCATTTTTCCCACATCATTGCGAGCAACATTGATCAGGCGATTTTGGTAATTACGATGAAGAAGCCACGAACTTCTCTTGGCTTTATTGACCGTTTTTTGGTGGCTACTGAGAGTTATGGCATCCCAACCTTGCTTGTCGTCAACAAGATGGATCAGTTGGAAGGGGAAGAAGAAACCGATTGGCTCCAAGACATTCATGAGATCTATGTGCCCCTCGGCTATCCGGTAGTAGAAGTCTCTGCCTTGGAAGATAAGGATCTTGATTCCAAGCTGCTTCCTTATATTCAAGGCAAATCCAACTTGATTTCAGGACATTCGGGTGTAGGGAAGAGCACCTTACTCAATGCGCTGCTTCCCCATGCAAAGCAGGAAACCAAGGAGGTATCCGATTACAGTGCCAAAGGGGTACATACGACCACATTTGCAGAACTATTTTTCTTGCCAGGATCAGGGGACCTCATCGATACGCCAGGTATCAAGGAGTTTGGCATTTTGGATGTGGCAGAAGAAGAACTCTCCCACTTTTTTCCTGAGATGCGGCAGTACCTGGGGCAATGTAAATACAACAATTGCACCCATGTCAATGAGCCGGGTTGTGTAGTGCTGGAAAAGTTAAACGAAGGGTACATCCATCCTTACCGGTACCAGAGTTACCTGAATATCCTAAGTGAGGAGGATAGTCATCGATAAAGTGTTTTGAATCTAGGGCAAATTGGCCTAATTTTCCTTTTCTAAAATTCATTCCATGAGCGAAGTACTGAACCATAAGCAAGTAGGGCAGAAGATCACCCGAATGGCCTTTGAAATCTATGAGC